>CATZMG010000066.1 GCA_958421655.1 uncultured Collinsella sp.
GCCCCACGGGAAACCGGCGGGATATACAGGTCCAGATGGGGCTTTGATGCATGGGTGGTCTGGTGGTGGGCAATTGGGTATCATGCTTAGGTTATTGCATCGACTCTGTGATGCATGTTTGTACGTTCCCGGCGGTCGGTTTGCCAGAAGCGCCCCGTCGGTTGTTCCAGACCCGTTTCGAAGAAAGGAAACTACACGAACCTATGGCAGCTAAAAAATCATCTCCTTTGAAGATCATTCCGCTCGGCGGCCTTGACGGCATCGGCAAGAACATGACGGTCTTCGAGTGCGGCGACGACATGGTACTCGTCGACGCCGGCCTCATGTTCCCCGACGATTCCCAGCCCGGTATCGACCTGGTGCTTCCCGACTACACCTATGTCCTGGAGAACGAGGAGAAGCTCCGCGGCATCGTCGTCACCCACGGCCACGAGGACCACACCGGTTCGCTTCCGTACCTGCTGCAGGACCTCAACAACAAGGTGCCCATCTTCTCGAGCAAGCTGACGCTCGGTTTTATCGAGGGTAAGCTCTCCGAGTTCCGCATTCGTGCGCCCAAGTTCCGCGAGGTCAAGGGCGGAAGCCACGTCAATCTCGGTGGCATATCGCTCGATTTCTTCTCCATGACGCACTCCATTCCGGGCGCTCTGGGCGTGTTTATTCGCACCAACCAGGGCACCGTTATGCACACGGGCGACTTTAAGCTCGACCAGACGCCCATCGACGGCGTCACGCCCGATTATGCCGCCATCAGCCGCTTTGCCAAGCAGGGCATCGACCTGCTGCTTTCCGACTCCACCAATGCCACGGTTCCGGGCTTTACCAAGTCCGAGGCCGAGGTCGGTCCCAACCTGCTGCACGCCATCAAGAACGCTCCGGGCCGCGTGTTCGTCGCGTCGTTCTCGAGCCATATCCATCGCCTGCAGCAGATCTGCGACGCCGCTCGCAAGTGCGGTCGCAAGGTCGTCGTGACCGGCCGCTCCATGCTCACCAACACCCGCGTGGCGCGTGAGTTGGGTTACCTCAACATTGATGATGCCGATATCATCGATGCCTTCGATATCGATAACCTGCCCGACGACAAGATTGTCGTCATGTGCACTGGCTCTCAGGGCGAGCCGCTGTCAGCCCTGTCCCGCATGTCCAACGGTGAGCACAAGACGCTCTCCATCCACGAGGGCGATACCGTCATCCTGTCCGCTACGCCCGTTCCTGGCAACGAGAAGGCCGTGCAGCAGGTCGTCAACAGCCTGGCCAAGCTTGGCTGCGACGTGTGGGATAAGAATCGCGCCCTCGTCCATGTCTCGGGCCACGGCAGCCAGGAGGAGCTCAAGCTTCTGATGGCCATGGCCAAGCCCACCTACTTTATGCCGGTTCACGGCGAGGCCGTGCACCTGCGTGCCCATGCCCAGCTTGCCCGTAAGATGGGCATTAAGGATGATCACATCTTTATCCTCGATAACGGCGACACGCTCGAGATGCGTGGCGGTATCGTCAAGCGCGGTACGCCCGTCGAGTCCGGCGTCGTCTACGTCGATGGCCTGCGCATCGGCGATACCGACCCCATCGTCCTGCGCGATCGCCAGAAGCTCGCCAACGACGGTATGGTCACGGCCGTCGCCATCGTCTCGCTCAAGCACAAGAAGATCGAGGCTATCGAGTTCTCGGGCCGCGGTGTTTCGTTTGCCATCGACGACCAGTTCACCGAGGATGCCTCTGCGGCCATCATGAAGACGATCGAGAAGGGCAAATTTAGCTTTACCAGCAGCGGATCCGATGCCATTCGCAAGGCCGTGCGCGATTCGCTCTCCAACTTTATCTGGAGCCGTACGCGTACCCGTCCGATGATCATCCCGGTCGTCATGGAGGTTTAGTTTGGCGCGCGGATCTGCACAAAACGCCAAAGGCAATAAGGCCAACAACCAACCGGCATCTGCTAAGGGTGCCGGTTCCCATCTTCGTGCCAATAAGGGCCACGAGTCCGAGTTCGATGAGTTCGAGCCCCTGGTCGAGCCTTCGGCCAATCGCGATATCGCCGGCGTGGTCATTGCCGTTTTGGCGATTGCGTCCTTCATTGCCGTGATTTCCCCGGCAACGGCACCCGTGACAGCCGCGGTTGCCGGTTTCTATCATCTTGGCTTTGGCCTGGGCGCCTACGTGCTGCCGATTGTCATCTTGCTGTTTGCCGCCACGCTCTTTTTGGGTGAGGACTCGCCGCTCAACATTCGCTCGGTCGCGGGTGGCGCCGTGGTGTTTGTGGCCATTGTCTCTATCCTGTCGCTGATGGTGCCGGGCACGAGCGATTCGTGCGACCTCATGTTTACGCCGCAAAACCTTTCCGCGTCGGGCGGCTACATTGGCGCCTTTATCGCAAGTACCTTGCAAAACGCTCTGGGTAAACCTATCGCCATGGTTGTCTTGCTGGGGCTTGTCGTCGTCGGCCTGGTCATCATCGGCTTTTCGGTGGGTGGCGTTTTGCGCTCCGCACGCGATCGCGCTGCCGATTTTGCCGAGCGTCGTCGTGCCGATGTCAATGCGAGCCCGTGGGGCGATGAAGAGGCCCTGTCGGTTCCCGGCGTCGCCCGTCCGCACCTGAGCATTCTGCGCCAGAAGGGAACTGACGCCGCTGTGACCACGGTCATGGGTGGCGATGTTGATCCTGTTTTGGATGACGACGAGGATGATGACCCGTTTGTCGACGTTTCCGAGGCCGTGGAGGCCGAGCGAGCCAAGACCACGCTGCTGCCGCGTCGCCATGCCAAGAAGGGCAAGGCCGCGCCCAAGCTCAACACGAGCGAGCCCGACCCGTCTTGGTCCGATAGCGAAATCGAGCTCACCGAAGGCGATGACGAGGACGACGAGGCTCCGCTCGAGACCGCCAAGACAACCTTGCTGCCGCGTCGCCGTGCCAAGGCAGGACAGGTCACCGGACAGTTTTCGATGGAAGACGACCCGGACAAGGCTGACGAGTCAGAACCGCCGTTTGCCGTGAATCCCGTTTCGGCAGCTCCGCAGATTCCCGACTTCCTAAAGCATCCCAAGGTTGCCGATTCCACCTCTACGGCTTCCGCAGCTCCTGTTGCAGCCGGCGATGGGGGAGCGGATGGCACCGCTGCTGATGCCGAGGGCGAACAAGAGGACGGCCTCAAACTCCCGCCGCTCGAAATCCTGCACGCCAATCCGCAGTCGGCGTCCTCCGCGTCTTCTGATAAGGAGCTGGAACAGACTGCCGAGTCGTTGCAGTCCACCTTGCTTGAGTTTGGCCGTAGCGCCCGCGTTGTCGGCTGGATTGCTGGCCCCACGGTCACGACCTTTAAGCTGCAGCCCGGTGAGGGCGAGCGCGTGAGCAAGATCTCGAGCCTCGAGGACGATATCGCGCTTTCGCTTGCCGCCCAGTCGGTGCGCATCTTCGCGCCGATCCCCGGCACCTCGCTTGTTGGTATCGAGATTCCCAATCGCAAGCGTCAGAACGTCAACCTGGGCGACGTGCTTCCCTATGTGAAGGGCGGTCCGCTCGAGCTTGCCATCGGTCGCGATGCCGAGGGCACGCCGGTTGTCGCCGACCTCGCCAAGATGCCCCACTTGCTGATCGCCGGTACCACCGGTTCGGGTAAGTCGGTCATGATCAACTCCATCATCACGACCTTGCTCATGCGCGCTCTTCCCGAGGACGTTCGCCTGATCATGGTCGACCCCAAGCGCGTCGAGCTTGCGGGCTATAACGGCCTGCCGCATCTCTACGTGCCCGTGGTGACCGAGCCCAAGCAGGCGGCCAGTGCGCTGCAGTGGGCCGTGTCCGAGATGGAGCGTCGCCTGAAGGTCTTCGAGCGCCTTAATGTTCGAAAGATCTCGACGTATAACGAAAAGCAGGCAGCCGGCGAGTTTGAACACTACGATAATCCGCCGCAAAAGATGCCCTATCTGGTCATCATCATCGACGAGCTTTCGGACCTGATGATGGTCGCCGGCAAGGATGTCGAGGCCTCGATCGTCCGTATCGCCCAGCTGGGCCGTGCCGCCGGTATCCACCTTATCGTGGCTACGCAGCGCCCCAGCTCCAACGTGGTGACGGGCCTTATCAAGGCCAACATCACCAACCGTATCGCTTTTAACGTGGCTACGGGCATCGATTCCCGCGTCATTATCGACCAGATGGGCGCCGAAAAGCTTACCGGTTTGGGTGACATGCTGTTCTCCAAGGTCGACTGGGGCAAGCCCCGCCGTATCCAGGGCTGCTTTGTCTCGGACGACGAGATCAACGAGATCGTCGAGTTCGTTAAGTCGCAAAGCGAGCCCGACTATCACGAGGAGATTCTGTCTGCCGTGGCGCCCGCTTCCATGTCTATGGCTGGTGGCGGCATTGTTCGCACGGGCGTTGCCGAGCCGCAAGATGACGACCCGCTTATCTGGGAAGCCGCCCATATTGTGGTGGAATCGCAGCTGGGCTCCACATCTGGCCTGCAACGCCGCCTCAAGGTTGGCTATGCGCGCGCCGGGCGTATTATGGACATGCTGGAAGAAAAGGGTGTCGTCGGTCCGCCCGACGGTTCCAAGCCGCGCGAGGTCCTGCTGGACGAGGAAGGGCTCGCCGCGCTGGAGTCTGTCGACGCCGAGATGGCACGTGAAGATCGTGAGTTTGGAGGATTCTGATGGCTGCACGCTTTGGTGACATGCTGCTCGAGCAGCGTCGCCGGATGGGCCTTTCCATCCAGCAGGTCGCCAACACCATCAAAATCAGGCCGCAGATCATCGAGTTTTTCGAGACCGGTAACTTTGCATCGATGCCCCCGCGCGGCTATGCACAGGGCATGATTTCGAGCTACGCTCGTTTTTTGGGCCTCAATCCGCGCGAGGTCGTCAATGCTTATTTTGACGACCTCATGGCATATGAACGCGAGACCTCGCAGCAGGGCGGTCGTTTTCAGGATGCTGCCGGCTACGTTAACTCGCGTTCGTCGGTCGATAACGGACGCTTTCTGATGGTTCAGGGTGGACGCTCGACGCGGTACGGTCAGCGACCTCCGCAAGCGGGCTATATCACCGAGACGGGCTCCAGCGAGGAGATTCGTTCTCAGCGAGATCGCTTTCGCAGCACGCCTATGCCGGATGACCGTGCGCTTCCCGCTGCTCGCGGGTTGAGTCGCGATCCTCGCGCCGGTTACGGCGACGGTGGCTACTCCGGTCGTGGCTATCGCGGAGTTTCTGCCGGGCGTTCCCGCGGTGGATATGCCGACGCCGATACCACGCAGGTGACGCCGCGCCTTCGTTCGCAATCGCAGCCTTACGGCCAGCGCTCTTCGACGCCGCGCTCTGGCCAGCGTGACTATCAGAACCGTGGCGAGCTTGCGCCGCGTTCGGGTCAGCGTGACTCGCAGCGCCAAGGCGGCTATCGTGGTCGTCCCGATAGCGGTCGCGGCCGTATGTCGCAGGGGAATGGTCGTGGCGGCTCCAATCGCGCTCGCAGCGGCGGGCGTGCCCCTCAGAACAATGGACTTGATCCGCGCATTATCTACGCCGGCATCGGTGCCGTGGCGCTTTTGCTGATTTTGCTCATCGTTGTCCTCCTGCGTGGCTGCGGCTCTTCTGCACCCGAGTCGACGCCCGAGACGCCTGCGGCCACCAAGACGACGACCAAGAAGTCTTCCAAGAAGACCGAATCCGTTGACGAGGATGAAGGCACCGACGAGGCCACGGATTCTGCCGATTCCGATGCCGCCAAGGCGACGGCGAAAAAGGAAGAGGACGAGGTCATCAAGGTCAAGGTCTCCGTTGCCAAGGGCAAGACCGCCTGGATTGAGGTCAAGGTCGACGGTAAATCGGTCTACGGCGCCCAGGCGACCGGCCCCTTTGAGCAGGAGTACACGCCCGAGTCCTCGATCGAGATCACCACGTCCAAGCCCTCCGATGTCACGGTTACCAAGAACGGTGAAAAGGTTCGCTATGACACCAAGACATCGGGCGTGGCGCGCGTGACCATTACCGTTCCCAAGAAGGAGCCCACAGACTCCAAGGACGGCGAGGGTACCGACGACACCGATACTGCCGACGGCGCCGACGCCCAGTCTGCCGACGGCGCCGATGCTCAGTCTGCCGACGGCACCGACGCGGCATCCGACGGCCAGGCAGCGAACGATTCAGATGACAATTCGTACGACAGCTACTAAGGCTCCCTCTACCGAAAGGAAGAACCATGGCTAAAGATTCCAGCTTCGACGTTGTGTCCGAGGTCAATATGCAGGAGGTCGATAACGCTTTCCAGCAGACCACCCGCGAGATCTCTCAGCGCTATGACCTCAAGGACTCCGGTGCCACCATCGAGCTTTCGAAGGGCGACAAGCTCTTTACGATCAATGCCCCGGCCGATTTTGTCTCCAAGCAGATCATTGACGTGCTGAGCTCCAAGCTCATCAAGCGCGGCATCGACCTCAAGGCTGTCTCTTGGGACGCGCCGCAGGCGGCTTCGGGCGGTACCGTGCGCGTGCTCGGCCATATCGTCGAGGGCATCGACCAGACGACCGCCAAGAAGATCAATAAGGACATCAAGGATCAAAAGCTCAAGGTCAAGGTGACCATCGAGGCTGATAAGCTGCGCGTTACCTCGGCCTCTAAGGACGCGCTTCAGACGGTGATCCAGTTCCTGCGCGACCAGGACTACGGTCAGCCGCTGCAGTTTACCAACTACCGCTAATTTACTCGAAAGGACCGCTCTTCAACATGGATACTCCGTTGGGTTCCGTACTCTATATCACGCTTGGCTGCGCCAAGAACGAGGTCGATACCGACCGCATGCGTTCGCTGCTGACCGCTGCGGGCTACGAGGAGGCATTCGATCCGCAGGATGCCGATATCGCTATCGTCAACACGTGCTCGTTTCTTGCCTCGGCGACGTCCGAGAGCATCGAGACCACGCTCGAGCTCGCTAACGAGGTGCAGGACGGCGTTCGCGCCTGCCCCATCGTCATGTGCGGTTGCGTGCCGTCTCGTTACGGCGATGACCTGCCCGACGAGCTTCCCGAGGTCGCTGCCTTTGTGAAGGCCGATGAGGAAGACGGTATCGTCTCTGTCATCGATGGCGTACTGGGCGTTGAGCGCGAGATCGCGGCCTATATCCCGCAGGTCAAGCGTACCGTTGAGGGTGTCGTTGCCTATGTTAAGATCTCAGATGGCTGCAATCGTTTTTGCAGCTTCTGCATGATCCCCTACATCCGCGGTCGCTATCATTCGCGCAATGCCGAAAGCATTATCTCCGAGGTGCGTGACCTGGTTGCCGGCGGTGTGCGCGAGATCGTTCTGATCGGGCAGGACACGGGTATTTGGGGCACCGACTTTGCCGACGAGGACGTCCCCGAGGGCTCGCCGCGCAATCTGGCGCAGCTGCTGCGTGCCGTCGCCGAGGCCGTGCGTCCGCACAACGTCTGGGTCCGCGTGCTCTATCTGCAGCCCGAGGGTATGACCGACGAGCTTATCGAGACGATTCGCGATACGCCCGAGGTGCTGCCCTATATCGATATCCCCGTGCAGCACTGCGACGCGCGCATCCTCAAGGCCATGCGTCGCTCCGGTTCGCGCCAGGAGCTCGAGGATCTGTTCCGCGACCTTCGTGAGCGCATCCCCGGAATCGTGATTCGCTCTACGGCCATGGTCGGCTTCCCGACCGAGACTGACGACGAGTTCCGCGATCTTATCGACTTTATGGACACTGTCGGCTTTGACTACACGAGCGTCTTTGCCTACTCGCGTGAGGAAGGCAGCCTGGCCGCCAAGATGGAGGGTCAGGTTGATGAGGAAGTCAAGCTCGAGCGCGCCCAGGAGGCCATGGATCTGGCCGAGTCGCTCGGTTTTGCCGCCACCGCCGCCCATGTGGGCGAGCGCGCCCAGGTGATTGTCGATGGTATCGAGGAGACCGAGGATGGCGCCGAGCTGATCGGGCATGCCTGGTTCCAGGCACCCGATTCCGATGGCGCGGTGCATCTGGACGCCAGCGAGGCGTCCGTGGGTGATATTCTGACCGTCGAGTTTACCGATAGCTTCTGCTATGAGCTTATCGGTCATGTTGTGGAGTAGGAGAGCGTCGTGGCAAACGAGAGCAATAAGGAACTGACGAGTGTTTGGACGCCCGCCAACATCGTGACGTGCGTTCGCATCGTCTTTATCCCGGTGTTCATGATCGTCTCGGCCCTGTCTCACGCGAGCGTTGCCGGTACGGACTGGAGCACCTTTGACGGTCCGCTTGCAGCCGCCGCCTTCATTTTGTATGTGATCCTGTCGTGCACCGATAAAGTCGACGGCTATCTGGCGCGCTCGCGCAACGAGATCACCGATTTCGGCAAGTTCTTGGACCCCATCGCCGACAAGCTGCTGGTGTTCTCGGCCCTGCTGCTGTTCCTGGATTTTGGCGCGGTGACCGTGTGGTCCGTGTTCATTATCCTGTTCCGTGAGCTGTTGGTGAGCGCCCTTCGTATGGTCGCAAGTGCTGCCGGTGTGGTCGTTGCCGCCGACAAGCTCGGCAAGTATAAGACGGCGACCACGATGGTCTCTATCTGCGGCTATCTGTGCGTCTTTGCGATGGCCGGTCTTCAGCTGGGGCCGGTGTCGCTGCTGCTCGGCGTCTATTCGGTGTCGCGCTTCCTGTACGTCATTGCCGTGATTTTGACCATTGTCTCGGGCGCCCAGTACTTCTGGAACTGCCGTAAGATCGTCTTTTCGGTCTAGGTCCTGGTGGGTATGACGGAGTCTTATTTACAGATTGCCGCAAACAACGAGGAGATGGCGCGTGATATTGTCAAGCGCGCGAGTGCCCGTGGTGTGACGGTGTCGACGGCGGAGTCGTTGACGGCGGGCATGATCGCCTCGACGATTGCCGATATCCCGGGTGCCTCGGCGGTGCTTCGTGGCGGTGCGGTGACCTATTGCGATGAAATCAAGCATCGCGTGCTTGGCGTCGAGCAGGAAACGCTCGATCGGTTTAGCGCCGTGTCGCACCAGACGGCGCGTGAGATGGCCGCGGGCTCGCTGGACCTTTATCAGAGCGATATAGCCGTAAGCGCAACGGGCTATGCTGGGCCCGGTGGCGGCACCGAGCAAGACCCCGCCGGTACGTTCTATATTGGCTGGGCGTATCGCGCGGCCGATGGGGGAGCGCCGGTTGTCGAGTCTGCGCGCTGTCATTACGAGGGCGATCGGTCGTGCGTTCGCGCCTATGCGGTCGCGGAGGCTTTGGAATGCATTGTCCGCGTGCTCAATTCTATGGAATAGACGTGGTTTAAGGGGCCTTAGGGCCCCTTAATTGTGGAGATAGGGACCTTTGACGGTATTGGTGTTTGCGCTGGTACAAAGCCTAAATTTGTCCGATCACCTGTATTTGTGATTGGCGTGGTCAAGTGTTTGGTCGGTGATTGGTCGGCGTTTGGTCGGGTTTTGGAATGGTCGGGTGCATATGATGAATCTGAACGGTTGACCACGAACAGCCGTTCGTTTATTATCGTTTCAGGTTGTTAAGAGGAGGGCTATTCATGGCCAAGAATTCAGGTCCCGTACGTACCGTTCATGCACGCACGACGGGCAAAGAGCGCGACGAGATGATCGCCACCACCAAGGCCGAGATCGAGAAGAAGTTCGGCCAGGGCTCTATTATGAGGTATGGCGACGGCGGTCCCGAGCTCGAGGTCGAAGCTATTCCGACGGGCTCTCTGGCGCTCGATGCCGCTTTGGGTATCGGCGGCGTGCCGCGCGGCCGTATCGTCGAGATTTATGGCCCCGAGTCCTCCGGTAAGACGACGCTTTCGCTCGAGATCCTTGCAGAGGCGCAGGCCATGGGCGGCGTCGTGGCATTTATCGATGCCGAGCACGCGCTTGATCCCACCTATGCCGCGCGCATTGGCGTCGATATCGACGAGGTCCTGATTTCCCAGCCCGATACGGGCGAGCAGGCGCTCGAGATCGTCGATATGCTTGTGCGCTCTGGTGCCATCGATGCCATCGTCGTTGACTCGGTTGCCGCCTTGACTCCGCGTGCCGAGATTGAGGGCGAGATCGGTGACACGACGGTGGGTCTGCAGGCTCGTTTGATGAGCCAGGCGCTCCGCAAGCTCGCCGGCTCGCTTTCCAAGTCCAACACGACCTGCATCTTCATTAACCAGCTGCGCGAGAAGATCGGCGTCATGTTCGGCAACCCTGAGACCACCACGGGCGGCCGCGCGCTCAAGTTCTTCTCTTCCGTGCGAATCGATATTCGCAAAATCGATACCATCAAGCTCAAGGACGAAGTTATCGGCAATCGCGTGCGCGCCAAGGTCGTTAAGAACAAGGTGGCCGCTCCGTTCCGCTCGGCCGAGTTTGACATCATGTATGGCACCGGCATCTCCAAAGAGGGCTCGATTCTGGATATGGCCGTCGAGTGCGGCATCTGCAAAAAGATGGGGTCCTGGTTTGCCTATGGCGAGGATAAGCTCGGCAACGGTCGCGAGGCCGCCAAGACGTTCCTGCGCGAGCACCCCGATTGCGCCGACGAGATCGAGCACAAGGTTCGCCTTGCCTGCGGCCTTGAGTATGACGACGATGCCCCCTCCGAGGTTGAGTTGACCGATCAGCCCGCCCCCGAGGAGTTTGATGAGCTGTACGCCATCGATGGCTCCGCGATGCTCGACGATGACGACGAGTAGCGGATGCCGACATGTCGTATACGGTGACCGAGGCCACGGTCGTCTTTCCCGATAAGAAAGCGGCCTCCTCGTTCTCGAGCGGTTATGCGTCTAAAAAGCCCTGCGCGCATATCGATTGCGATCTCGAGGGCGGTTTCGAACGTTCCATTTGGATTCCCGTGCGCGTGGCGCGCCTGTACGTTAAGAACCGCCCCGATCTTCCCTGTGATTGGGATGACTTTCGCGAGGCAGTGCAGCTTATCGAACGTAAATGTGCGCTCACCATGGTGACCGAGATGCTTTCGCGCCGCGATCATGCCACGGGCGAGGTACGCGATAAGCTGGCGCGCTATGGCTTTCGACAGCCTGCGATCGATTTTGCCGTTGCTCGAGCGACCGAGTATCGTTTTTTGGATGAGAACCGCTTTTGCTCGTACTTTATCGAAGAACGCAAGCGTCGCGGCTGGGGACAGCGCAAGATCGAGGTTGAGCTCAAGCGTCGTCATGTCGTGCTTGACGATATCCCCGGGTATCCCGAGGCGTATTTTGCCGCGGACGATGACTTGGCCCGCGCTTCGGCCTTGCTCGCTAAACGTCGCGTTCCCGAAGTACGTGCATTCGAAAAGCTCGTCAGGTTTTTGATGGGTAAGGGTTTTTCCTATCACATCGCCGCCGATGCCGTTAAGGCACGCCTCGATGCCTTAAGCGAGGAATGCTCCGTGTAAGCGTAGCACCCGTTACGCCCCTGCCGTTCACCGCTCGATTGGCGCCGTGCGGGTGCGTTTATTTGAC
>CATZMG010000067.1 GCA_958421655.1 uncultured Collinsella sp.
GTTGCCAGTTTAACCTCTTGGTCCAAAACGGCCAGGTCGTGGGTACCGAACCGCTCAACGGCATCACCAACCAGAGCGAGCTGTGCCTTAAGGGCATGAGCGGCTACGACTTCATCAACGACACCAAGATCTTGACTCCTCGCGTACTGCACCCGATGATCCGCCGCACTAAGGGCGCGGATCTTGAGCGCGTAAGCTGGGACGAGGCACTGGATTTCACCGCATCTAAGATGCAGGCCATAATTGACGAATATGGTCCTAACGCTGTCATGACCACCGGCTCTTCGCGAGGCGGCGGCAATGAGGCGAACTACGTCATGCAGAAGTTTACGCGTGCGTGCATCGGCACCCACAGCGTGGACAACTGCGCCCGTACTTGACACGGCCCTACTGTCCTCGGTCTGATGGACACGGTTGGTTCAGGTTGCATGTCATGCTCCATCCCCGGTATGGAGGATGCGGGCTGCATTTTCCTCTTCGGCTATAACCCTGCCGATTCGCACCCCATCGTCGCAAGGCGTATCGTGCGAGCCAAAGAAAAGGGTTGCAAGATCATCGTCGCCGATCCGCGCCATATCGAAACCGCGCGTATCGCCGATCTCTACCTTCCGATCAAGAACGGTTGCAACGTCGCGTTCCTCAACGCCTTTGCCAACTGCTTGGTCAACGATGGCCTCTACGACAAGGAATTCGTCGCCGAGCATACGAACGGCTTTGACGAGTGGTGGGAGACCATCAAGAACTACACTCCCGAATCCGTACAGGACATCACGGGTGTCGAGCCCGCGCTGATCCACCAAGCTGCCGAGATGTACGCCACGGCGAAGCCTTCTGCCATCATTGGCTGGGGCATGGGCGTATGCCAGCAGAAGCAGAACCTGAAGACGGTGCACACCATCGCCTCCATCGCCTGCGTTGCCGGCCAGATCGGCAAACCCAATTCCGGCCTCGCGCCCGTGCGTGGCCAGAATAACGTCCAGGGCTCCTGCGATATGGGCATGCTGCCCAACCTGTACCCTGGCTACCAGAAGGTCACCGACCCGGCTGTGCGTGCCAAGTTTGCCAAGGCTTGGGGCGTGCCCGAGGAAAAGCTCCCGCTCGAGGAGGGCTACAAGCTCACCGACCTGGGCCACCTGGTCGACGAGGGCAAGGTGCACTGCTTCTACAACTACGGCGAGGACCCGGTGCAGACCGAGCCCGATTCGGCCGGTATGCGCAAGACGCTCTCCGAGCTGGATCTGTTCATTTGCCAGGACATCTTTATGACGCAGACGACCATGCTCGCCGACGTCATCCTGCCTGCCACCTCTTGGGGCGAGCACGAGGGTGTCTTTACCGCATCCGACCGTAGCTTCCAGCACTTTGACGCGGCTGTTCCGCCCAAGGGCGAGTGCCGTCACGACTGGGAGATCTTCGCGGACCTGTCTACGCGCATGGGATACCCCATGCACTACGACAACACCGAGCAGATCTGGAACGAGTGCATCAGCCTGTGCCCCAACTTTGTGGGCGCGACCTATGAGAAGATGGCTCCCGAGGGCGGCTACGCCCAGTGGCCCGTCAAGAGCACCGATGTGAACGACCACGGTACGCCCGACATGTTCGCTGGTGGCAAGTTCACCACCAAGGACGGCCGCGCCAACCTGATGGCGCACGACTGGGAGGCGCCCTCCGAGCTTCCCGACGATGAGTACCCGCTCATCCTGTGCACCGTCCGCGAGGTCGGCCACTACAGCTGCCGCTCGATGACCGGCAACTGCAAGACGCTGGCGCTGCTTGCCGACGAGCCCGGCTTTGTCCGCATGAATCCCGCGGACGCCCAGGCGCGCGGCATCAAGAACGGCGACATCGTCTCGATCCACAGCCGCCGCGGCCAGGTATACAGCCGCGCCGACGTGAGCGACCGTATCAACAAGGGCACGGTCTATATGACCTACCAGTGGTGGATCGGCAAGTGCAACGAGCTGACCATGCACAAGGTCGACCCGGTCTCGCATACGCCCGAGGACAAGTTCTCCGCCTGCCAGGTCGACGCTATCGCCGACCAGGTCTGGGCTGAGGGCGAGGTCGAGCGTCAGTACACCGAGCTCAAGCAGGCTCTGGTGGACGCCGCCGCTCCTCAGGACGTTGAGCCCGGCGCCGCCAAGTTCGACGACGAGACGCACGTGAATCAAATCGTGTAGTCCCGTTCTCGTTGGCTTTTTGGGCCGGGCGTCCCGTACGTTCGGGAGCCCGGCCCGTTATTTTGAAAGGAAGTGGGGATGAACCGCTTCATCGACATCAACCCGGAGAGGTGCATCGGCTGCGGAACATGCCAGTCCGCCTGTGCCGACGCCCACCGGATGCAGGGTCTTCAGGATACGCCGCGCCTGGCGCTCGTGAAGACCGGCGGTATTTCGGCCGCCCTTGCCTGCCACCATTGCGAGGGTGCCCCCTGCGCCGAGGTTTGCCCGGTGAATGCCATCGAGCACGATGGCGACCGCATCCACGTCAAGGAGCAGGAGTGCATCGGGTGCAGGCTGTGCGCCATCGCGTGCCCCTTCGGAGCCATCCATCCCGATGGCACGTCTATCGCCGGTGTCGCAGGCATGTGCGACCCGACGCCTTCGTATCCTAAGTCCCTGAGCAGCCTGCTTACGTGGGCTCCCGGCCAGTACACCTGCGCTGTCAAGTGCGACCTGTGCGCCTTCGATCCGGACGGCCCGCATTGTGTGGCGGCGTGCCCCACCAAGGCGCTGACCGTCATGGGCGGCGCGGCCGATCGCGAGCTCGATGAGGCCAAGCGCCTGTGCTCGATCGAAAACGGTCCGGTCGTCGACGTTACCGCCGTGGCCCAGGGCCTGTCCGAGAAAGCAGAAGGGAGCGTAAACAATGGATAGCATGACGCTGTTTATCGCATCGCTTGCCGTCTCGTGCATCGGTGCGCTCGCCTCGGTTCTGCTGATCAAGGCCGATAACGCCGCCAAGACCGCCGGCTGCCTTATCGGCGCCGTCGCCGCGGTGCTTTCGTTTGTGGCCGGTATCCAGGCCGTGCTGGGCGATGTCACGTCGGTCGACACCATCGTGTTCTTCCCGTTTGCCCATTTCCAGCTGCTGCTCAATCAGCTGTCCGGCCTGTTCGTGGCGCTCATCTCGGTGCTCGCGTTTGCCGGTTCGATCTACGGTCTCAACTACTTTGATGAGTACCCGGGCAAAAAGGGCCGCGCCGGCTTCTTCTTTAACACCTTCGTGGCGTCCATGATGCTCGTCATCACCGCCGACAACGTGTTTTGGTTCCTGGTCGCCTTTGAGCTCATGTCGCTGACCTCGTACTTCCTGGTCGTGATCGAGGAGAACGAGAACTCCATCCATGGCGGTTGGCTCTACTTTGTGATCGCGCACGTGGGCTTTGTGCTCATCATGGCGAGCTTCCTCACCATGACCAACTCCGCCGGCGGCTCGTTTGCCTTTGCGGATTTCCGCGCCACGCAGTTTAGCCCCGCGGTCGCATCCGTGTGCTTCGTGCTCGCCTTCTTTGGCTTTGGCGCCAAGGCCGGTATCATCCCGCTGCACGGCTGGCTGCCCAAGGCGCATCCCGAGGCGCCGTCCAACGTGTCGGCCCTCATGTCCGGCGGCATGATCAAGATCGGTATCTTCGGTATCCTCAAGGTGGGTCTCGACCTGCTCTCCGCCTCGGGCGTTCAGGTCTGGTGGGGCCTTATGGTCATGGTCTTCGGTGCGATCTCGTCGGTCCTCGGCGTGGCCTTCGCCCTGCAGGAGCATGACATCAAGCGCCTGCTGGCCTATCACTCCGTCGAGAACATCGGCATCATTCTGCTCGGCGTCGGCGCCTCCATGGCCGCCATGGCGCTCAACTCGGTCGGCATCGCCGTCCTGGCTCTGATGGCCGCCCTCTACCACACGTTTAACCACGCGATGTTTAAGGGCGAGCTGTTCTTGGGCGCCGGTGCGCTGCTGTACTCCACGGGTACGCGCAATATGGAGAAGATGGGCGGCCTGTTCCGTCGTATGCCGGCAACGGCCATCTGCTTCCTTATTGGCGCGCTTGCCATCTCGGCCATCCCGCCCTTCAACGGCTTTGTGTCCGAGTGGTTTACCTACCAGTCGCTCTTTAATGCCGCCATGCAGGGCGACAAGGCCGTCATGATCGTGGCCGTGTTCGCTGCCGTCGCGCTTGCCATTACCGGCGCTCTGGCCGTCACGTGCTTCGTCAAGGCCTATGGCGTCTCCTTTGCCTCCGCGCCCCGCTCCGAGGCTGCAGCCAATGCCAAGGAGGTTCCTGCCCCCATGGTGTTTGCACAGGGCCTGCTCGCGGCCATCTGCGTCGTGCTGGGCATTGGCGCTCCCGTGATCGCGCCCGTGCTGGTCGATGTCGCCGCGTCCGTGCTGCATCCGTACGGTGGCGTGTTTGCCGCCGAGGGCATGGAGCTCATGAACCAGTACTCCGGCGCTGCCACCTCCACGCCCGCGATCGCCATTGCGCTCGTGGTGCTCGTCGGCTTTGCCTGCGGTTATCGCAAGCTCAAGACCGTCGGCAAGGTGCAGAAGTCCCAGCCGTGGGCATGCGGTTATGCTCCCAACGAGCATATGCCCGTCGTGGCCACGACCTTTGCCTCCGAGGTGTCCTGGTTTATGCAGCCGCTCTACACGCTGCGCGACCGCTGCACGGCCGTCTGCTGGTCCATCGCGCACTTCTTCCAGAAGCTCACCGGTGTGGCCGAGGCTGTGGAGCCTGTACCCGACAAGGTTCTCGTCGATGCCCCGCATAAGGGTGTCGAGAAGCTCGCAGACCTCGCGACTAAGCTCGAAGGCGGCAACTACAGCATCTATATCTGCTACATCGTCGCGGCACTCGTGGTGTTCCTCGTGCTCGCCGTGCAAATGGGTTAAGGAGGGGAGAGCATGAACAACATCGTACTTGCCGTTCTGCAGGGCGTGGTCGTTATGGCCGTCGCGCCGTTCTTCTCCGGTCTCGGCCGCGTGATCCGCGCCAAGATGCACAACCGTCGCGGCCCCAGCATCATGCAGGACTATCGCGACCTGGCCAAGCTCTTTGCGCGCCCCGAGTCCCAGAGCGAGGACGCGAGCTTTGCGCTGCGCATTATGCCGCCGCTGTTCTTCGCCGTCGCCTTTATGCTCGCGATGGGCCTGCCGCTCTTTACGGCACAAAGCCCCATCCCGGTCTTTGGTGACGCCATCACCATCATGTACAGCCTGGCGCTCGCCCGCTTCTTCTTCGCCCTCTGCGGCGTGGATTCGTCCAACGCCTACGCCGGTATCGGCGGCGTCCGCGAGCTGCTCATGAGCGTGCTCATCGAGCCGTCCATGCTGCTGGCGCTGTTTGCCGCCGCCCTGGTGTGCGGCTCCACCGACATCGCCACCATGGGTCAGCACATCATGACGGGCGCCGTCGACGCGCCGGTCGCCGTGATCCTCGCCGGCATCGCCTTTGCGATTGCCTGCTACATGGAACTCGGCAAGCTGCCGTTTGATCAGGCCGAGGCCGAGCAGGAGCTTCAGGAAGGACCGCTCGCCGAGCTTTCCGGCCCGTCGCTTGCGATGGCCAAGCTCGCCATGTCCATGAAGCAGGTCCTGGTCGTCGCCTGGTTCTGCGCGATCTTCGTCCCCTGGGGCGAGCCCGCGACCGTGGGCGCCGCCGCCGTTCTGGGCGCAGTCATCTTCCTGGTGAAGTGCCTGATCGACTTTGTCGTGTGCGGCGTGATCGAGAACTCCTGCTCGCGTTCGCGCTTTAAGGTGCTCGGTAATCAGACCTGGGCCGTCGTGGGCATCGCCGTGCTGGCGTTTGTCTTCGTGGTCGTCGGCGTGTAGGAGAAGGGAGAAACAATGTCATTTGCAGTCAGTCTGTCCCTTCTCGGCTTGGTCGCTATCGCGGCCCCGATGGTGGCCTCAGTGCTCGTCGCCCTGTTCCCCCGTCCGTACGCCAAGTGGTTCAGCGTTTTGGGTGCCGCCGTCTCGACGGTCTGCACCATTGCCCTCGCCGCGAATTTCGCCGGCGCCGGCATGCCCGACACGCAGGTCCCCCTGATCTCGTTTGGGCAGACCCTCGTCATGGGATTCACCTTCGATCGCATGAGCACGCTGCTTGCGCCCGCCTTTGTGGGTATCGGCCTGCTTGTCGTGATCTATTCGATTCCCTATATGAGCGAGAATAACCGTGAGCATCCCGACGCGCCGCGTCGTCGCTTCTACGCGTACCTCGCGACCTTTATCGGTGCCATGGCCGGTCTTGTGTACAGCTCGACCCTTTTGGGCCAGCTCGTGTTCTTTGAGATCACGGGTGCGTGCTCTTGGGGCCTCATTAGCTACTACATGACGCCTACGGCCAAGAAGGCCGGTATGAAGGCCCTGATCATTACACATATCGGTGCGCTCGGCCTGTATCTGGGCGCCGCCATCGTGTTTGCCCACACCGGCACCTTCGCCATTACCGCGATTGCCGGCCTCGATGCCAAGCTCAAGGCTATCGTCCTTTTGCTCGTGCTGTTTGCGGCCTGGGCCAAGTCCGCACAGGTTCCCATGTACATGTGGCTGCCTTCGGCCATGGAGGCGCCGACGCCTGTTTCGGCCTACCTGCATGGCGCCTCGATGGTTAAGGTCGGCGTGTGCGTGTTCGCGCGTGCACTCGTCTCTGCCGGCGAGATTCCCGAGATCGTGGGCTGGGTCGCCATTATCGACGCCATGGTCACCATGCTCTTTGGTTTCCTGATGTACCTGCCGCAAAAGGACATGAAGCGTCTGCTGGCCTTCTCCACGATCGCCCAGCTCTCCTATGTGTTCTTTGGTCTGGGCCTTTCGGTCTTTGGCAGCCAGCTGGCCTTTGATGGCGCCGTGTGCCACATCTTTAACCACGCTTTCGCCAAGACGCTGTTCTTCCTGATCGCCGGTTCGTTCTCCTTTACACTCGGCACGCGTATGCTGCCCAAGCTTCGCGGCATCGTAAAGAAGTACCCGATCTCGGGCGTGGGCTTCGGTGTTGCGGCGCTCGCCATTGCCGGCGTGCCGCCCATGAACACGTTCTTCTCGAAGTTCCAGATCATCGCCGGCGGCTTTTCTGTGGGTGCCGGCAACGTTGCGATCCTGGTGCTCGTGTGCATTATGGTCGCCGAGACCGTCGCCACCTTCGCCTGGTTCCTCAAGTGGATGGGCTACTGCCTGCCCGGCGAGCCGAGCGAAGAGGTCGCTGCGGGTGCCCCGCTTCCCCGCGCGATGGCGTTCGTGTTCATCGTGCTCATCATCATGGTCATCGTCAGCGGCCCGCTTTCGGCCAGCTGGATCGGTTAGGAGGTAGAACGACATGGGTTATTCGATCGTCAACATCCTTGGCGGCCTTCTGATCGTCACGTCCACCATGGTGGTTGTCTCCAAGAACATCAAACATTCCATTAGCTGGTATGCGGTGCAGTCGCTGGTGCTCGTGGGGCTGCTCGCCACGCTCGGTGTCACCACTGGTGCGCAGGAGCTGCTTATGTGGGCTGGATCTGCCTTTATCACTAAGGTCGTCCTGGTCCCTTACATCCTCAACCGCGCATACAAGAAGATGGGCGAGCCGAGCGACGCATCGCTCAAGGCCGGCCTTAAGCCCGCGTGGGCCATTTGCATCATCGCCGTCGAGGTTGCGATCTGCTTTGCCGTCGTGACGCAGATCAGCCTGCCCACGGCCGAGGTCGCAACGCCTGCGCTCGCTATTAGCTTCGCTCACTTCTTTGTGGGCCTCACCTGCATCATCTCGCAGCGCAACATCATGAAGCAGATCTTTGGATACTGCCTTATGGAAAACGGCAGCCATGTGACGCTCGCGCTTTTGGCCCCCACCGCTCCCGAGATCATCGAGATCGGTATCGCCACCGACGCCATCTTTGCCGTCATCATCATGTCCATCGTCGTGCGTCGCATTTGGGACGACTCCCACTCGCTCGATGCGCGCGACCTGTCCGAGCTGAGGGGGTAGTCCATGGAAACGTTGATTCTCGCCCTGCTCGCGACTCCTTTGGTGTTCTCGCTGGTCATGGCGTTTTTGTCCAAGAACACGTCCTATAACGTGTTCGCCGGTCTCAACCTGGTCTCCGTCGCAGCCGTCCTGGTGCTGTCGATAATGACGGCCGGTGACGTCCTTATGAGCGGCGACACCGCGAGCGCTCTTGGTCTGTGGTTTCACCTCGATTCGCTGGGCGCCATCTTTGTGCTGCTCATCGGCTTTATCGGTTTTCTTACGGGGCTGTTCTCGCTGCCCTATGTAAAGGCCGATATCGAGGAGGGCTCCATGCCCGCCGAGCACGCCAAGCAGTATTTTGCGCTGTTTAGCCTGTTTGTGTTCACCATGCTGCTCGCGTGCCTGTCCAACAACATGATCCTCACGTGGGCCGCCGTGGAGGCAACCACGCTTTCCACCGTGTTCCTCGTGGGTATCTACAAGAACAAGACGGCCCTCGAGGCTTCTTGGAAGTATGCGATGGTCTGCACCGCCGGCGTGGCCTTTGGCCTGTTCGGTACGCTGCTGATCTACGCCAACGCCGCCGACGTGATTCCCAATGCCCACGAGGCCGCGTTCCTGTCGTGCGTGCTGCCGTATGCCGACCAGTTCGACCCGACGCTCATGCGCCTCGCCTTTGCGTTTATCGTGATCGGCTTTGGCACCAAGGCCGGCCTGTTCCCCATGCACACTTGGCTGCCCGATGCTCACTCCCAGGCCCCGAGCCCTGTCTCGGCCCTGCTCTCGGGCGTGCTGCTTAAGTGCGCCATGCTTGTGATCATGCGCTTCTACGGCTTTACCATCCAGGCCGTGGGCGCCGAGTATCCGCAACTTTTGCTGCTGATCGTCGGCACGCTGTCCATTTTGGTGGCGGCACTTTCGATGTTTCGCCAGGACGACCTCAAGCGCCGCTTTGCGTACTCGTCTGTGGAGAACGTGGGCGTTATCGCCCTGTGCCTGGGTATCGGTGGCCCGCTGGGTATTGCCGCGGCCCTGCTGCACTGCGTGTTCCACGGCTTTACCAAGACGCTTGCCTTCTGCGTGTCCGGCAACATCCAGCACGCCTTTGGCACGCGTAGCCTGGCTAAGATTCAGGGTGTCGTCGAGGTTGCCCCCGCAACCGCTGCGCTCGCCGTCCTGGCGCTGCTCGGTCTTGGTGCCTTCCCGCCCTTTGGCATGTTTATCTCCGAGTTCCTGACTTTTGTCGCCGGTGTTACCGCCGGTCCCATGTGGCTGGTCGTCGTGGTCGCCCTCGGTCTTACCGTGGCCATCTCCGCGCTCACCCGCATCGCACTCAAGTCAGTATTCGGCCATGCGCCCCAGGGCATGGGCAAGCATGAGGCCCCGGCACTCATGCTGATCCCCGAAATCATCCTGGCTGTCATGATCTTGTGGTTTGGCATCGCCACCCCGCTGCCTCTCGTGCACGGTGTGGAGACCGCGACCGGCATCGTGCTCGAGCAGAGCACCGAGGAACTTCACGCGACGCCGATGTACCGCGCTGTGTTCGGTACCGAGACCGCTCAGAGCGAGGTGGAGTAACGAATGATTGAAACTGAGAACAAGGTGTATGCCCGCCGCTGCGAGAGCCATGTCGAGGCCCTGCGCCACGCCGTTCCGGGCTGCATCGAGAAGGTCGAGTGGCAGTGCGAGGACCAGCTGACGATTACCGTCAAGCAGGACAAGCTGCCCGAGGCCGTCCACTACCTGTACTACGAGCGCTACGGCTGGATTCCCGTGATCATCGGCAACGATGAACGCAGCCTGTGCGGCCGTTACGCCGTGTACTACGTCATCTCCATGGAGGGGGAGGACCCCGGCTGGGTGACCGTCCGCGCCGAGGTCGATCCCGCCAAGATGACGTTCCCGTCCGTGACGCCGTTCGTCCCCGCCTGCGTGTGGGGCGAGCGCGAGCTGCGCGATATGTTTGGCCTGATCCCCGAGGGCCTGCCCGACCGTCGTCGCCTGGTGCTGCCCGATGACTGGCCCAGCGGCCTGTACCCGCTGCGCAAGGACTCCATGGACTACCGCTTCCGTCCCGCTCCCGCGAGTGACATGGAAAACTACGAGTTCTTGGCCGATACCAAGGGCAAGGAGACCACACTCGTCCCCATGGGCCCGTTGCACATTACCTCCGACGAGCCCGGCCACTTCCGCCTGTTCGTTGAGGGCGAGACGATCGTCGACGCCGACTACCGTCTGTTCTACGTGCACCGCGGTATGGAGAAGGTCGCCGAGACGCGCCTGAACTATGACGCCGTGACGTTCCTCGCCGACCGCATCTGCGGCATCTGCGGCTGCGCCCACTCGGTGGCCTATGCCGAGGCCGTCGAGCGCGCCCAGGGCATTCATGTACCGCCGCGCGCCCAGTACATCCGCGCTATCATGCTCGAGGTCGAGCGCCTGCACTCGCATCTGCTCAACATTGGCCTGGCGTCGCACTACACGGGCTTCGACTCCGGCTTCCAGCAGTTCTTCCGCGTCCGCGAGAAATCCATGGACCTGGCCGAGAAGCTCTCCGGTCACCGCAAGACCTACGGCCTCAACGTGATCGGCGGCGTGCGTCGCGACATTTTGGCTGAGCAGAAGCTCTCCACGCTCACGACCATCCACCAGCTGCGCTCCGAGGTTCAGGAGCTCGTCGACGTCTTACTCTCCACGCCCAACTTCATTGAGCGTACGAGCGGTATCGGCATCTTGGACCGCAAGATCGCACGCGACTTCTCGCCGGTCGGCCCGCTCATGCGTGGCTCGGGCTATGCCCGCGACGTGCGCTTTGACCATCCCTTCGACGGCTACGCCGATCCGGACGTCCAAAAGATGCACGCCGCCACGGCCGACACCTGCGATGCCTTCGGCCGTACCGCCGTTCGCATCCAGGAGGTCTACGATTCGATCGACATGATCGAGACCATGCTCGAGAACTGCCCGTCGGGCCCCATCCTTACCACGGATTGGGAGTACACCCCGCACAAGTACGCCATCGGCGCCACCGAGGCTCCGCGCGGCGAGGACGTGCACTGGGCCATGCTCGGCAACAACCAGAAGTGCTACCGTTGGCGCGCCAAGGCGGCCACGTACAGCAATTGGCCGGTCCTGCGCTACATGTTCCGCGGCAACACCGTGGGCGACGCGGCGTTGATCGTCGGCTCGCTCGACCCGTGCTACTCCTGCACCGACCGCGTGACGGTGACCGATGTCGCCGCCAAGCGCGACCACGTGCTCGACAAGGAGCAGTTCGAGAACGTCTGGCGCGACAAGTCGCCGCTTGCGGGCGAGGGCACCATGGCCG
>CATZMG010000068.1 GCA_958421655.1 uncultured Collinsella sp.
GGGTCAGCCCGTGGGAGGCCAGGGCGCCGCTGACCGGTGGACGGCACCGAGCCGTCATCGAACTTGGAAGGGGGAGGCCTCGCGGCCTCCCCCTTTTTTGCGTTTACGGGGCGTAAATGACTCTATTACACCAGACGATCTTATCGTTTTTGGTATTGAGCCTTTATTTAAAGAAGATAAATCGAATAACAAGGGCAACTGCTATGACCGCAATGATCAAAAGCAGGATTGTCAGTCGATGCTGCTTGCGTCGTTTACTTGTCGAAACGAAGATTGATTTTCCCTGTTTTGGCGTTTCGAGATAGCGAGCCGAATGCGTCAAGGTTTGCTTTGGTCGAGGACCTCTTTGTCGATGAGTGGCGGATGCTTTCATCGGCTCATCACTAGCTGCGCTGTTTTTAGATAATGGTGCGTCTTTCAGATATACAGGGTCTCCCGAGGCGACGCCCATATGTTTACGTCCCGTTTGGGCATCCTCGAGCGTTTGATATCGGTTTCTCGTCACATAATCGGGCTCTGGGTCATTGATGGGCTCTTGCGAGATGTGGGGGCGATGGAACCGTGGCGGCTGCGTAGAAGTATCTTCGCCCTGCGTCGGCATAAACATATTGTTCTGGTTTTGGTCGTCCATGATGCCCTTTAGCTCGTTACCAACAACGTGTACGCGCTCATTGTAAGCCCCTTGTTATTTGTAGCTGCGAACATACTTGTTATTTAAGCTCTGGTTCAAAGAACCTTAACCTTACTAAAACCTGAGTCATACACACTTAGATATGCTTATAGTACCGGACTCAAAAAACTTTATAGTCGATGTATATATGGGCACTGGGTGGGCATATATAAGAGCGTCAAAAGAAGTCCCAGTCACCTAGAAGATGGCTCGGCAGTCCTTAAAAGGAGTGGTAAACATGGCAAGCATGGTTCCTTATCGTTCGGTTTTTGGCGTTCGTCCTTCTGCTAGCTCGCTGTTCGATCTGTTTGATGATATGACCGACCTTGCAAACAACTCGATTGCCTCCAAGGCGTTCCCCGTTGACGTTGAGGACAAGGGCGATGGCTACGAGGTCAAGGCGTATCTGACCGGTGTCGCCAAGGATGACATCGACGTTGAGCTCAATGAGGGTCGCCTGTCCATCAGCGTGAACGTCGAGGAGAGCGCCGAAAACGAGGGTAAGAACTTCCTCCAGAAGGAGTTTAGCTCGTACAGCGCGACGCGTGGCGTATATCTGAAGGACGCTTCGAGCGAGGGCCTCTCTGCAAAGTATGCTGACGGCATCCTCACCGTTACGGTTCCTAAGATCGTCGAGAAGAAGAACGTCACGAAGATCTCCATCGACTAACGATGGCTCTGCTTCAATCGAGAGTATGAGTTAAGGGGGCTGGGAAGTGATTCCCAGCCCCCTTTTGTTGTCTTGAGGGGCTATTGAATAGTTGTCGGTTGATACTGACTTGCAGGGCGTATCGAGAGCTTCCGTGGCCCTTGAAGACGGGTGGCAGAACTGCCGAGTTCATCATCGAGACTTGCATCAAGCGCGTTGGCATAGCTTTTGACGGTAAGGCTTGGACGATTATTGTCCTGGCTGATATGCATGGCGATGAGCTGTTCGGTGCGATCGGTAACAAGTTCGCGCGCGGCTTCGGCGGCCTGGTTGTTGGAGAGGTGCCCCTTTGTGGACAGGATGCGCTCCTGAAGAAAGCGGGGGTACGCTCCTTCGCGCAGCATAGCTACATCGTGGTTGCTTTCGAGCGCGAGAACTCGACAGTCTTTGAGGATGCCTATGGCCTTGCTCGATAACTCTCCGGTGTCGGTGGCAAACCCAATGGAATCATCGAGAGCATTAAATCGATAGCCGACAGGATTGATGACATCGTGCGATGTTGAGTAGGTTTGCACGTGGATGCCGGCAATGGGGAGCGTGTCGCCGGGGTCAAATTCCTCTACGGGCAGGTGCGCGAGGTTTTCTTTGCATGAAAGGGTGTCCCTGCTGGCAAAGAGGGGACCATGCCAGTGCTTGCACCATACATCGAGCCCCTTGATATGGTCACCATGCTCATGGGTGATTACTAGAGCGGCGACGTCGTCTGCCGAGAGGCCAAGCTCCGCCATGCGTTTAAGTGTCTCGCGGCGGGACAGGCCGTTGTCGATCATGATGAGCCCCTGAGGCCCCTCGACGAGTGCGCAGTTGCCTTTTGAGCCGCTGCCGAGGATATGAAGGTGCAGGCGAGACATAAGATTCCAAAGGATACAATGGGTGCGGACGAATAGAGGAGGAAGCGAATGCCAACGGTATCTCAGCACTATGGACATCATGCCGCGCCGAGGACGGATAAGAGCGCCCTGGCAACGCGGCAGGCCGCTGCCCCCGTAGTGCTCATGGTATCAGGCGGTGCGGACTCGACGGCGCTGCTCCTTATGGCTTGCACATCAAAGCTGGATATTCAGGACGGGCGCGGCGTCGCTCCCATTGCGCGCGAGCGATTGCACGTGCTGCATGTAAACCATCATCTGCGCGGGGAGGCATCCGATGGCGACGAGGCCTTTGTACGTGACCTGTGCGCGCAATACGGTTTGCCGCTGTGTGTTGAGCATGCCTATTTTGATGACGAATCGGGCAATATCGAGGCTGCGGCTCGCGAGGTGCGCTATGCCGCGGCACGGAGATACGTTCGCGAACTTTGTGCCGAATCGGGCGCACCGCGGACGGCGGCTCGTATCTGTACCGCGCATACTTCGTCGGACCGCGCGGAAACATTTTTGATGAATGCCATTAAAGGGTCGGGTCCCGCGGGTCTATCGAGCATTCCGCGCCGTCGGAACATTGTGGTTCGCCCCTTGCTCGACCTCACGCACGATGAGCTCGTGAGCTATCTGCAGGTGCACGGTCAGCCATGGCGGGAAGATGAAAGCAACGAGGACGTTTCGTACCTGCGCAACTATGTACGCCATCGGGTGATGCCGGTGGTGGCACAGCGCAACGCGAGCGTCTGTAAGACGATTGGCGCCGCTTGCGAAATTCTGGGCGACGAAGACGCCTTTCTTTCCCAGCTTTCGGCACAGGCGTTTCGAAGCTGCCTGCGCAAGGAAGCGGCGGGCGCACTTGTGCTCGATGCGCGCCGTCTTGCCGCCGCTGAGGTTGTGATTGCACGGCGTATCGTGCGATTGGCGATTAAGCGCATCGATCCCGACGCGCGACCGGAGATGCGGCACGTGGAGCGCGTGCTCGCCTGCGTCGCTGCGGGCTCGGGCTCGGTTACGCTTCCTGCGGGAATTGATGCCCGTGTGGAGTTTGGCACGCTGGCGTTCAAGGCCCCGGCGGCGCGCGAGGGTTTAGTGGCCGATTGGATCTCCGTTCCCGGTCGTCTGCCGCTGGGGGCGGGGCATATGCTGACAGCGGAGCCGATGGCTGTGGAGCCGGGGTGCGATATCGTGCACCGTGCCCGCGAGCTTGCTGCTGCCGGAAAGGTTGCGGCCTTGGTGGATGCGGCGGCCCTGGGGTTTGCCGACCGCGATAGCGAGCGGATGTTAGCCGGCTCGCGCGGGGAGATTCCCACCGAGGCACGATCGGCGCGCCTGTGGGTGGATAGCCCTGTGCCGGGAGACGTGATGTGCCCGTTGGGGATGAACGGCCGAAGCAAGAAAGTGTCAGACCTGTTGAACGAGGCGCGCATTCCTGTTTCAGACCGCTCTGGCGTACCCGTGGTAAGAACGGCTCCGGGAGGTGCCGTAGTATGGGTCGCGGGCGTTCGCGCGGACGAGCGTTTTAAATGCACGGCCGCAACGCGCGTGGCATATCTGCTTCGTGTGGTCGATGCGGAATAGCGCTTCGCGCCAGCTATTCTGTGCGACGTTGACGGTATTCCCGCGCTGATGGCGCACGTGCTGGTAAATATACCCCGTGCGCTGCTAGAATGTGTAGTTCGCGTCCATGCGGCGGTGCGTGGGCGATAAGCACAAGAAAGGGTTGTCATGGCTTCTCAACATCCGGATATCGAGAAGGTTCTGTTTACGCAGGAGGATATCGACGGTATCGTCTCTCGCCTAGGCGAGCAGATTACTCGCGACTACGCGGGTAAGGATCTGGTGCTGATTGCGGTCCTGCGCGGCGCCGTGGTCTTTATGGGCGACCTGATGCGCAAGATCGAGCTGCCGACCAACATCGATTTCATGGCTGTTTCGAGCTATGGCGACGGTGTGAAGTCCTCGGGCATCGTGCGTATCATTAAGGACCTGGATATCGACATCCGCGGTCGCGACGTGCTGATCGTCGAGGACATTCTGGACTCGGGCCTGACGCTCAAGTATCTGATGAAGAACCTCGAGAGTCGCAAGCCCGCCTCGCTGGAGGTTGCCGCCTTCCTGTGGAAGGACGTTGAGGACCGTACCTCGGCCGTCACGCCCAAGTATGTTGGAACCCATTGCCCCGATGCCTTTGTGGTGGGCTACGGCCTCGACTATGCCGAGCGCTATCGTAACCTTCCGTATCTGGGCATTTTGAAACCGGAGGTTTATTCGTAAGATGCCCGACGACCGTAACGATAACAATTTCCAGACTCCCCGGGAGCCTAAGATCCCGGGGATGCCCGGAGGCAAGAAGCCCACGCGTACGGGCTGGCTGTATTTTATTTTGGCTTGCGCGCTTCTGGGCTACGCCTTCTTTAACATGGGCTCCGGCTTTGCCAATTCCAGCAATACCGTAAAGCTCGCGACGAGCGAGATGGTCAACGCCATTAAGCAGGATCGCGTCGAAGATTTGACCTATACGGTTCAAGACGGAAGCGTGGCGGGTCATTACTGGAAGACGAAAAAGGACAAGGGCGACACGAGCGAGCTCAAGAGCTTCTCCTCGACCTATGTCGGCTCCGATTCGCTTGCCGAGCTTATGGCGGAGCACCCCGATACCAAGTACATCGTCAACACCAATGACCCCGATTTTTGGGGCGACTTGGCGATGAGTGTGCTGCCGACGATCGCCCTGATTGCCATCATGTTCTACTTTATGCGCCAGATGATGGGTGCCAACAACAGGAACATGCAGTTTGGCAAGGCCAACGCCAAGACCAACGAGGCCACGCGCCCCAAGGTTAAGTTCGAGGACGTTGCCGGCGTGGACGAGGCAGTCGAGGAGCTCCGTGACTTTTTGAGCGATCCGGATCGCTATCGCAAGCTGGGCGCCAAGATCCCGCGTGGCGTGTTGCTGGTGGGCCCTCCGGGCACCGGTAAAACGCTGCTGGCCAAGGCCGTTGCCGGCGAGGCGGGCGTGCCGTTCTTTAGCATCTCGGGTTCTGACTTTGTCGAGATGTTCGTGGGTGTCGGCGCCAGCCGCGTGCGTGACCTCTTTAAGGAGGCCAAGTCCCAGGCCCCGTCGATCATCTTTATCGACGAGATCGATGCCGTGGGGCGTCAGCGCGGAGCCGGTCTGGGCGGCGGTCACGACGAGCGCGAGCAGACGCTCAACCAGCTGCTGGTCGAGATGGACGGTTTTGAGGAAAGCGAGTCGGTCATCCTGATCGCCGCGACCAACCGTCCTGACATCCTGGATCCGGCATTGCTGCGTCCCGGTCGTTTTGACCGTCAGGTTACGGTCGACCGTCCGGATGTGAAGGGCCGCGAGCAGATCTTGCGCGTGCATGCCGAGAACAAGCCAATGGACGAGGACGTGAAGTTTGAGAAGCTCGCCCAGATGACCGTTGGCTTCACCGGCGCCGATCTGGCAAATCTGCTCAACGAGTCTGCGCTGCTGGCTGCCCGCCGCCATCGTTCCGTGATCTCGATGGACGAGGTCGAGGAGTCGATGGAGCGCGTGATTGCCGGACCGCAACGCAAGGGTCGCGTGATGACCGAAGCCGAGCGCACCACGATTGCCTACCATGAGAGCGGTCACGCTTTGGTGGGCCACATCCTGGAGCACTCCGATCCGGTTCATAAGATCTCGATCGTCAGCCGCGGTCAGGCCCTGGGCTACACACTGCAGCTTCCGCAGGAGGATCACTTCCTCAAGACCAAGAACGAGATGCTCGACGAGCTCGCCGTGTTCTTGGGCGGTCGCGTTGCCGAGGAGCTCATGTGCGACGACATCACGTCGGGCGCGAGCAACGATCTGGAGCGCGCGACTAAGATGGCGCGCGAGATGGTCACGCGCTTGGGCATGAGCGAGGAGCTGGGCACGCAGGTCTTTGGCGAGGCGCAACATCAGGTGTTCCTGGGTCGCGACTACGCCGATCACCAGGATTACTCCGAGGAGACGGCGCGCCGCATCGATATCGAGGTTCAGCGCATCATGCGCGAAGCCCATCGCCGTGCGGTCGAGATTTTGGATGCCCGTCGCGATCAGCTCGATCTGATGGCGAAGGTGCTGCTTGAGCGCGAGACCGTCGAAGGCGACGCCGTGAACGCCCTGCTCGACAACGAGTGGGATGCTTACCTTGAGCGCGAGGGCGATATCCTGGCGGCCAAGGAGGAGCGCAACGCCAAGGCGGCCGGCATGCCGACCAAGAAGCGCTCGCCTCGCATGAGCGAGGAGGAGCTGGCGGCTGATGCTGCGGCCTTTGCGCAGGCGGCCATGCAGGAGGATGCCGAAGCCGCATCCGATGATGCCGGTGATGGCAATGCTGTCAACGCTGACGGCAACACCGACGCCGACAAATAGTTCTTGTAGCGAAAGCCTCTGCGGGGAAACCTGTGGAGGCTCTTTCTTTTGAGCGATATGTTGATTGGGGACAGACTTAAATGAGCGTTTTCACGCATTTAAGTCTGTCCCCAATCAATATTGCTGCGGCACTTTGCTCAGCTAAAGCGTACAATAGCGCCTATGCGAAAGGGGAACAGATGATCAACGAAACTATGTATGCTCGCGGTGCGGAAAGCTCCATCATCCGTGAGATCTTTAGCTATGGCCTTGAGCGCAAGGCACAGATCGGTGCGGAGAATGTATTCGATTTTTCGCTGGGCAACCCGAGTGTTCCGGCGCCCGCTGCTGTTGCTGAGTCCATTAAGAAGGCATTGGAGCTGCCGAGCGACCAGCTGCATGGATACACGCCTGCGCCGGGTCTGCCGCAATGTCGAGCGGCCGTCGCCGACTCGCTCAACCGTCGCTTTGGCACGAGCTATGAGGGCAAGGACGTCTTTATGACGGTGGGTGCCGCGGCTTCGCTCACCTGCACGCTCAACGCCGTTACGAACCCGGGCGATGAGGTTGTTGTTATCGCCCCGTACTTTCCGGAGTATCGCGTGTGGATTGAGAAGGCCGGCTGCACGTGTGTTGAGGCGCTCGCCGATGAAGATACGTTCCAGCTGAGCGTGAGTAACGTGCTCAAGGCGATTACCGATAAGACGGCTGCCGTCATCATCGACTCGCCCAACAATCCGACCGGTGCCGTATATACACGCGACACGCTGACGCGACTGGCCAATGTTCTGCGCGAGGCCAACGCTCAGCGCGATCCCGAGAATCCGATTATGCTTATCTCTGATGAGCCGTATCGCGAGATTGTCTATGGCGCCGAGGTGCCTTGGGTGCCTTCGATCTACGAGCACACCATCGTGTGCTACTCGTATTCCAAGTCGCTTTCGCTACCGGGCGAGCGCGTCGGGTGGATCCTGGTTCCCAATACGAATCCTCAGGCAGCTCGTCTAATGCCCGCCGTTGCCGGTGCCGCCCGTACGCTGGGCTTCGTGTGTGCACCGGCGCTCTTCCAGCGCGTGATCATCGATTGCATCGATGAGCCGAGTGATGTCGAGGCCTATGCTCGCAACCGCACCGCGCTTACCGACGCACTAGCGGAGTACGGCTACACCTATGTTGAGCCGGATGGTGCATTCTACCTGTGGGTGAAGGCACTGGAGCCCGATGCGAATGCGTTCTGTGAGCGCGCGAAGAAGTATGAGCTGCTTGCGGTGCCCTCGGACAGCTTTGGCATGCCTGGTTGGTTCCGCCTGGGCTATTGCGTGAGTTACGAAACGATTATCAATTCGCTACCCGCTTGGAAACAGTTGGCGGACGAGTATCGTTAAAAGTAAAGCGCTCTGCTTACAATGTTTTACGTGAAACGGGGTTTGGTGTTAAGCCAGACCCCGTTGTCTATGCCGTTGTGTGATTGGGATGAAGCAGTTTTACGACTGCCGAAAGCTATGCGTACAATGAATATACGCGACGGCCATGCTGGACAAGGAGACCTGATGCCCTACCTGCTTTCCTGTGATATCCATACTCATACGATGTTCTCCGCGCATGCGTACTCAACCATTGAGGAGAACATCTATTGGGCGGCGGAGCGTGGCCTTCAGGTGCTCGGTTCCGCCGATCATTTAAGCTCGATGGTTACGCCTTGCCCCAATGACCTGCGCAGTTTCCAGTTCTTTATTAACCAGGATATCTGGCCGCGCATTTGGAGCGGCGTGCTGGTGCTCCGCGGCGCCGAGGCCGATATCGTTTCGCTGGACGGAAGCTTGTTTGGCGAGGACATTCCCGTTTCGCTCAATATTGCCGGCGATTCGTATAGTCGTGAGCATTCGCTGTTCGATTTGGTGACGCGTAATTTGGATTATTTGGTGGCGAGCGTGCATAACCCGCAGTTTGCCGAAGGCGCGACGCTCGCCGAGACGACCGAGATGTACATCAATGCCCTGGAGCACCCCAAGGTGTTCATGCTGGGGCATGCGGGGCGCTCGGGCGTGCCGTTCGATATCGACGAGGTGCTGTTGGCGGCTAAGGCCAAGCACAAGATTATCGAGATCAACAACCATAGTCTTGAGCACGGTGCCGACACTGAGCATTGGGCCGTATGCCGCAAGATCGCCGAGCGCTGCGCCGAGCTGGGCGTTGGCATTGGCGTGTCGACCGATGCCCACATTGGCATGGCCATTGGCAAGCTCGATCACGCGCGCAAGATGCTCGACGAGATTCACTTCCCGCTGGATTTGATCGTGACGCGCGATCGCGAGACGCTGCTGCGCGAGATGGCGGCAGCCGGCGTCTGCGACTTGCGCAAGGGCATGTAGCGGCGTTCATAAACCAAGTGAGGGGGGCGGTCCAGACGGGCCGCCCCCTTCTTGTCCCAAAAATCTACCGGGGTGGATTAGCGGCGCTCGAGGACCGCGACAGTCTCGGTGTGGTCGGTATGAGGGAACATGTCGACCGGCGTGATCTTGAGCAGGCGATAGCCTCCGTCGAGGAGCTGGTGTAGGTCGCGCTCTTGGGTCACGGGATTGCAGCTGATATAGGTGATGCGGCGCGGCTTAAGAGCGCAGGCGGCCTCAAGAAACTCGGGCGTGGAGCCGGCGCGCGGCGGGTCGATGGAGAGAACGTCAACGCGCTCGTTGTTATCGGCGGCGTCCAGGATGTAATCGGTGGCGTCGTCGGCCATAAACCAGGCGCTGCGGGTGAGGCCGTTGAGCTCGGCATTGCGACGTGCGTCGGCAATGCCCGCCGGGTTGCGCTCCACGCCGAGCAGCATAATGCCGACACCCCTGTCCTGGGCATCTTTCGCGGCGCACAGACCGATGGTGCCGCTGCCACAGTAAGCGTCCATAAGAACGTCACCCTGCTGCAGGTCCATGCCGTCAATCGCGAGCTGATAGAGCAGCTCGGTCTGCTGCGGATTGGTCTGATAGAACGCGGTAGGGGAGATATCGAATTCGCAACCGAGCAGCTGGTCGCGCATGCACTCGGCGCCATAGACGATACGAGTCTCCTCACCCAAGATGGCGTTACCGGGACGGCCATTGATATTTTGGGCAACGGTGACGATATGCGAATCGAGCGCCGCGACGGCCTCAAAGAACTCCTGCGCATGCGGCAAGTCACGCTGGGCGGTCACAAGGGTGACCATGACTTGGTCGGTGCGCCAGCCACAGCGAACGACGGCATAGCGAAGCAAGCCCAAGTGCTTATCTTCGTTAAAGGCGGGAATGTGCAGACGTTCGGCCTCGCGCGCGATGCCGTTGAGAATCTGACGAGCGCCCGGCGCCTCGACAGGACACTCGGGTACGGCAACGATCTTGTGCGTGCCACGCTCAAAGAAACCGCAACGGACAGTGCCCTCCTTACCGGGAGCAAAGGGAGTGGCAGCCTTATGACGAAAGCCACGCGGCGCAGGATACTTGCCCGGGTCGCCCAAGGTGACGCCCATACCGCGAATGGGGTCGACGCTAATACCCTCGCGCTCGCAAAGAGCAGCAAAAAGCTCCTCCATAGCAGCCTGCTTAGCTGCCAACTGCTTTTTATAAGGACGATTGAGCGCCGTGCACCCACCGCAAGCTTTCATGATGGAACAAGGAGACTTGGGGTCCACAGCCTTACGCGCAGGCGAAACCGAATCATTATGCGGGCGCTTGGAACGAGTCCGAGGCGCTTTGTCCCCGCCTCGGCGAGAGTCAGAACGCTTGGTCTTAGCCCTGTTCTTGGTCGATTTGCTTTTTGCAGCTTTAGAAGACTTGGATTTCGTAGAAGATTTCTCCTTCTTCGACCCCTCAGCCGCCTCCACCAAAGCACGACGAGCCCTACGCTCCGCACGAGATTCTGCCATCAATAACTCCACTAATTCATGAATTAAAGCTGCAAGTATTGTACCGTGCCAAGCCAGCAGACGATATACAAGCGGTTTATTCGTGTCAGTGATAAGCCCAACGACGGTTGCCCGCCGCGTGAGGGGTGTGGGGGTTAAGTTTATCGCGAGTTCCGCACGAACAGGAGGCCACTTAATGTGGCCTCCGTCGTGAGCAGGACTGT
>CATZMG010000069.1 GCA_958421655.1 uncultured Collinsella sp.
TCGAGATCATGAGCGCAATCACCGGTGCGGCATTGCCCAGCAGCGCGAGCACCTTGTCGTATTCGAGCATCGATGCCGCAGCCTCAAACCACAGCACGCTCGCCACAAACAGCCCTCCCATGCACAGGCCGTATACCATGCTCTCCAGATACACCGCGCGCATGCCAATACGGAACAGCTCCGTCGAGCCCGAGGCGCTAAACAGCGGATTGAGCACCGCGACGATCAAAATCACCGGCAGCTGCCAGCGGAGTGCGCCCAGCGTGCGGGCAGCCCCACGCGTCGCAAATCCATACGCCAGCCCGCCCGCAAGTGACAGCGCAATCAGTACCGGCTGCATCGAGAACATAGTGAGCCCCAGCGTCAGCACTATATAGAGTGCCGGCACAGCCGGATGCGACATCGAGAATGCCGCGACGGGCTCGCCGCCAAACTCCTCTTGTATGTTGTCCACGGGCACCCCCGTCTCCTCGCTCAAACGACAGCTCCGCAGCACCGCCAACGCCGCACGCAAGCAGCGCAAACGCCACGCCGGCGGCGCAAGCCTCAACTGCCGCAAACCAATCGCTACGCGCTCAACATATGCCTGCGGTATCATATTGCGCCGTGTATCGTTTCCAAACACACGTCTCTATAACGTAACAGGAGATCACATGGACGCAACCGCAATTATCCTCGCTGCCGGCGAGGGCACCCGCATGAAGTCGAACCACTGCAAGGTTTCGCACAAGATCCTGGACAAGCCCATGGTCCAGTGGATCGTCGACGCTACCATCAAGGCCGGCTGCAGCCGCGTCGTGGTCGTCATCGGCAGCCACGCCGACGAGATGCGCGCCCTGATCGACGGCGCCTACGCCAACAGCGCCACCAAGGTCGAGTGTGTCGAGCAGACCGAGCGCCTGGGCACCGGCCACGCCGTAAAGGTCGCGCTCGAGGCCTGCGGCATCACGCAAGGCCCCGTCGTCGTGCTCAACGGCGACCTGCCGCTCATCACCGCCGACACCGTCGCCAAGTTCGCGCAGACCGTCGCTACCGGCGAGCTCGCCTGCACCGTCATGACCATGACCCCGCCCGATCCTTTTGGCTACGGCCGCATCAAGCTGGGTGCCGATGGTCAGATCGAGCGCATCATCGAGCAGAAGGACTGCACGCCCGAGCAGGCCGCCACGCTGCTGGAGTGCAATGCCGGCTGCTACGCCTTCGACGGCGCGCAGCTCGCCGCCCACATTAACGAGATCGGCAACGACAACGCGCAGTCCGAGTACTACCTGCCCGACATGCTCGAGATCCTCAAGGGTCACGGCCAGGCGGTCTCCATCTTCCACTGTGACGACTACCGCGACGGCCTGGGCGTCAACAGCCGCATCCAGCTCGCGCAGCTCACCGCCATCGCGCGCGACCGCATCAACGAGCACTGGATGGCCGAGGGCGTCACGTTCATCGACCCCACGCAGGCCTGGATCGGTCCCGACGCCACCATCGGCCGCGACACCGTCGTGTGGCCGCAGACGCACCTGATCGGCCACGTCACCGTGGGCGAGGAGTGCCAGCTCGGCCCCAACAGCCGCCTCACCGACACTACCGTCGGCAGCGGCTGCACCATCGATGAGACTATCGCCATCGAGGCCGTCATCGAGAACGGCGTCGACTGCGGCCCGCGCGCCTACCTGCGCCCGGGCACCCACATGCTCGACGGATCCAAGGCCGGCACGCACGTGGAGATCAAGAAGTCCACGATTGGCGAGGGCTCCAAGGTTCCGCACCTGTCCTACATCGGCGACACCACCATGGGCTCCGGCGTCAACGTAGGCGCTGGCTCCATCACCTGCAACTACGACGGCGTGCACAAGCACAAGACCGTCATCGGCAAGGACGCCTTCATCGGTTCCGACACCATGATGGTCGCGCCCGCCCAAATCGGCGACGGCGCGCTCGTGGCCGCCGGCTCCGTCATCACCGAGCCGGTCCCGGCCGACGCACTCGGCCTGGGTCGTGCCCGGCAGGTAAACATTGAGGGCTGGGCCGCCGATTATCGCCGCCGTCTGCACGAGGACGACGAGGTATAACGTTTTACCAAGCATCTAAGGAGCTGTTCCCATGGGGACGGCTCCTTTTTCTATGCTGACCTGCGTGGCCGGATGAGTGGTCGGTTCGTGTCCGTTGACGGTAAAGACGTTATCAAGACTCGATAAACCCCGTCGCGCGGTTACAATGCAAAAAGGCATCTATATGGCATTCGATATATAAAGGAGAAGGGTAATGCCGATTAATGATCCCGAGAAGTCGGAGAATATGCGCAAGTCCATCCGCGTGTATTCCGGTTCCTCCAACCGTCCCCTCGCTCAGAAGATTGCTGAGTACCTTGGGGTCGAGCTTTCGGGCCTTACGCTAAAGCAGTTCGCCAATGGTGAGATTTACGCCCGCTACGACGAGACCGTCCGCGGCGCCGACGTCTTCCTGATTCAGTCCGTGGCCGGCGGCAACGTCAACGACATGCTCATGGAGCTGCTCATCGCCACCGACGCTGCCAAGCGCGCATCCGCCCGCTCCATCACCGCCGTTATCACCCACTACGGCTATGCCCGCCAGGACCGCAAGGCCGGCCCGCGCGAGCCCATCACCGCCCGCCTCGTCGCCAACCTGCTCGAGCGCGCCGGCGTCAATCGCATCATCACCCTCGACCTGCACCAGGGCCAGATCCAGGGCTTCTTTGATATCCCGGTTAACCACCTGTCCGCGCTGCCGCTGTTTGGCCAGTACTACAACGACATGCACTTCGACACCGACAACCTGGTTGTCGTCTCCCCCGACGTGGGTCGCGCCAAGGCCGCCAAGAAGCTGTCCGACATGCTCGGCTGCGACCTGGCCATCGCCCACAAGGGCCGTCCGCGCCACAACGCCGCCGAGGTCATGGGCATCATCGGTGACATCAAGGGCAAGACCTGCATCATCAACGACGACATGATCGACACCGCTGGCACCCTGTGCGCCAACGTCAAGGAGCTCAAGGCTATGGGCGCTGGCGACATCTACGTCTGCGCCACCCACGGCATCTTCTCCGGTCCGGCCATCGAGCGTCTGAACGACGCCCCGATCGTCGAGTGCCTCGTCACCGACGCCATTCCTGTCGAGGTCGGCGGCAAGATCAAGACCATCTCGGTCGCCGAGGAGTTCGCTCAGGCCATCTCCGCCGTTTACCACGAGGAGCCCGTCTCCACGCTCGTCGGCGGCGACTTCGCGCTGTAGTCGCATCGTCCTTGTAACCCGGCTCATCGCCGTCGGAACAGAAGAAACCCCCGCGCTCCCCCTTGCTTCGCAAAGGTCGCGCGGGGGTTTCTTCTGTTCCGACGGCTCGCTCTGCCGCGGACGCGCTTTTGTCTGGTGGGATTTCGCTGAAGCAAAGCCTCGCCTTCGGCGGGCGTGGTAGCCTTTGTCGTTGATTGAACTATTTGTGTAACGGAAGGACAAATATGGCAGCTGCACAGCCGCTTAAGATTCGCATGGTTGCCGGGCTTGGCAACCCGGGCGAGGAATATGCCGAGACCCGCCACAACGCCGGCTTTAAGGCAATCGACGAGCTGGCCCGTCAGGCCGGCGTCACGTACTGGAAAAACCAGGCCGGCGCCGAGGTCGCGCTCATCAATATCAACGACCCCGAGGAAGAGGGCGGCAAGCGCCAGATTGTGCTGGTCAAGCCGCAGTCGTACATGAATACCTCGGGTGGCCCCATCTCCAAGCTCTGCCGCGAGTACAAGATCAAGGCCGAGGAGCTGCTCGTGATCCATGATGAGCTCGACATTCCCGCCGGCGACGTACGCGTCAAGGTAGGCGGTGGCCACGCCGGCCACAACGGCCTGCGCTCCATCATCGACAAGATAGGCAGCCGCGACTTTAGTCGCATCCGCACCGGCATCGGCAACCCTCCCGGCAAGATGGCCGTGGCCGACTACGTGCTCAAGCAGCTGCGCGCCCGCGAGGCCGAGGACTTCCAGGACACCTGCGCCCGCGCCGCAGATGCCGCCGGTTTGGCCATCGTCCACGGCGTAATCTACGCCCGCGATCACGTAAACGGCGCCGCTTCCGCCAACGGCAAACACTAAAACCTGCCATTTAGGGATGTTTATTTTGGCAGGTTTTATATGCGGAAACGCCGCAGTCGGCACATCGCAATAAACACGCTGCCACCATACATGTATAACGCCCCAAAGGGGGCCGGCCTCAACGAAGCGCGAGGCCGGCCCCCTTTGCCGTTTTGCCTGATAAAACCGACCAAAATAAACCAGTCCCTTTTTGGCAGGCCACTTTTCCCGCCTGCCAAAGATACACGTAAGCGACATGTCCATGAGGGTATAATTTGTACCGTATGTCTGCACAACGCCTGTGCGCGTACGGTTTTATTCGGGCTACCGTCCATTTCCGTGGAGGCACGGTTCGGCAGCCCTAACAAGAGAGGGGTTCTATGTATAAGATCCTGGAGAAGACGCAGTTCTCGGAGAAGGTGTTCAAGTTCCGCATCGAGGCGCCTGCAATCGCCAAGCATGCGCACGCTGGACAGTTCCTCATGGTCCGCGCCAACGAGACGGGCGAGCGCGTCCCGTTTACCCTGGCCGGCTGGAACGGTGACGAGGGCTGGGTCGAGTTCATCTTCATGGTGATCGGCAAGACCACCGAGATGCTGTCCACCTACGAGGCCGGCGAGTCGCTGCGCGACGTCGTGGGCCCGCTGGGCGTTCCCACCGAGATGGCTGAGGGCCCCTGCGCCGTCATTGGCGGCGGCGTCGGCCTGGCAATTGCCTTCCCGGTCGCCAAGCACCTGGTCGAGACCGGCCACGAGGTGCACGCCATCATGGGTGCCCGCACCAAGGACCTTCTGCTCATGGAGGACCAGTTCCGCGAGCTCCTCGACGAGGACCACATCCACATCACTACCGATGACGGTTCCTACGGCGAGCAGGGCGTTGTCACCGCTCCGCTGGAGCGCCTGCTGCAGGACAAGGCCGTGAGCCAGGTCTTCTGCGTCGGCCCCGTTCCGATGATGAAGTTCTCGACCCTCACCGCCCAGAAGTACGACACCCCCATCACCGCGTCGCTCAACCCCATCATGGTTGACGGCACCGGCATGTGCGGCTGCTGCCGCGTCGAGGTGGGCGGCGTGACCAAGTTCGCTTGCGTCGACGGCCCCGACTTCGATGCCACCCTGGTCGACTGGGATGACCTTCGTGCCCGCCAGGCCGCTTACCGTTCCGAAGAGGGCGAGTCCCTCAAGGCCTATGAGGAAAAGAGCTGCGCATGCCACTAGTTAACGGTCGTTTCGTTGCCGATATGAAGTCGCCCCGCACCCCCGATAACGAGGAGCCGGCTGCCGAGCGCGCCTGCGACTTCCGCCCCGTCGACAAGGGCTTCACCGAGGAGATGGCGCTGGCCGAGGCCGAGCGCTGCCTCAACTGCAAGAAGCCGTTCTGTGTTGAGGGCTGCCCCGTCAACATCAACATCCCCCGCTTTATCGAGCAGATCCGCGCGAAGGACTTCGGCGGCGCTCTCGATACCATCCGCGAGGACTCCATGCTTCCCGCCATCTGCGGCCGCGTCTGCCCGCAGGAGAACCAGTGCGAGGGCAAGTGCATCCGTGGCAAGAAGTCCGAGCCCGTGGCCATCGGCCAGCTCGAGCGCTTCCTGGGTGACCGCCCCGAGCTCGCCTCCACGCCCAAGATGGCCCCCAAGAACGGCAAGAAGGTCGCCGTCGTCGGCTCCGGCCCGTCCGGCATCACCTGCGCCGGCGAGCTCGCGCGTAACGGCTTTGACGTCACCGTCTTCGAGGCATTCTTCACCGGCGGCGGCGTGCTGGTCTACGGCATCCCCGAGTTCCGTCTGCCCAAGGCAGTCGTCAAGCGCGAGATTGACGGCCTGGAGGACATGGGCGTCAAGTTTGAGTACAACTCCGTCGTGGGCAACATGGCCACGGCCGAGGAGCTGTTCGAGCAGGGCTTCGACGCCATCTACGTGGCGACCGGCGCTGGCCTGCCCAAGTTCCTCAATGTCCCCGGCGAGAACCTGCCCAACGTCTTCTTCGCAAACGAGTACCTCACCCGCGTGAACCTGATGAAGGCCAACAAGTTCCCCGAGTACGACACCCCCACCAAGCACGGCAAGAACGTCGTCGTCTTTGGTGGCGGCAACGTGGCTATGGACGCCGTCCGTACCGCCAAGCGTCTGGGCGCCGAGCACGCCATCATCGCCTACCGTCGTACCGAGGACGAGATGCCCTGCCGTCGCGCCGAGCTGCACCACGCTAAGGCCGAGGGCGTCGAGGTTCTGCCGCTCGTCTCCCCGCTCGAGTTTGTCGCTGGCGAGGACGGCTCCGTATGCGCCGTCAAGGTCCAGAAGATGGAGCTCGGCGAGCCCGACGAGTCCGGCCGTCGTCGCCCGGTGCCCATCGAGGGCGCCATCGAGGAGATTCCCTGCGATGTCGCGATCTCGGCTATCGGCACCAACGCCAACCCCTTCGCAAAGAAGATCGGTGGCAAGATGGAGCTCAACAAGTGGGGCTACATCGTCGCCGACGAGGAGACCGGCCAGACCACCGATCCCCGCATCTGGGCCGGCGGCGACATCGTCACCGGTGCCGCTACGGTCATTCTGGCGATGGGCGCCGGCAAGAAGGCCGCTGCCTCCATCACCAAGAGCCTGCTGGGCGAGTAATCACCTACAGCGTTAGCCATCAAACGGCAAAGTCCCCGTCGAGCACACGCCCGGCGGGGACTTTTTCTATGCCGATCGCCCTACCACCACAAAGGTGCCTGTCCCCTTTGTGGTGGTTTTGGTCGACTAGCCTTCGAGTTGGGCCACCTTGTAGCGGTAGGCTGCGGCGATGACGTCCTTGCAGCCTTCGCGGCCCAGCTTGGCGCGGTTGACGACGATATCCTTGCCGCTCGTCATCTTCCACTTACCGGCACTGTAGCGCTTATAGAACGCCTCACGCGCCTTCTGCTGCTGTTTAACCAGCTTAGCGCCCTTCTTCTTGTTAAGGCCACGCTTCTTGCGCACGATCTCGACGCGGTCCTCAAAGGGAGCGGTCACCAACACGGCAATGTGGTTGGGGTTGTTACGCAACAGGTAATCGGACAGACGACCTTCGATAATGCAGCTCTCGGTCTCGCCCAGATCCAAAATCACCTGGCTCATCTTTTGGAACAACTTGTCCGAGTACGAACGCGCATCGTAGCGGTCGGGCAGAAACGCCATGTTCTCCACGGCCAGACGCTCGTCGTAGGCGGCCATCTTGTCGAGCGACTCGCCCGCGCGCAGCGAAGCACGCACCAGCAGCTCGTTATCGTACAGCGGAATCCCCAGCTCATCGGCGAGGATACGACCAATCTCGTGGCCCTCGGCGCCAAAGTCGCGCGCGATGGTAATGACCACAGGACTCTTCTTATTCTCCAGATCGCTCATCGCGATTCCTTTCTCTATGTGACAAAGGGACTGTCCCTTTGCCACATTCTACGCTGCCACCATTCGCCTCTGATATGCGCGGACCAGCAGCGAGATACCAAAGTTGAGTACAAAGTACATCGCAAACACCAGGCCGTAGAGCATAAGCACCTGCGACAGGTCGATCGCGTGGGCCATCACGACGTTTGCCGTGTACATGAGCTCGGCCACGTTAATGCCCGAAAGATACGAGCTGTCCTTGATGACGGTCGTGCACTGGCTAAACAGCGCCGGAATGATCGTCTTAAACGTCTGCGGCAGAATGATGTAGCGCATGGTGGCAAAGAAGCCAAAGCCCTGGCTCTGCGCTGCCTCAAACTGGCCGCGCGGAATCGAGTTGAGGCCGCCGCGCACAATCTCAGCCATAACAGCGCTGGTAAACAGCGTAAAGGCGATGGTCGAAATCACAATGTCCAAACCCTGCACCGTAAAGTAGATAAAAAGGATCCACAGCAGGTTCGGCGTGCAACGGAACAGCTCGATATAGGCACTCACCAAAATACGGAACGGGCGGGGCGCATAGCTTTTAACAAGCGCCAGCACCGTGCCAAAGATGAGCGAGAAAAAGATCGACAGCGCCGAGATCTCGATCGTCTTAACAAAGCCGCCCCAAATGTAGAGCAGGTTGGACGCGTTGAAGATTTCCATGCGCTAGGCCTCCTCTACGTTGTCGAGCCCCAGCTCGGCCAGGCTCACGCCGCGCGGACGCTCCTTGGAGCGGCGCTCGAGCCACTGCACCAGCATGGCGAGCGGAAAGCAGATGATGAAGTACATAAGGCAGCAGACGATGTATCCCTGCAGGTAACCGTACAGACTCACAAAGTTGTCGGAACGGTACATAAGGTCGCCGCCGGCCACAAGTGCCAGCACCGACGTGTTCTTGACCAGGTTGAGCGCCTGGTTACACAGCGGCGGCAGAATGATCTTGAATGTCTGGGGCAGCACGATGTACCAGTACGCCTGCGCACGGGTGAAGCCCTGGCTCTGAGCCGCCTCCATCTGACCGCGCGGAACCGCTTCGATACCGGTGCGGATGACCTCCGAAATGTAGGCCGCGTGATACAGGCCCACGCCCAAGAAGCCCAGCACGAACGGCGCGATGCGCACCGGCTGGTCGGCACCGGTCATGGCCTGCAAAAACTGCGGACCGGCCATGTACATAAAGAGCACCTGCACGGGCAACGGGGTGTTCTGGTAAAACTCCACGTACACGCGGCTTATGGCGCGCAGCACGCGCGAGCGAGTGGTAGAGAACACGCCCAGCAGCGTGCCCAGCACCAGCGACAACAGCAGACCGGCAACGACCACCTGCAGCGTCACGCCAAAGCCCTCCCAGAAGGGCCCCATGTTTTGAAATGTCGTCGACCAACGGTCGGCGTCAAATAATCCTTCGAGCATTTGATTCCTTCCCTGGACGATGCGCCTATACAAGACCCCAGGTCTTGACCTCTTGGTCGAGCCAGCCGTCGGCCAGGCGATCGCAAATCACCTGATCGACCACGGCCGAAAGGTCGCAGCCCTTCTTGGTCGCCACGCCGTAGCCCTGCTCGCCAAACTTGACCTCGGGCTGCAGCAGCTCAACGGTCTCGTTCATATAGCCGGCCAGCGTGGAGCGGTCCATGGCAAAGACGTCGATATTGCCGGCGTCGAGCGAACTCTTGATGATGGGGTAGCCGCTAAAGGCCCTAAACTCGGGCTTGCAGCTAAAGCCGTTGTCCTTGATCATCTGCTCGATCAGGCCCTGCGTGGTGGCACCCTGGCTTACGCCAATGACCTTGCCGTCCAGGTCCTCAATCGAGGTAAAGCCCGAACGCTTCTTGACCATGAGTCCCACGTAGTCGGTGCGGTACGGCGTCGAGAAATCCCAGCTCTTCTTGCGCTCGTCGGTGATGGTGTAGGTCGCCGCGACCACGTCAAGTTGGCCGTTATCGATCAGCGGGCCGCGCGTCTTGGGCGTTACGTCGGTAAACTCGACAAGCTCCTGGGCGCGGGCCTCCTTGTAGCTCACGCCAAAGACGGCAGCAGCGATCTGGTAGCACAAATCGACTTCCATGCCCTCAAAGCGGCCCTTGGCGGTGTCGTAATAGCCGTAGCCGGGAACGTCCTTCTTAACGCCGGCATTCAGATGGCCACGCGATTTGATGGCCGCAAGCTTGGACCCCTTGTCGGAGCCCTCGCCGCTGGTGGAGTTGCCGCAACCGGTAAGCGCGGTCGCCGTCAGCGCAAGCATGCTGGCGCCAGCCAGCTGCAAAAAGTGACGGCGCGACACGGCCTCCCTCGTCATATCCGTCATGTCCATCACCGCGCCTAGTGCAGAATCTTGGACAGGAACTCGCGACAGCGCGGGTTCTCGGGGTTATCGAAGAAGTGCTCGGGCGTGCCCTCCTCCAGAATGCGGCCGTCCTCCATAAAGATGACGCGGTCGGCCACCTGGCGCGCAAAGCCCATCTCATGCGTCACGCAGATCATGGTGATGTCCTCCTGCGCGAGCTCGATCATGACGTCCAGAACTTCCTGGACCATCTCGGGGTCGAGTGCCGAGGTCGGCTCGTCAAACAGGATGATGGGCTGCTTGGTGCACAGGGCACGGGCGATGGCGATGCGCTGCTGCTGACCGCCCGAGAGATTCTGCGGATACTCGCCGGCCTTATGCGCCATGCCGACACGCTTGAGCGCGGCGATAGCGATCTCGGTCGCCTCCTCCTTGCTCTTCTTTTGTAGCTTGATGGGCGCGAGCGTCAGGTTGCCCAGCACCGTCATGTTGGGATACAGGTTGAACTGCTGAAACACCATGGAGCTATACTTGCGAGCCATCTCCAGGTGGTTCTTTTTGGTGAGCGGCGTACCGTCGATGACGACCTCGCCCGACGTGGGCTCCTCCAGATAATCGACGCAACGGATGAGCGTCGACTTACCCGAACCGGAAGGCCCGATCATTACGAGCTTCTCGCCGCGCTTGACGGTGAGGTTGATATCTTTGAGCACATGCAGGTCGCCAAAGTACTTGTTGAGATGCTTGATCTCGATCATGTCTGCCATGAATGTCCCTTCCCTGCGTTTACACGAGTTGAACTATTGTACGGAAAGAACCACGTTTTCGCAGCCCACACTACATTCCCGTAAAGAACCCGCAACCTTCCACCTGCTCGTCGGCACCTAGTCATTGGG
>CATZMG010000070.1 GCA_958421655.1 uncultured Collinsella sp.
GCATAGACCTTCTGGTCATGCCGTCCTCTTTGAATGACAAGTTGTCGCTCTGGTGCCCGCGCAGCGTCGACTGGTCCGCCGTTCGGTAGAACGGCGGAACCTCCTAGCCGCCCAGATATGCCTTGCGGACGTTGTCGTCGTGCAGCAGCTCTTGGCCCGTGCCGGTCATGGTGATCTTGCCGGTCTCGAGCACGTAGCCGCGCGTGGCGATCGAGAGCGCCATCTGCGCGTTCTGCTCGACCAGAAGCACCGTGGTACCGGCCTTGTGCAGGTCCTCGACGATCTGGAAGATCTGCTCAATCAGAATCGGTGCCAAGCCCATAGAGGGCTCATCGAGCATGAGCAGCTTAGGGTTGCTCATAAGGGCGCGGCCCATAACGAGCATCTGCTGTTCGCCGCCCGAAAGGGTGCCGGCGACCTGGCGACGGCGCTCCTTCAGGCGCGGGAACTGTTCGTAGACGCGCTCTAGGCCCGGAGCCACCGTGGACTTGGGCTGCGTATAGGCACCCATTTCCAGATTCTCCTCGACCGTCATCTGCAAAAAAGCGCGACGACCCTCGGGAACCTGAGCCAGACCCTTGCCAACCAGTTTGTCGGCGGGCGTATGGGTAATGTCCTCGCCCATAAACTTGATTGAGCCGGTCTTGGAACGCAGCAGGCCCGAGACGGTCTTGAGCGTTGTGGACTTACCGGCGCCGTTGGCACCAATCAGAGCCACGATTTCGCCCTCGTTAACGTTAAAGGAGATGTCCTTGATGGCGTGGATGGCGCCGTACCAGACGTTGATGTTGTAGACGGAAAGCATCGGCTCTGCCATTTAGTTCTCCCCCTTATCCTGCTTGCCCAGATACGCCTCAATAACAGCGTCGTTGTTCTGGATTTCCTCTGCCGTGCCCTTGGCGATGACCTTACCAAAGTTAAGCACGCAGATACCCTCGCAGATGTTCATAACGAGCGACATATCATGCTCGATAAGCATGATGGCGATACCAAAGGTGTCGCGAATCTTAACGATGTTCTCCATGAGCTCCGCGGTCTCGGACGGGTTCATGCCGGCAGCAGGCTCGTCGAGCAGCAACAGCTTGGGGTTGGTGGCAAGAGCGCGAACGATCTCCAGACGACGCTGGGCGCCGTAAGGCAGCGAGCCGGCCTGCTCGTTTGCCAGGTGCTCCATATCAAAGATGGACAGCAGCTCCATGGCGCGCTCGTGGGCGGCCTTCTCGTGCTTCCAATACGTCGGCAGACGCAGCACGCCCTCAAAGCCGGAGTAGCGCTCCTGGTTGTGCAGGCCGACCTTAACGTTATCCTCCACCGTCATGGTATTGAACAGGCGGATGTTCTGGAAGGTACGGGCAATACCCATGCGGTTGACCTGATAGACCGACTTGCCCGAGGTGTCCTCGCCGTCGAGCAGGATGGTACCGTGCGTGGGCTGGTACACCTTGGTGAGCAGGTTGAAGACCGTGGTCTTGCCGGCACCGTTGGGGCCGATGAGACCGGCGATCTCAGTCTTGCCGATGGTTAAACTAAAGTCGTCGACTGCCTTAAGGCCGCCGAATTCAATGCCCAGGTGGATGCACTCGAGCGCCGGGCGCTGACCCAGGTCGCGGTCGGGAACGATGGCACCAGAAGGATACGGGACCATCTTGCCCTTGTTGAACTCAAACTTACTGGGCATCGGCTGCCGCCTCCTTCTTGGGAGCAAAGCGATCCTTAATGCGTGCGAAGAACGCCTTGAGCTGCGGGTTGTTGGTAAAGATCATGACCAGGATCAGCACGATGGCGTAGATGAGCATGCGGTAGTCCGAGAACTGACGGAGCAGCTCGGGGAGCACTGTGAGCAACGCCGCCGCGATGACGGAGCCGCGCATATTGCCCAGACCGCCCAGGACCACGAACACCAGGATGAGGATGGACGTGTTGAAGTCGAACTTGGTGGCGGAGAGCTGCGAGAAATTACCGCCGAACAGGGCTCCGGCAGCACCGGCGAGGGCAGCGGAAACCACGAAGGCAATCATGCGGTACTCGGTGACGGAGATGCCCACGGACTCGGCAGCAATCTTGTTGTCGCGCACGGCCATAATGGCACGACCGGTACGGCTGCGAACCAGGTTGAGCACGATCACGAGTGCGACCATGACCAGGATGGCACCGGCGAGGAAGGTCGAGTACGTCGACACACCCGATGCTCCCTGCGCGCCCTTGATGATGGCGGTGCCGTCCTCGAGCAGATGCAGGTCGTCGATCGTGGAGTTACCCGTGATGTTAAAGATCACGTGCAGGCCGCGCGAGTCGACACCCACGATAAGGCAAGTGACGATCTCTTTGATGATCTCGCCAAAAGCCAGGGTCACGATGGCCAGATAGTCGCCGCTCAGGCGCAGGACCGGGATACCGATCAAGAAGCCCAAGACGGCAGCGGCGATAGCGCCGACCACGATGCTGATGATCAGGCGCATCGGGTCGGACGGAACGGCGCTCTCCAGCGCGACGGCGGTGACGATGCCCGTATAGGCGCCGACGCTCATAAAGCCCGCGTGGCCCAGCGACAAGTCGCCCGCAATACCGACGACGAGGTTAAGCGAGATGGCCATAACAATGTAGGCCGTGATGGGGACCAGCTGACCGGCAATCATGCGCGGGATCATATGGTTGGACTGCATAAAGAACACGATGGCGAATGCCACGATGCACATGGCGTACGTGACAAAGTCGTGACGCGTCTGCTTGTCTTTAAGAAACTTCATAACGCTCACCTACACCTTCTCGGGGACGTACTTGCCCAAGAGGCCGGCAGGCTTGACGAGCAGGACGATGATCAAAACACCAAAGACGATGGAGTTGGCAAGGCTCGTGGAAATGTAAGCCTGCGCCATCGCCTCGATGATGCCGATGAGAATGCCGCCGACAAAGGCGCCGGGGATGGAGCCGATGCCACCGAAGACGGCGGCGTCGAAGGCCTTGATGCCGGGCATGGCGCCCGTCGTGGGCTGCAGCACCGGCGAGTAGGAGCACAGCAGCACACCGGCGATGGCGGCAAGGGCAGAGCCGATGGCAAACGTCATCGAGATGGTGCGGTTGACGTTGATGCCCATGAGCTGGGCGGCGGCCTTGTCCTCGGACACGGCGCGCATGGCTTTGCCCATCTTGGTCTTACCTGTAAAGAACATCAGGCCGGCCATGATAACCAGGCAGGCGACAATGGTGACGAGCGAGACGGCGCTTACGTTGAACTTGGCCAAGAACTCCGGCACCTGGAAGGTGACGAGCGAAGTAAAGTTCTTGGGCGTGGCGCCCCACAGAAGCTGCGCGGCGTTCTGCAGGAAGTAAGACACGCCAATAGCCGTGATCAGAACGGCCAGCGGGCCCGCCTGACGCAGCGGCTTGTATGCCAGACCCTCGATGAGAACACCGAGAACGGTACAGGCCACACAAGAGAGAACTACAGATGCCCAGCCCGGGAGGCCGAGATACGACGTGGCGCAGAACGAGACATAGGCACCGACCATGATAACGTCGCCGTGAGCGAAGTTCAGCATCTTGGCGATACCGTAGACCATGGTGTAGCCCAACGCGATGATGGCGTAGACGCTGCCCATGGACAGGCCGTTGACCAGGTATTGGATAAAGACCGTCATGTTCCACATCCCCCTTTCGAATAGGTTTCCAGTTGATGTATGAAACAGGGACGTTACATCGTCCCTAGATACCAAGCAAGCAGGGAAGGCCAAAACCTCCCCTGCTTGGGATCAAAACCGCTCTATGTAAGGCGGCCAATTAGGCCTGTACGTACTTGCCGTCGGTGATGACGTACGCCGTGGGCTCCTTCTGGACCTGGCCCTTATCGTTCCAGGTGAGCTTGCCGGTCAGACCGTCAACAGTAATCTTGAGCATAGCCTTGGACAGCTTCTCGGCGACCTCGGTCGGATCGGCGTCGACACCAAGACCGGCCTCCTTGACGGCCTCGGCCACCGCGTGCACGCCATCGTAGGCGTCGGCGGCAAACTGGTCGGGGGTATCGCCGTACTTATCCTTGTAAGCGTTGACGAAGTCGGCGTTCTTCTCGTCGTCGGCGGAGAACGGGGTCATGAGCAGCAGACCCTCGGCAAGAGAGGTGTCGAAGCCCTCAACGCCCAGGATGCCGTCCATGCCGTCGCAGCCCATCATCTTGACGTCGTAGCCCATGTCCTTGGCGTTCTTGAGCAGGACGGACGCCGGCGTGTAGTAGATCGGCGCAAAGATCATGGTGGCGCCGGCCTGCTTGGCCTTGGTCAGCTGGTTGGTAAAGCTCGTGGCGGAGTCGTCCTTAAAGGTCTCCTCGTCAACAATCTCGAGCTTGGACTCAGCAGCCTGGGCCTTAAAGGAATCTGCGATGCCCGAAGAATAGGCGTCGCCGGAGTTATAGAAGAGCACGAACTTCTCGTCCGCATACTTCTGCGCCAGGAACTTGGCAGCGTTGACGCCCTGGTTGGGGTCGGTGAAGCAAACCTGGAAGACGCAATCCTTGCCGTCGGTGACATCCTCGGAGGACGCGGACGGGGTGATCATGAACGTCTTGGGGTCGTTACCGCACTCGGCGGCAACGGCGACCGACGCACCCGTGGTGGTCGGGCCGACGAGGGCCTGCATGCCCCAGTCGAGCAGGGTGTTAAAGGCGTTGACGGCCTTCTCGCCATCGGCCTGGTCATCCTCGGCCTTGCTGGCGAGCGGCAGCTCCTTGGTCGAGAAATCCTTGCAGCCAAGCTCGACACCCTGGGTAACGGACTTGCCGTAGGACGCGTTGGCGCCGGTCAGCGGGCCGATGGTGCCGATCTTGAACGAAGCGTCGCTCGAAGCGGAACCGTTGTCGCCGCCGTTGGAGGAGCAGCCAGCTAGAATGGACATCGCCCCCAGACCTGCTGCGCTCGCGATAACGCTCCTGCGATTCATAACAGGGTTCAATGACTTACCGGTGAGGCTCGACATGCGGCTCTCCTCTCAAATCTCGTCGGGTTTCGGGTACCCGACAGGCCATCCTTCGCCGTGTTCGGCGTTCGCAAAATAGTAGACGCTTTAGTTGAGAAAAGTGGCGATTATTTCAACTTTTCTTTTGCTTTGTCCATTTATCCATAATTATGCGTATTTCTATCGGTTTATACAGTTTAGCCACTTTATTGTGTGAAAGTAATATTTCCATTCTGTTACAAGCGCCCCTGCCCTGATTAAAACAGCCTCACCGGTCGCGTTTTGTACGCACCTAGGCGGCGATGTACTTGCCGCCCTGAATCACATATGCCGTAGCGGGCTTTTCAACCTGGCCCTTGTCGTTCCACGTCAGCTCGCCCGTCAGGCCCTCGATCTTGATCTTGCGCATGGCCTTGGTCGGCTGGTTGATAAAGCTCGTGGAGGAGTCGTCCTTAAAGGTCTCGGTATCGACGATGTCGAGCTTGGATGCCTTGGCCTGCTCGGCAAAGGCATCGGCGATCTCGCCCGAGACGGCGACGGCGGCACCGGTGGTGACGGGGCCGACGAGCGCCTGCATGCCCCAGTCGCACAGGGCAAACCTTATGGTGCAAACGTTGACAGTTTGTTACGGAAGTTCGTTTGTAGCGAGCGTGTTTCCAATGTTTCCGCAGCGTTTCGGGGGTGCCGTTTTGTGCGACTCCTGTTAACTGGCGAGCACGCGCCCTCGGTTCACGCTAGAATGCACTCAACCTTTAAGCGGTTAATCCATCCATAAGATGCACGAAGGAGCTATCTATGAGCGAACCCCTGCGCACCGTGAACGTCGGCCTCATCGGTCTGGGAACCGTCGGCGGCGGCGTGGCCCGTCTGATCAAGAGCCACCACGATGAGTACCTGGCAGCCTACGGCATCGACCTTAAGCTGACCCGCGCCTGCGCGCTTGCTTGGGAGCAGGCCGAATCGGCAGGCATTGAGCGCGAGGCCTTTACGAGTGACTGGCACGACGTCGTCACCGACCCCGCCGTCGACATCGTCGTCGAGCTGATCGGCGGCGAGCATCCCGCAACCGAGATCTTTACCACTGCCTTTGAGCACGGCAAGCACGTCGTCTCTGCCAACAAGGCCCTGCTGGGCCGTCACGTCGAGACGCTTGCCGAGAAGGCGCGTGCGTGCGGCGTGCAGATTAAGTGCGAGGCCAGTTGTGGCGGCGGCATCCCCATCGTGAGCACGCTTGAGCACGACCTGGTGGGCAACAAGATCCTGACCATCGCCGGCATCCTCAACGGCACCACCAACTATATCCTGTCGCGCATGGACGCCGAGGGCGCCGATTACGCCGACGTGCTCGCCGACGCGCAGGCCAAGGGCTATGCCGAGGCCGACCCGTCCGCCGACGTCGACGGCTTCGACGCCGCCAGCAAGACGGCCATCCTCGCCTCCATCGGCTTTGGCACCCGCGTTACCACCGATGATGTGTACCAGCAGGGTATCCGCACCATCGGCGCCGAGGACATCGCCCAGGCCCGCGAGCTCGGCTACACCATTAAGCTGCTCGGCATCGCCCGCAACACCGACGCCGGCGTCGACGTCCGCGTGCATCCCACGCTGATCCCCGCCGACCACATGCTTGCCAAGGTCAACGGCGCCATGAACGCTGTTTACGTAGTGGGCGACGCCGTGGGCGAGACCATGTTCTACGGTGCCGGCGCAGGCTCCTTCCCCACCGCGAGCGCCGTCGTGGGCGATATCCTGTCGCTCTCCGAGCAGATCAGCCGGGGCGTGGCTCCGCTGCCCGAGATTGAGCCCTATGGTCACAACCTCGCCTTTAAGCCCATGGACGAGCTCCAGACCAAGTACTATGTGCGCCTGAAGGTCGCCGACCGCGTGGGCGCCCTGTCCGAGACGGTCGACATCTTTGCCAAGCACAACATTTCGATCTCGCTCATCAACCAAGTCGAGGACGGCAAGTCGGGTGTCAGCGATGCCTGCTCGGTCATCTTCCTGACGCACCGCGCACTCGAGAAGGACGTCCAGGCTGCCGCCGCGGAGCTTGCCAGCGTCGACTGCGTGGCCGAGGTCGCCAACGTCCTGCGCATCGAGGACGTCGAGGCCTGGACCGAAGGCGTCATGGCCAACTAGTTCGGTTTACACCCCACAACGCATTTGCTCGAAGGGCTCCCGTCTGGTCTTGGACGGGAGCCCTTTTATTTGCACGCTCGGGGCGCATTGACGCGATCCGCGTTTGAACAATTTGACCGTTCGGTGTCAACCAGGGATACCGCTCACCGATAAGCAGACATGTTTGCTTTTGTCCGCCGCTATCCTGTGCTGCGTACGTCCACCCCCGAAGAATGGAGGCACCATGTTGCTCGAGGGCAAGAAAGCAATCATCACCGGCGGCACGCGCGGTATCGGCTATGCCATCGCCTGCCGCTTTATCGAGGAGGGTGCCACCGTCACCGTCTTTGGCTCGCGTCAGGAGACCGCCGATGCGGCCGTTGAGAAGCTGACAGCCGTCTATCCCGACGCCAAGGTCTGGGGTCGCTCCTGCGACCTCACCTCACTCGAAGCCGTGACCGAGGCCTTTACCCAGGCTGCAGCCGATATGGGCGGTCTCGATACGGTCGTCAACAACGCCGGAATCTCCCAGCGCTCACCCCTTTTGGACTATACAGCCGAGGAGTTCGCCAAAGTTATGGACCTCAACGTCGTCGCCGTCTTTAACGGTCACCAGGCTGCCGCCAAGATCATGACCGAGGCCGGCCACGGCGGCACCATCACTACCACAAGCTCGATGGTCGCCAAGTACGGCCAGCCCTCTGGCGTCGGCTACCCCACGTCTAAGTTTGCCGTCAACGGCATGGTCCAGTCGCTCTCGCGCGAGCTCGCCCCCATGGGCATTCGCGTCAACGCCGTTGCCCCAGGCGTAACCAAGACCGATATGGTCGCCAACCTGCCCGAAGAGGTCATCAAGCCCATCATCGCCACTATTCCGCTCGGTCGCATGGGCGAGCCCGAGGACGTTGCCAACGCCTTCGTTTTCCTTGCGAGCGACATGTCCTCCTATGTCACGGGCGCCATCCTCCCCGTCGACGGGGCAGCCCGCTCCTAAAGGTCGAAAGTTTCGGCTTCGAACCTCAACAGAGTTCAACGCAAAAGGCGCGCTGTCCGCATCAACCGCAGGCAGCGCGCCTTCTATTATTTGGACGGAACCCGTATCCCGACATTCCTTGCTACTTGCCGTCGTCGTCCTGGGCTTCATCGCGCGCGTAGAGCTCCAGCATGCGGCGGCGGTATTCGTGTACGGCGAGCTTGGCGCGCTCAAGGCGGCGGCGCTCACGCGGAGTCAGCTCGGACGGGTCAACCTCATCACCATAGGTCTTATCGGCAAGAAGACGCGCCGCGTCCACGATGCGGGCATCGATGTGGCCGCTCGCCGCCTCGGCGGAAAGACGCTCGGCAATCGTATCGAGCGTAGGCAGGCCCTCGAATACGCGACCATGGCCATGCGAGGTCAGCAGCTCGTGCTCGCGTGCGAGCAGGCTCGCCAAATCGTGATGGGCGCGCAGGATGTCAAGTGCATCGGATGGATGCTCGGCAACCTCTGCCACGGCGGCGACCGGCGCGGCGTCGACCACGCGGTAGAAGAGCTGCGCGAGCAATGGCATCAAGAACACTGTGATGGCACCGGCGGCAACCATGACCGACGCAATATCTTGCGACAGCGCGCCCGCGTTGACGGCCACGCTCGTTACGGCAACGATGATCGGCAGCGCCGTGGTGCAGTAGAGCGCCACGGTAATGCGGCCATACGCCGACACATCGCGCGTCACGGGACAAATGCTCATAGAGATGAGAATGGGCACGGCACGAATGATCAGCAGCGCCAAGATAAAGCCCACGAGCAGCCCGGGGCGCGACACCACGGCCGTCAGGTCGATCTTAGCGCCCGACACGGTAAAGAACACCGGGATCAAAAAGCCGTAGGCCAGGCCGTCGAGCTTGGTCTCGAGCGTATGGTTGCCCTCGGGGATGATATAGCGCAGGACAAAGCCGGCGGCAAAAGCGCCCAATACGATATCGAGGCTAAAGATGGCCGAGAACGCCACGAGCGTGACCAAAATAAGCACTGTCAGGCGTACGAACGTCTGCGACGTGGTATCGGCGCGCTCCTCGACAAACGCAAAGAAGCGGCTGCCGACGCGTTTGGAGCGACTGGGGACCACGGCAAGCAGCACGCACACGGCGGCAAATAAGCCCAAGATCAGCAGCGTCTCGATGCCCGTACGGGCAGACAGCAGTACCGACATGGCGAGCACGGGGCCGAGCTCGCCCCACGTACCATAGGCAAGAATCGAATCACCGACGCGCGTTCCGGCAAGCAACCGCTCGCGCAAGATGGGCATGAGCGCCCCAAGCGCCGTCGAGGTCAAGGCGAGCGTCACGGCGATACCGTCGAAATGGCTGACCGAGAACCACGGGGTAAAGCGCACGGCAAGCCAGGCGATACAAAATGTGACAGCCCACGTGGCCATACCGTAGCGGCCCTCGACGCCCGTGATGTTCTTGGGATCGATCTCAAAGCCGGCAAGCAGGAACAAAAATGCCAGACCGAGCTCTGACACGAGCGAGACCTCGGCATCTACATGGATGACGCCGAGCATATGGGGTCCCAGCACCGCGCCGAACACGAGCAAAAAGACCGTTTCGGGAACGGGCTTTCCGGGAATCGCCGAGGCGATGAAGGGGCTTGCAAAGGCCACGAGCGCGATGATGGCGAGTGAAACGAATGCCATGTGATGCCTTTCTCTTGTTTGCGCATCACTGTAGCACCCTCGCCGTCCTCAACGCGCCGCGAGCTGTCGTATCATAGTGAGGTTTACAAACATGTGGCTCAAGGCGACCGCGAGGCTTGCCCCGTAAACCGACCGCTGCCGCATACCGTACCGTACGCCCAACCGATCAGGAAGGCAGGAACCAATGGTCTCTCGTATCTACGTGGAGAAGAAACCCGGGTTCGACGTCGAGGCTCAGCAGCTCAAGGGCGAGCTGACCGAAATTCTCGGCATCAAGGGCATCGAGGCCCTGAGGATCATCAACCGCTACGACGTCGAGGGCATCGACGAGGAGCTTTTCCGCTCCTGTGTGCCGACCGTCTTTAGCGAGCCCCAGGTCGATGTGACCTACAACGAGCTCCCCGCAAGCGACGGCGCCGTCTTTGCCGTCGAATTCCTGCCTGGCCAGTTTGACCAGCGCGCCGACTCCGCCAGCGAGTGTGTGCAGCTCATCAGCCAGGGCGAGCGCCCCGCCGTGCGCTCCGCCAAGGTCTATATGATCTCGGGCGCTCTGGACGAAGCCGCCATCGAGGCCATCAAGCACTACGTGGTGAACCCCGTCGAGGCACGCATCGCCTCGCTCGACCTGCCCGAGACGCTGTACATGGAGACCCCCGAGCCCCAGCCCGTCGAAGTGCTCGACGGCTTCCGCGAGCTCGATGAGGCCGGCCTTGCCGCCTTTATTTCCGAGCGCGGTCTTGCCATGGACGAGGCGGACATCGCCTTCTGCCAGCAGTACTTCCGCGATGAGGACCGCGACCCCACCATCACCGAGATCCGCGTGATCGACACCTACTGGTCCGACCACTGCCGCCACACCACCTTCGGCACC
>CATZMG010000071.1 GCA_958421655.1 uncultured Collinsella sp.
CATCCGGAGGCAAACTTCGAAGACATGGCCATGGACTTCATGGACATCCGCAAGCGTATCTTCACCTTCCCCGAGATGGGCAAGAAGGCCTACTTCGTCGCCGTCCCGACCTCCTCGGGTACCGGCTCCGAGTGCACGCCGTTCGCCATCATCACCGACAAGGAGACCGGCATCAAGTGGCCGCTCGCCGACTACGCGCTGCTCCCCAACATGGCTATCGTCGACGCCGACAACTGCATGACCGCCCCGCGCGGCCTGACCGCTGCCTCCGGCATCGACGTCATGACCCACGCCATCGAGTCCTACGCCTCCATCATGGCTTCCGACTACACCAAGGGCCTCTCCGAGCGCGCTGCTAAGCTCGTCTTCGAGAACCTGCCCTCCAGCTTCACGAACGGCGCCAAGGACCCGCACGCCCGCGAGGAGATGCACAACGCCTCCTGCATGGCCGGTATGGCCTTCGCCAACGCCTTCCTGGGCCTCAACCACTCCATGGCCCACAAGCTCGGCGCTTTCCATCACCTGCCCCACGGCCTCGCCAACGCCGTCATCCTGACTCGCGTCATGCGCTACAACGCCGCCGAGGCTCCCGTCAAGATGGGTACCTTCTCCCAGTATCCTTACCCCAACGCACTGCACAACTACGCCGAGATGGCCAAGTACTGCGGCATCGAGGGCAAGGACGACAAGGAGGTCTTCGAGAACTTCATCACGAAGCTCGAGGAGCTCAAGGACTTCATCGGTGTCAAGAAGACCATCGCCGACTACGGTGTTGACGAGCAGTACTTCCTCGACACCCTCGACGAGATGACCGAGCAGGCATTCAACGACCAGTGCACCGGCGCTAACCCGCGCTACCCGCTCATGAGCGAGATCAAGGAGCTCTACCTGGACGCCTACTACGGCCGCGAGCCTCAGGACTACGCCGTCTGCTAGTTTTAGCACGGTTTTTAACGGCGGGGGTGCACGGGTGTTTCACACACCCCCGCCGTCGCTTCTATCGCATCGTTGAAAGGATGCAACCATGCTGCTACCCGATTCCAAGACCGAGCTCGTCCGCCGTGGCAACAAGGTCGTTTACGACCTGGGCGACAAGATCGTCAAGGTCTTTAACGAGACCAAGCCTGTCTCCGACGTGTTCAACGAGGCTTTGAATCTTGCCCGCATCAATGAGTGCGGCATCCGCAGCCCCAAGGCTCTCGAGGTTTCCCAGCTCGAGAACGCCAACGGCTGGGCGCTCGTGACCGAGAAGGTTCCGGGCACCACCCTTGCCGAGAAGATGACTGCCGAGCCCCAGCGCTTTGGTGAGTACCTCGAGATGTTCGTCGACCTCCAGATCGAGATCCACGGCTACACCTCCCCGCTGCTCAACCGTCAGCGCGACAAGTTCGCCCGCATGATCGACAGCCTTGATCAGCTCAATGCCACCACGCGCTACAACCTTCAGGAGCGTCTGGACGGCATGACCAAGGAGTTCAAGGTCTGCCACGGCGACTTCAACCCCTCCAACGTCATCGTCGGCGACGACGGCCAGCTGTATGTCTGCGACTGGGCACACGCCACCCAGGGCTCCCCTGCTGCCGACGTTGCCACCACCTACCTGCTCTTTGCCCTCAACAGCAAGGACCAGGCCGAGGCCTACCTGGAGCTCTACTGCGACCGCGCCGACATGCCCATGCAGGTCGTGCGTCAGTGGACGAGCATCGTCGCCGCTTCCGAGCTCGCTCGTAAGCGCAACGTGAACGATGAGTTCCTGAAGAACTGGATCGACGTCGTCGATTATCAGTAATATCTGAGCGATTTATTTCGCATCGGAGGCACAAAGGAAACCCCGCAGCTCGCATGGGCTGTGGGGTTTTCCTTTCAGATATCGAGTATGCAACAAGATAAAAGGACGGCCCCACATCTCCCCGATCTGGAGAAATGCGGGGCCGTCCCGTATATCGAACTACAAGCGAAATCGTCGATTAACGACGGGCCGCCTTAACAAGCTCGGCAACCTTGGCGACGACCTCGTCGATCGCCACATCCTCGCGCTCGCCCGTGGAACGGTCCTTGAGTTCGACGGTGCCGTTCTTAAGGCCACGCTTACCCAGAACAACCTGATACGGGAAGCCCATAAGGTCGTTGTCGGCAAACTTATAGCCGGGACGCTCGTCACGGTCGTCGACGACGACCTCGATACCCTCGGCGCACAGGCCATCAACGATCTGCTCGCAGACGGTAGCGCACTCCTCCTTCTTGGGGTCGAGCGGAATCACCGCAACCTCGTACGGGGCAACGGAGACCGGCCAGACGATGCCGTGCTCGTCGTTGTGCTGCTCCACGACGGCAGCGAGCGAGCGAGACACGCCAACGCCGTAGCAACCCATGATAAGCGGCTTCTCCTTGCCGTCCTCGTCCATAAAGGTGGCACCCATGGCTTCGGAATACTTGGTGCCCAGCTGGAAGACCTGGGAGACCTCGATACCGCGAGCAGCAGAGAGCGGCTTGCCACAGTGCGGGCAGGGATCGCCGGCAACAACGGTGACCAGGTCGGCCCACTCGTCGACGGTAAAGTCGCGCTCGGGGCAGGCACCGGTAAAATGATAATCGACCTCGTTGGCACCGCAGGCCCACTGCTTGGACTCGCGCAGGCTCTCGTCGCACACCAGACGGATGCCCTCGGGCAGGTTGACCGGTCCGATAAAGCCCTTGTGCAGACCGTAGGTCTGGAGCTCCTCGTCGGTCATCATGCGATAGCCCTTGCCAAAGACATGCTCGGCTTTGCAATCGTTGAGCTCGTGGTCGCCCGGAACAATGGCCACGACCGGCTTGCCCTCGGCGTCGATGAGTGCCAGCGACTTGCGCGTGCCGTTCTCGGGGAACCCAAAGAACTTAGCAACTGCCTCAATGGTGCCCATGCCCGGAGTCTCGACCTTGGTAAGCGTACCGTCGCCAGGACCCTCGGTCACGACGACCTTGGTGCTTGCAGCCTCGTCATCGGCGGCAAAACCGCAGTCATCGCAATAGACGAGCGAAGCCTCGCCAGCATCGGCCAGCGCCATGTACTCGACGGAGGTATCGCCACCGATCTCACCGGAGTCGGCAACAACGGGCAGGGCCTTGATATAGCAGCGCTCGCAGATGTTAGCGTAGGCCTGCTTCATCTTGTCATACTCCTCCTGCAGGCTCTCCTGCGTGGCGGAGAAGCTGTAGGCGTCCTTCATGATGAACTCGCGACCGCGCATCAGGCCAAAGCGGGGGCGGAACTCGTCGCGGAACTTGTCCTGAATGTGGTACAGGTTGACGGGCAGCTGCTTGTAGGAGCGCAGCTCGTTGCGCACCAGGGCCGTGACGGTCTCCTCGTGCGTGGGGCCCAGGACGAACTCGCGACCATGACGGTCGTCAAAGCGCACAAGCTCCTTGCCATAGGCGTCGATGCGGCCGGACTCGCGCCACAACTCGGCGTCGACCATGATAGGCATCATAAGCTCCTGGGCGCCGGCAGCGTCCATCTCGTCGCGCACGATATTCTCGATCTTACGGATCGAGCGCCAAGCAAGCGGCAGGTAGGAATACAGGCCGGCGGCCTCCTTGCGGATCATGCCGGCACGGAGCAGCAGGCGGTGACTGGCGAGCTCAGCGTCCGCCGGATCCTCTTTAAGCGTCGGCGCATAGAGCTTAGACATATACATTGCTCGGGTCATTTATTTCTCCTCAATAAGCTTGTCGACCTCTGCCATAAGCGCGTCGACAATTTGGTCCTCAGCTACTTTACCAATGATCTGGCCATGCGAAAAGAGCAGAGCCTGACCACGTCCGCAGGCAACGCCCAGGTCGGCATCAGAAGCCTCACCGGGGCCATTAACGGCACATCCCATGACGGCAATCGAAAGCGGCGCGGCATAGTTCTTAAGCCGCTCGGTGACCTCCTCGGCGATGGGAATCAGGTTAACCTGGCAGCGGGCGCACGTGGGGCACGAGACAATCTCGGGACCACGGCGGCGCAGGCCCAGCGACTGCAAAATTCCCCAGGCGACCGGCGGCTCCTCAACCGGATCGGCTGTGAGCGACACACGCATGGTGTCGCCAATGCCTTCGGAAAGCAAGATACCCAAGCCCACAGAGCTCTTAATGGTGCCCTGGAGTTTGGTTCCGGCCTCCGTCACGCCCAGATGAAGAGGAACATGGGGGATTTCACGCGACAGCGCACGATAGGTGTCGAGCGTCGTGGTCACGCTATGGGCCTTGGCGGAAAGCACGATATTGGTAAAACCGCGATCCTCAAAATGTTTGACGAAGCGCTCGCTCGACATCACGAGCTTCTCGGGCTGCGTAAGCTCGTCGCGCTCGGCGATATCCTGCTCGAGTGAGCCGGCGTTCACGCCAATGCGAATCGCGCACCCAGCAGTGCCCGCAGCATCGATCACAGCATCGACCTTGGCCCAATCGCCGATATTACCGGGATTGATGCGGAGCTTGGCGGCACCGGCCTCCACAGCGCCAATGGCCAGCTTGTGGTTAAAGTGGATATCGGCAACGATTGGCACCGGAGACTCGGCACAGATGGTGCGGAAACCCTCAAGCGCGGCCTCGGTGGGCACGCTCACACGCACGATATCGCAGCCAGCCTGCGCCAACGCGCACACTTGCGCAAGCGTTGCCTGGGCATCAGCGGTATCGGTGCAGGTCATGGATTGGACCACCACCGGCGCGCCGCCACCGATCTGCACACCGCCCACATGCACGGGGCGCGTCAACTCGCGAGGCAAAGGATGGGATAAAGACAATCCAAACACTCCCCTACAGAATAAATCGAAGGATGTCGGAACGAAGCATATAGACAAACAGCAGCGCAAAGAGCGCGATGCCCACATAGCTCACAATCGTCTGGACCTTGAGAGGTAGCTCGCGGCCCGCAATCTTTTGAATGATCTCGATGACCAGCTTGCCGCCATCGAGTGGTGGGATGGGCAGCAGGTTCATAAAGCCAAGCGAGAACGAAATGAGAGCGGCAAACGAAAGGAACGTGGCAGGGCCGGCAGCAGCAGCCTGTGAGGACATAACGCTAATACCCACGATCGAAGAAGACTGATCGAGAATCTCCATCGTATGCTGCGGCTGGAGCAGGCGCATCACGCCCTCCGCTGTCTGCACGACATAGGAGAAAGACAGGCGAGCCGACGTGATGGGGTCTAAACGGACCACCTGCGTAGAGGCATACACACCTAGGCGCTCCTCCTCCTTGAGTGCAACCGTGGTCGAATGCTGCTTGCCGTCACGCTCGTACTCGATGGCGATATCGTCCTTACCGGCGGCCTTGCCGATGGCATCGTAAACGTCCATCCAGGTAGAGCACGATACTCCGTCAACCGAAAGGATCGCGTCGCCGCCCTCGATACCCGCCTTGGCGGCAATAGAACCCTCGTCAACCTGACCGATCACGTTGGTATCCATCGGCACGGTGACACCCGCAATAGAGTAGATGCTCATAAGCAGCAAAAAGCCCGTCAGGATATTGACGAGAATGCCCGCGAGCAGCATAAAGGCGCGCTTGAGAAAACCCTGGCCCAGATAGGTATGCGAACGCTCTTGCGCAAGGAACTCGGCTTCGCCGCACGGCAGCTCCCACACATCGCCCTCGGTAGTCGCATGCTCTCGATCGAAACGGCGGCCGTCAAAGGTGGTGTAACCCGCCGCATCTCGTGGCAGCGTCTGATACTTGGTGGGATAGTAGCTCGGCGAGGGCTTCTCCCCTTCCTCATACCAAGGCGCGATAGAGCCCCAACCCAAGAGCAAGGCGCATGCCTCGAGCACAACCTCCTCGGATAGCTCGAGCTCGACAGCAAGGTCGGCCACGGTCACGCGACCATGACGATAGATAGCCGCGAGCACGCGATCGGCACACGAGACGTCGGTCGGATCCATACCGCAGATGGCAGCGTAGCCACCCAGCAGCAGCGGGGTCACGCCAAACTTGGTTCCAATGCGACGCGACGTGTAATGTATGTCAAAGCGGCACGGCAGGCCCAAAAAGAACTCGGTCACACGGACGCCGCAGGCACGCGCCGCCAAAAAGTGGCCGCCCTCGTGCAAAAACACGAGGACGGAAAGCATCAGCAGGCCCCAAAAGACCGATGAGAGAACGCTCAGAACAGTATCCATAAAACGAAAAAGCAATCCTTATGGGTTAGGAACGGGTTGCGGCGAGCACCTGCGCAGCCTTTTCACGCGCCCACGCATCGATGTCGCGAAGCTGCTCAAACGAATCGACCGCCTGCATATCGTGGGCATCCATGCAGGATTCCACAATGCGATCGATATCGGTAAAGCTGCAGCCATCGTGCAGGAAGGCATCGACGGCGACCTCGTTGGCGGCATTGAGCACGCACGGCATGGTGCCACCCGTCTTGCCGGCACGTTCGGCCAGTGCCAGACAGCGGAAGGTATCCATGTCGGCAGCATCAAACGTGAGCTGCCCCAGCTCGCGGAAATCGATACGAGGCGCCGGGGTATCCCAACGCTCGGGATACGAGAACGCGAACTGGATGGGAATACGCATGTCGGAAGCACCGAGATGCGCCATCACGGAGCCGTCGGCAAACTCGACCATAGAGTGAATCTTGGACTGACGCTGCACGACCACGTTAATGAAATCGAGGTCGCAGTTAAACAGATGCATGGCCTCAATGCGCTCCAGGCCCTTGTTCATGAGGGTGGCGGAGTCGATGGTGATCTTGGCGCCCATGGCCCACGTGGGATGTGCGAGGGCATCGGCACGCGTCACGCGATTGAGCTCGTCGCGCGTGCGGCCAAAGAACGGACCGCCCGAGCAGGTGAGCCAAATACAATGAGCCTCGCGCGGGTCCTCCCCCAGATAGCACTGGTAGATGGCGGAGTGCTCAGAGTCGACTGGAATAAGCTGGCCCGGTTGCGCCAACGGCATAAGCAAGTCGCCGCCGACGACGAGGGACTCCTTGTTGGCAAGGGCAAGACGCTTATTCGAGGTCAAGGCCGCATGGCTCGCCTCGAGACCGGCGGCGCCCACAATAGCGACGAGCACGCAGTCGACATCGTCGCGACGCGCGAGCTCGCAAACCGCCTGCGCGCCAACGCCGAGCTTCGTTCCCTCGGGCAACTCCTGCAGCACGGCGTCATCGCCATGAGCGACATCGGCCACGGCAACCGCCGGAACCGAGAACTCGCGGGCAGCGGCAACGAGCTCGGAGGTACTGGAGTTAACGGACAGCGCCGTCACCTGCAGGCGATCGGCATGCTGGCGGCACACATCGAGCGCCTGGGTGCCGATAGAGCCCGTACAACCCAGGATGGCAACACGGAGACGTCCATCGGGGCCATACGTCGTCTGGAAGGACATTACAGCACGCCTCCGATCATCAAAAGCAGCTGCGCGGTAATGCAGCCAAAGATAAGCGAATCGCTACGATCGAGCATGCCGCCGTGGCCCGGGATAAGGTTACCGGAATCCTTAACGCCCACACCGCGCTTGATGCGCGACTCGATGAGGTCTCCGATAACGCCCAGGACGGACACGACCAAGCCGCACAGCAGCGCATAGGGCAGGCTGAGCTTGTAGAAGTGCGTCGCCCACAGGATGAGCCAAATCAAAACCGAGCCCAGGATGCCGCCGACAAACCCCTCCCAGCTCTTTTTGGGAGAGATCTTGGGAACCATCTTGTGCTTGCCGATACGGCTACCCACGATGTAGGCAAACGAATCGGAGACCCAAAGGGACGCGCAAACGCCCACCGAAAGCAGGGCGCCGGCAAAACCGGGCACGGCATCGCGCAGCAGCACGATAGCCGACAGCATAAAGCCAGTGTAGATGGGACCCATGAGCGTCACGGCCACATCAGAGATGCGGGTACGCGGCGACCAAACATACCAAATGCCCACAGCGAGCATCAGGGCAAAAAGCAGGGCATTCAGCAACATCGAATCGCCCAACGCCGACAGCGGAAAGAGTACGGCGGCAGCGATACCCATGCGCTCGTTAGCCATCTTGCCATCGAGCCTCGTCATACGGAAAAACTCATAGCAGCACAGGCCGCTCATGACAGAAACAAAGATGCCAGTGGGCACGATACCCAAAACCAGACACAGGATAAAGACAACAGCGTAGACGATACCCGCGGCGGCACGGGTAATAAAGCCCGCCAGCCACGAACCGGTGCCGCTCTTCGCTGTAGGCGCTCCCGCAGCGGTAGCTTTGCGCGCAGGCGTCTTGGGAGCAGATGCCTTGGGACGATCGGACACGATTAAGCCTCCTCGGTCTTGCTCAGTCCACCAAACCTACGGTCACGGCCCTGATAGGCCAAAATGGCGTCGACAAGGCCCCAACGATCAAAGTCGGGCCAATAGGTATCGGTGACATAGAACTCGGAATAAGCCACCTGCCACAGCAGATAGTTCGAAAGGCGCAGCTCACCAGAGGTGCGAATCACAAGCTCAGGATCGGGAAGGCCGGCGGTATAGAGGTGGGAAGCCACCATGTCGTCATCAATTGCGGCAGGATCAATCTTACCGGCGGCAACGTCGAGCGCGATCTGACGGACAGCGCGGGTAATCTCGGCACGCGCGCCGTAGTTGACGGCAAGCGCCAGCGTCATACCGGTGTGATCGGCGCACTCGGCAAGACCGCGTTCAAAAACGTCGCGGGTCTTCTTGGGCAGCGCGGAAATATCACCCAAAAAGACAACGCGCACGTTTTCGCGCTTCAGAAGCGGCAACTCGTCGATGAACGTCTTGGCAAACAAGTGCATCAAGACGTTGACCTCATGCTGCGGGCGGTTCCAGTTTTCGGTAGAAAACGCATAGGCAGAAAGCACGTCGACGCCCAGGCGCACGCAGGCGGTAATGATCTCGCGCAGCGAGACGATACCCGCCTTGTGGCCCTCAGTGCGTGCAAGACCGCGCGACGTGGCCCAACGACCGTTGCCGTCCATGATGCACGAGATATGGTGCGGAATGTTATTGAGGTCAAGGTCGGAAAAACCGACGCCCGCAGGGGCGTCGGCAAAGTACTCGACCAGTTTATGCTCGTCGTATTGCACCTTAGATCTCCATGACCTCGGCTTCTTTTTCCTTCAGAAGCTCCTCGACCTTGGCGACATACTCATCAGTGTGCTTCTGGACCTTGGCCTGCTCGCGACGGACATCGTCCTCGGTGAGCTCCTCATCGCGCTCGAGCTTGTTGTTGAAGTCGCGACGGATGTTACGGATAGACACCTTGGCCTGCTCGGCGTACTCGCGGCACTCCTTGACGAGCTCGCGACGGCGCTCCTCAGTGGGAGCCGGGAACGGAAGACGAACGACGGTGCCATCGGAGTTGGGGGTAATACCCAGATCGGAAGCGCCGATGGCCTTGACGATAGCATTGATGAGTGCCTTGTCCCACGGCTCGATGAGCAGCATGTGGGCCTCGGGGGTCTTGACGGCGGCAACCTGCGTGACCGGCGTGGGAACACCGTAATAATCGACGGTGATGTCGGACAGAATGTTGGCATTGGCGCGGCCGGTACGGACCTTGGAGAAGTTATGCTTGAGGGACTCGAGCGACTTGTCCATATGGGCGGTGATGTTCTCTGCCATGCTTAATCCTCCTGATAGACGAGCGTGCCGACGGGCTCACCCGAAAGCGCGCGCTTGACGGTGTCCTCGCCATCGATGTTGAGGACCAAAATCGGCATACGGTTGTCCTGGCACAGTGCCGTAGCCGTGGAATCCATAACCTGCAGACCGCGGACGAGAACCTCGTGATAGGTAATCTTGTCAAAACGGACGGCATCAGCGCACTTGACGGGATCCTTATCGTAGATGCCGTCAACCTTGGTGGCTTTAATCAGAATCTCGGCGCCGATCTCACACGCACGAAGAGCCGCGGCGGTGTCGGTCGTAAAGTACGGATTGCCCGAACCGGCGGCAAAAATAACGACGTTGCCCTTGGAAAGGTGGTTGATGGCGCGACGGCGAATATAGGGCTCGCAGATCTCGTTCATCTGGATAGCGCTCATCACGCGGCAGGGAACATCGTTATGCTCGAAGGCATCCTGCAGGGCGAGCGCGTTCATAACGGTTGCCAGCATGCCCATGTAGTCGGCCTGAGCACGCTCCATGCCACCGGCAGCGCCTGCCATGCCGCGGAAAATATTGCCGCCGCCGACAACGACGCCGACCTCATGGCCAACGGCGAGCAGCTCCTTGACCTGCTTAGCAAGATGGTCGGTAACCTTGGGGTCGATGCCATATTGGCCGTCGCCCATCAGCGCTTCGCCGGAAAGC
>CATZMG010000072.1 GCA_958421655.1 uncultured Collinsella sp.
TTGGCGCGGTGGTGCGCCTGGCGCCCATCAAGGACGTCAAGACCATGATCTATGCGTTCTTTGAGCTGCATGAGCGCCTGCCCAAAGTGCGCCTGCACATCATGGGCGGCGTGGACGACGAGGAGTACGGCGCCGAGTGCCACGCGCTGGTCGAAACCCTGGGCGTGCGCGACCTGATCTTTACCGGGCGCGTCAACGTGGTCGAGTACATGGAAAAGCTCGACTTTACCATTTTGACGAGCATCTCCGAGGGCCAGCCGCTCAGCGTGCTGGAGTCGCTTGCAGCGCGCCGTCCCTGCGTGACGACAGAGGTGGGCTGCTGCCGCGAGCTGCTCGAGGGCGCCCCGGGCGACGACTTTGGCGTGGCGGGTTTTGTGACGCCGCCCATGTATCGTAAGGGCTTGGCCGATGTCATGGAACGCATGTGCACAAGCCGCGCCCGTCGCATTGAGATGGGGGAGCGCGGGCAGCGTCGCGTTGCCACGTACTTTTTGCACGAGCAGATGCTCGCCAACTATCGCGCGCTGTACGACGAGACGGCGTGTGCGTTTAACCTGCCCAGAGAGGGGGAGTAGCCGGTGGCCGGAATTGGTTTTGAGCTCAAGCACCTGTTTAGGCGCAAGGGCCTGTTTGCCACGATGCGCGCCTACGGCTACGCCGGTATTGTGTGCACGGGTCCCATGCTTTTGGGCGTGCTGCTCCAGGTGGGTATCTTGGTGCTGTGCGGTCTGTGGGGTGTGGGCCGTGCCAACCAGGATCTGCTGGTGTGCATGGTGACCTATACGCTGCTGGCGTCGCTCACGCTCACGAGCTTTTTCTCCATGCCGGTCACGCGCTTTTTGGCCGACATGCTTTTTGCCGAGCGCGAGGATGAGATCCTACCTTCGTTTTGGGGCTCCAACGTCATCATGCTCGTTGCGGGCACGGTGCTCTACGGCGTCTTTTTGCTGTTCTCGGGCGCCACGCTGCTGCAGGGGCTGCTGTGCCTGTGGCTGTTCAACATTATGATCGTCAACTGGAACGGCATGAGTTACCTCACGGCCATCAAGGATTACCGCGGTATCCTGTGCAGCTTTGCGGCTGCCATTGGCGTGGCGTGCCTGTGCGCCCTGGCCGCGCTGGCGCTGGGACTGCCGCCGGTCGAGGGCCTTTTGGCATCAATTGCTCTGGGCTACGGCGTCATGCTCGCCTGGGACGTGGTATTGCTGTACCGGTATTTTCCGCAGAGCGATCGTAACCCCTGGCTCTTTTTACGGTGGCTTGATCAGTTTATGCCGTTGGCGCTCACGGGCTTGTTTACCAACCTGGGCCTCTTTGCGCACTTGGTGATAATATGGGCCGGTCCCATTGGCGTGCAGGTCAAGGGCTTGTTTTATGGTGCGCCCTACCACGATGTTCCGGCGCTCATCGCGTTTTTGACGATCCTGGTCACGTCCGTCAACTTTGTGGTCTCGGTCGAGGTCAATTTCTATCCGCGCTACCGCGACTACTACAGCCTGTTCAACGACGGTGGCGTGGTGGGCGACATTGTGGTGGCCGAGGAGGAAATGCTTGCCACGCTCAACCGAGAACTGCGGTTTTGCGCGCTCAAGCAACTGTTTGTGACGGCGGCGGTCATCTCTCTCGAGACCACGGTGCTGTCGGCCCTACCGTTGGGCTTTAATAACCTGATGCACGGGTATTTTCGCACGTTGTGCGTGGGCTACGGCCTGTATGCCGTGGGCAATACGGTGTTGCTCATCTTGCTGTACTTTACCGACTACAAGGGGGCCGTGCTGGCTTCGGGCCTGTTTGCCGGCGTGGCCGGGCTGGCGACTGCCGTGTCGTTGCTTTTGCCGCAGCAATTTTACGGCTTTGGCTTTTTGTTGGGTGCGGCGGTGTTTTTTATCGTGGCGCTGCTGCGGCTCGATACCTATACCGCCAATTTGCCGTATCGTATCCTGAGCCAGCAGCCCATTGTGGCGACCGACAAAACGGGTCGCTTTACACAGCTGGGTCGCATGCTCGACCGTGTCGAACAGCGCTATGAGGAAGGTCGCCATAAGGGTGTGCCGCACGGCGCGTTTCAGCGCGCAGTAGTTCGCGTGTATCGCAACCATTGGGGAGGTTCTGATGATCGATAAGTTGATGTCTCGCCGCTGTCTGATCGAGGCGGCTGCCGGCGCGCTGCTGCTTTCGGGCTGCTCATCTCAGGACGAATCCTCGACAAATAAGGTAAAAAAGCAGGACAAGATTAAAAAGGCCGAGGCCTCCGACCAGTCCAAGCACCTGCGCGATAAGGACGAGCTGTACGAGGTTTACGACGACTCGGGCATTGTGACCATGTACCTGACGGTCTCGCGCGGTAACAGCTCCGAGAACACCGATCATAGCTGGGCCGAGATCAATACGTACTCGGTGTATGACTATGCCGACATGGGTGTGACGCGCTATCAGGTTATGGGCCTGCTGCAGCCGGGCGACGAAGAGGGCCCAGTTGCCGGCGAGGTTGGCTATGGCGAGGAAGCGCCCAATGCCACCGTGCAGGTGCGTGGCCAGACGTCGAGCGGTTATACGCAGAAGAACTACAAGGTGGAGCTCAAAAAAGGAAAAGGTACCTGGCGCCAGCAGCGTGCGATTGCGCTCAACAAGCACATGGGCGAGGGTATGCGTTTTCGCAACAAGATGGCCTATGACCTTATCCGCGGGATTCCCCAGATGATGGGCCTGCGCACGCAGTTTGTGCATCTGTGGGTGTGCGACCAGACCGAAAAGTCCAACGATACCTTTGAGGACTACGGCCTGTTTACGCAGGTGGAGCAGCTCAACAAGACGGCGCTTAAGGCACATGGCCTAGATAAGAGCGGGCACCTGTACAAGGTGAACAGCTTTGATTTCCATCGCTACGAGGACACCATTAAGCTTGCCGATGATCCCGACTACAACCAGGCAAGCTTTGAAGGCATGCTCGAGATTAAGGGCGATACGGACCACACCAAGCTCATCGAGATGCTCGATGCGCTCAACGACGAATCGCAAAAGATCGATGACGTGCTCGACACCTACTTTGATACCGAGAACCTGGTCTATTGGTTGGCGTTTCAGATCCTGACGGGCAACTGCGATACGCAGAACCGTAACTGCTATCTGTACAGCCCGCTTAACTCCAAGGTCTGGTATATCCTGGATTGGGATAACGACGGCATGCTGCGTAAGCTGGAGCTTTCTCTTACCGGGTTTTCGGACTACGCGAGCTGGGAGCGCGGCGCAAGCAACTACTGGGGTAACGTGCTGTTTAACCGCGCGTTGCGCAGCAAGTCGTTCCGCAGCGAACTCGACCGTGCCGTCAAGGACTTGCGCTCGTATTTGACCGAGACTCGCCTGACCAAGATGATCAAGCACTACCGCGAGGTGACTGAATCCCTGGTCTTTGCTTCGCCCGATATCGACAATCTGCCTGTCACCAAGGACCAATACGAGCAGATCGCCGCGGCGATTCCCTCCGAGATCGAGGAGAACTACAAGAGCTTTCGCGAGAGTTTTAAAAAGCCCATGCCTTTCTACATTGGCGTGCCGCAGATTGATAACGGTAAGCTGCGCATTAACTGGGATGCGTCTTACGACTTTAAGGCGCGTGACATTCGCTATACCGTGGAGCTGGCGCGCGACTATGCCATAAGCGACGTGCTTTTTAAGGCCGAGGACGTGCTACTTCCCGAGGTGACCTGCGATGCGCCCGATGCCGGTCAGTATTTTGTGCGCGTGCGCGCCACCAACTCAGACGGCTATACGCAAGATGCGTTTGACTACTATGTGACCGACGACGGCAAGCACTACGGCATGAAGTGTTTTTACGTGCAGGACGGCGGTAAGGTCGCGGAGGACACGTATGAGGAGGGCTAGCGCGCTGCTTGAGCGCTTGGCGGCTCCGCCTGTGCGTGCCACGCAGGAGCGTTACCGCCACGAGCTCAAATATCTTATTAACGAGGGTGAGCATGCTGCGCTTGCCTGCCGCATGGCGCCGGTTTTTAAACTGGACAAGCATGCGCGGGCGGGTGGTTACACCATTCGCAGCCTGTATTTTGACGACTACTGCAACTCGGCCTACGAGGAAAAAGACGCCGGCATTCTCATGCGCAAAAAGTATCGCGTGCGCATCTATAACGGCAGCGACAAGGTGATTAAGCTTGAGCGCAAAAAGAAGTCCGGCAGCTGGATTTACAAGGAGGACGCGCCGCTCACGCGCGGCGAGTTTGAGCAGATTCTGGCCGGCGACTACGGCTTTTTGCTGAGGAGCCCCTATCCGCTCTGCCGCGAGTTCTACATCGAGTGCATCTGCAACATGATGCGCCCGCGGACCATCGTGGACTACGAGCGCGAGCCGTGGGTGATGGATGAGGGCACCGTGCGCATTACGTTTGACATGAACGTGCGTGCCGCGGTGGGAAGCTTCGATATCTTTGACGCGACGCTGCCCGCGCTGCCGGTCCTGGAGCCCGGCAAGCTGGTGATGGAGGTCAAGTTTACGGAGTTTTGCCCGCAGCTAGTGCGCGATATGGTGCCGCCGGGCGCGGCCGAACTCACGGCGGTCTCCAAGTACTGCCTATGTTACGAAAAGACCGCCTACCTGCGCGGATTTAATTACTGGGAATCGGATTTTGAGAACCGAGGGGATATTTAGACCATGAGTACCAGGGACTTTTTTAAGAACTCCGTCTTGGAGGCGTTTGGCCAGGTCGACCCTGCCAAGATTGGCCTTTCGCTGCTCGTGGCGCTCGCCATGGGCATCCTAATCTATTACGTGTACAAGCGCTTTTTTACCGGCGTGGTGTATTCGCGCAGCTTTGCCGTGACGCTCGTGGGCACGTGCGTGCTCACCTGCATGGTCACGCTCGCGATCTCGACCAACGTGGTCATCTCGCTCGGTATGGTCGGTGCTCTGTCCATCGTCCGCTACCGTACGGCGGTCAAGGACCCGCTCGACCTGCTGTATCTGTTTTGGGCCATTACCACGGGCATTACGGCAGGCGCCGGCATGTACGCGCTCGTGGGGCTCACGGCTGTGGTGATCGTGGTGATGATCGCCGGCTTTGCGAGCCACCAGGACAAGGCACGCGTGTACATGATGGTCATCCACTACACGGGCCAGACCACCGGCGACGATATCGTGCGTGCATTTGGGCGCACCAAGTTCACCGTCAAATCTAAGACCATGCGCGGCAAAAAAGTTGAGATGGCCGTCGAGGTGTTTTCGGACGGTGTGGATATGCCCTATGCCGACGCCATCCGCGCGCTCGACGGCGTTGAAGACCTGACTCTCATCCAGTACAACGGCGAATATCACGGGTAGAACCCTACCGAGTAGATTGCACAAAGAGGGGCGCTCCTGGCCGAGCATACGTCAGCGAGCGGGCAGCTGCCGTGGCGAGGTGCCACGAAAGAGGAGCGACGCGTACTTCATGTACGCGAGCGACGGTTTGAGCGGCAGATCGCCCGGCAGATGCCCGCGCAGCGTCGAGCAGTCCGGCGTTCGTTAGAACGCCGGAACGAACAGGTATCATGGTGAAAGCCATTTCAACGACAGGGGTGCTCGTGGTAAAGATGAAAGATGTGGCCGAGTTGGCGGGTGTTTCGAGCGCCGCCGTCTCGCGCTACCTCAACGGTGGATATATCTCGGCGGACAAGGCCGAGCGCATTAAGCAGGCGATTGAGCTGACCGGATACGTGCGGTCCAGCCAGGCTCGCGCGCTGCGCACCGGCTCCACCAAGCTCATCGGCGTCATCGTACCTAAGATTAACTCGGAGTCCGTGAGCCGCATTACCGCCGGCATTGGCCAGGTGCTCGGTCGCCGTGGCTACCAGATGCTGCTTGCCAATACCGACAACGCGGCCGATCGCGAGCTCGAATACCTCGATTTATTCCAAAACCATCCGGTTGATGGCATTGTACTGGTGGCAACTATGATCACCGACGAGCATCGCCGGGCGATTGAGTCGTGCCGCGTGCCCATTGTGCTGATCGGTCAGAATGTTGAGGGCGCGGCGTGCGTGTATCACGACGATTACGAGGCCGCCTTTGAGCTGGGCCATGCGCTTGCGGGTCGCGTGGACGGCAAGATCGCCTACATTGGAGTTACCGAAGAGGACCGCGCGGCCGGTTTCGACCGTCGTCGCGGTTTTGAGGCCGGCTTGCGCGCCGCGGGCGTGGTGCTTGATCCGAGCCTGATTCGGCAGGGATTCTTTACTCTTGACTCGGGCTATCGCGCTGCGCGCGAGCTGCTTGCCGATGTCCCCGATGTTTCGTTTATCGCGTGCGCGACCGACACTATGGCGGCCGGTGCCCTGCGCGCTCTTGACGAGGTACGTGGTATGGGCGAGGGCGTGCGTCGCGTGAGCGGTTTTGGCGACAACGCATTTTTGCGCGCGCTGACGGGCGGCATTCCCACCGTGCATTACGGCTACCTGACCAGCGGCGTTGAAGCGACCAATATGTTGCTCAACACGCTCGATGGCGTGGAGGGGGAGAGTGGTCTAAAGACGCTCAAGCTCGGCCATCAGCTTATGAATGTCTAGGCTTTGGGCACGTCTGCTCGCCTCTGAGACCTCCTGTTTTGCCTTAAAAGTACCTTTCGCCGGCTTTTTCCTACCGTTCACCCTACTATGAAAACGATTACAGACAAATGAAACTGAAAACGATTACAGTGTAAGTGTCAAAGATGGCCGGGTGCACATGCGCCCGTTGGAGGAAAGGGAAGTCATGGACTACCGCAAATCAGCCCAAGAGGTGCTCGACAACATCGGTGGCGCCGACAACGTTGTTTCGGCCGCACACTGCGCCACGCGTCTGCGCCTGGTGATTGCCGATAATTCCAAGGTTAATAAGGAGGCCATCGAGAATGTCGACGGCGCCAAGGGCGTCTTTGAGGCTCAGGGCCAGCTCCAGATTATTTTTGGCACCGGCACTGTCAACAAGGTCTACGAAGAGTTCATCGCGCTCAGCGGCGTCGAGGCTGCCACCAAGGCCGAGGTCAAGGAGGCCGCGGCACAGCAGCAGAACATCTTTATGCGTGCCATTAAGGTGCTCGGCGACGTCTTTGTCCCCATCATCCCCGCCATCGTGGCTTCGGGTCTGCTGCTGGGCATTATGAGCGCCCTCAACTTTATGGCCTCCAACGGCTTTATCGCGCTCGACACCAATAACTTTATCTACAAGATCGCCGACCTGGTCTCGGGCACGTCCTTTGGCATTCTGCAGATCCTGATCGGCTACTCCGCGGCTAAGGCCTTTGGCGCCAACCCGTACCTGGGTGCCGTCGTCGGCGGTGCGTTCATCAACTCCTCGCTGCAGAGCGCCTACACAGTTGCCTCCGAGGGCGTGCAGACCATGGTCACCGTCATCCCCGGCGTGTACAGCTTTGATTGGGTCGGCTATCAGGGCCATGTGATCCCCATCGTTATCGCCTGCGCCATTCTGGCATTCCTCGAGAAGCGCCTGCACAAGATCGTTCCCGAGATGTTCGACCTCTTTGTGACTCCGCTCGTCTCGGTGTTCGTGACCGTGCTCGTGACGCTCGTTGCCGTCGGCCCCATCTTCGTCTGGGCCGAGAACGCCATCCTCGGTCTGATCCAGGCCCTGCTCACCCTGCCCTTCGGCATCGGTTCCTTTATCGTCGGCCTGTTCTATGCCCCCACGGTCGTCACGGGTATCCACCAGATGTACACCGCCATCGACCTGGGTCAGCTCGCCCAGTACGGCGTGACCTACTGGCTGCCCATTGCCAGCGCTGCCAATATCGCCCAGGGTGGCGCAGCGCTTGCCGTTGCCTTTAAAACCCGCGATGCCAAGATCAAGGGCCTGGCGCTTCCTTCGGCTCTTTCCGCCTTCATGGGCATTACCGAGCCGGCCATCTTTGGTGTGAACCTGCGCTTCTTTAAGCCCTTCATCGCCGGCTGCATCGGCGGCGGTTGCGGTGCCCTGGTCTGCGCGCTCACTTCGCTGGCTGCCTCCGGCACGGGCGTTACCGGTATCTTCGGTATCCTGCTGTGCCTGGCCCAGCCCGTGCAGTACGCGATCATGTTTGCGGTCGCTGCACTGGTTTCCTTTGGCGTCTCGTTTGTCCTGTACAAGGACGAGCCCAAGGCTTCCGAGCAGGCCTAAGAGCTTTTGATTGAGGGGATGCCCGCGGGTCGTATGCTCGCGGGCGTTTCCCGTATCTGGTGCCGATCTCTGGTGCCTTGTTACTTTCGATCTGTTAGGACTTTGATATGTCTAATGCACTTGGTCGCGACCTTGCAAAACTGGTTGCCGCTGTTGACGCTGCCGCCTCTGAGTGCGGTCACGGCGCGTATGGCCAGCACTTCCATATTATGCCGCCGGCGGGTTGGCTCAACGACCCCAACGGTCTTTGCCAAGCGGGCGGCGTGTTCCACGCTTATTTTCAATATGCGCCCTTTGATGTCGAGGGCGGCGTTAAGGTTTGGGGTCATGCGACGAGCCGCGACCTTATGACGTGGGACTACGTTGGCGCCCCACTGCTGCCCGACGAGCCGTTCGATTGCCATGGCGTGTATTCGGGCTCCGCGCTTGCCGAGGACGGCCGCATTCGCGTGCTGTACACGGGCAACGTGAAGCTATCCGATGCAGACGGCACGTACGACTACGTCAATACCGGCCGTCGTGCCGATACTGTTTATGTCGAGAGCGTTGATGGACAGACGTTTAGCCAAAAGCGCGTGGTGCTGGCTTCCGAGGATTATCCCGAGGATTTGACCTGCCATGTGCGCGATCCCAAGGTGTGGCGTGACGCGGACGGGCGTTATCACATGGTGCTGGGCGCGCGTCGTCGCGTGGACGGGCCGCATGTCGATAGCCGTTTTTGTGAGATGCACGGCGAGGGTGCCGGGCGCGATGTGGGTGAGATCCTGGTATACGGCTCGGCCGATATGCTGAGCTGGCAGCTCGAGAGCCGTGTGTCTACGCCCGAGCGCTTTGGCTTTATGTGGGAGTGCCCGGGATACCTTGATCTTGAGGTGGATGGCGGTGTGCCGGCGAAGTTCCTTTCCTTCTCGCCCCAGGGGCTCGAGGGCGGCCGTTGGGACCGCGGCAATGTGTATGCCGCTGGCTACATGCCTGTAACGGGTGACATTACCGGTGGTGACGATGCCTATGGGCTGGGTGAGTTCCGCCTGTGGGACGCCGGTTTTGACTTCTATGCTCCGCAGGAGTTCACGACCGAGGATGGTCGCCACATTCTGATTGGCTGGATGGGCATGCCCGATGAACCGACCTATGACAATGCGCCCACCGTCGCGTGCGGCTGGCAGCACTGCATGACAGTGCCGCGTGAGCTCACAGCCGGTGCCGGCGGCGTGGTGCTGCAGCAGCCGGCGCGCGAGATCGAGCGTCATTATGCCTCGGTGCGTGTGGGGGAGGGCTCGTTGGAGGTTGACGGCGATACCTGCTTTGACGTTGTTGCCAACGGTGTCGATGGCGCGTTTACCGCGATGGTTGATGGCGAGCTGAAGCTGGAGTTTATGCCCGCCGAGGGCGAACTGCCCTCGCGCTTTGAGATGCGATTTACCGATGAGGGTTGCGCTTCTGCCGGCTGTGGTCGTACCG
>CATZMG010000073.1 GCA_958421655.1 uncultured Collinsella sp.
CGACTGCTCAATTTCCGATGCTCTTTTTGCTCAAATCCTCTTGACGAAACACAGCAGGGTCCTGTCCCGCCGGTTCCCCGCCGACGCGGCGGGCTACGAGGCGCTCGCCGGGGCGATCGCGGCGGCCGGGGAGCCGGCCTGCGTCGCGATGGAGGGGACGTCGTCCTACGGGGCGGGCCTCACCAGGCACCTCGCGTCGCTGGGGATGCCCGTGCGCGAGGCGCTCTCCCCGGCGAGGACGCAGAGGAGGCGCCCGGGGCAGGGGAAGTGCGACGAGTCGGACGCGGAGAGGGCCGCCCGCGCGGCGATGTCCGGCTCGAAGCTCGGGACCCCCAAGAGCCAGGACGGGTGGGTCGACGGGGTGCGCTGCATGCTCGCGGCGCGCTCCGGGGCGGTGAAGGCGCGGACCTCGGCGATCAACACCGCGAGGTCGCTGCTCACCACCGCGCCGGAGGGGCTCAGGTCGAGGTTCCGCGGCATGGGAGGGCCGAGGCTGATGGAGGAGCTCCCCTCCGTGCGCTCCGAGGGCGCGCTGGGCGCCGCGCTCGGAGCGCTGGCGGACCTGTGGGCGGCGGCGCGCGACGCGGCGCTCGACATGGAGCGCGCGATCGAGGCGTCCCTGGAGGAGAACTGCCCCGCGCTGCTGGCGATGTACGGGTGCGGGCCCGTGAGCGCGGCCAAGCTCGCGGTCGCGGCCGGGGACAACCCGGGCAGGCTGCGCTCCGAGGCGTCGTTCGCGGCGATATGCGGGGCCTGCCCCATCCCCGCCTCGAGCGGCAAGACCGTGAGGCACAGGCTCAACAGGGGCGGCGACCGGCAGGCGAACAGCGCGCTGCACGAGATCGCGAGGCAGAGGGTCATGCGCGACCCCGAGACCGCCGAGTACGCCGAGAGGGCCAGGGCGCGGGGGAAGAGCGACAGGGAGGTCATGAGGTGCCTCAAGCGCTACGTGGCCAGGGAGGCGTACCGGGCGCTGATGCACCCGCACGAGATAAGGAGGCCGGCGGACGCGTCGGAGCTCGTGGCGGCCAGGCGCGCGGCGAAGGTCAGCCAGGTGAGGGCGGCGTCCATACTGGGCACCAGCGAGAAGTACATCTCGATGCTGGAGAGGGGCCAAAGGGAGCTCAAGCCAATAAGGAGGGCCTACGAGGCGTGGGTCGAGGCGGGGCTCCCGCTCAATTGGGACAGGCAGGCGTTCGAGGCCGAGCGCAAAATGGATTCTAAAAAACACCTTGCCAAATAGGAGCGTCAGGACGCAAGAAACCCCCGCCGCACGAAGTGCGCAGCGGGGGTTTCTTGCATGTCCGAGGACGTTCTGAAAAGTAACTTCAGGGCGGGCCCGGACAATAACAACCGACTACAGGTCGATGTGCGATTCCTTGATCGGGAACGGCTCCGCGAAGTGGCAGGCGCAGCAGTGACCCGGTGCGACTTCCTTAAACTCGGGAAGCTTCTCAGAGCAGATGCCCTGCGCGATCGGGCAGCGAGTGTGAAAACGGCAACCGGTCGGCGGATCCAGCGGTGACGGCGGATCGCCAGCGAGGATGATGCGCTTGCGCGTCTTCTGGATATCAGGATCGGGCACCGGCACAGCAGACAGCAGCGACTGCGTGTACGGATGGTGAGGCTCACTGTAGAGCGTCTTCCAGTCCGAAACCTCGACCATCTTGCCCAGATACATAACGGCAACGCGATCGGAGATATGCTGCACGACAGACAGGTCGTGGGCGATAAACAAATATGCAGTACCGAACTTGTCCTGGAGTTCCTTGAGCAGGTTCAGAACCTGGGCCTGAATGGACACATCCAGAGCGGAAACCGGCTCGTCGCAGATAATCAGCTTGGGCTTCAGCGCAAATGCACGGGCAATGCCGACACGCTGACGCTGACCGCCGGAGAACTCATGAGGATAGCGGTTAATGTGCTCGGGGTTCAGTCCGACAACGTCGAGAAGCTCGCGGACACGCTCAATGCGCTCCTCCTTGGTGCCCACGCCGTGAATGGTCATGGGCTCGGAGACGATCTCACCGATAGTCATACGAGGATTGAGCGAAGCATAAGGATCCTGGAAGATGAACTGCATCTCGCGACGCATATCCTTGATCTCGTGCTTGCTCATCTCGGCAACGTCTTTGCCCTGGAAGAACACTTTGCCGGCCGTCGGCTTGGTGAGGCGCATGATGGTACGGCCCGTGGTGGACTTACCGCAACCGGACTCGCCGACCAGACCAAAGGTCTCGCCAGGATAGATCTCGAACGAAATGTCGTTCACAGCAGAGACGACACGCTTGGAGAAGCGCTTGGCGAACATGCCGGACTCAGCGGGAAACTCCTTAGAGAGGTGCTCGACCTTCAGCAGCGGAGTACGCTCGTTGGTATCTGCCATTACGCCTCGCCTCCCTTCTTGGAATCCTTGCGCGTACGGGACGTCTCAGGAGCGTTCTTGAGGAACTCGGGGTCACCGGAGTAGTGGCACGCAGAGTAGTGACCAGACTCGGTGACAACGCGCTCGGGGCGCTGCTTGCGGCACTTATCGGTCGCATAGGGGCAACGAGGCGAGAACACGCAGCCCTCGGGCAGGTTCATGAGCGAAGGCGGGTTGCCATGAATCGGCGTAAGCGGCTTCTTCTCATCGATGGCCTGCTCCGGGATGGAGCGGATAAGGCCCCAGGTGTAGGGGTGGCGGCTCTCGTAGAAGATTTCCTCAGCAGTACCGAACTCGACGGGACGGCCGGCGTACATAACCATGATCTTGTCGGCCATATCAGCGACAACGCCCAGGTCATGGGTGATCATGATGATGGCGTTGCCGTTCTTCTCCTGCATTTCCTGCATAAGCTCAATAATCTGAGCCTGGATGGTAACGTCCAGGGCAGTCGTGGGCTCGTCGGCAATCAAAATATCGGGATCGCAGGCAAGAGCCATGGCAATCATGACGCGCTGACGCATACCGCCAGAGAACTGGTGCGGATACTCATTGACGCGCTTCTCGGGCTCGGGAATACCAACGAGGTCCAAAAGCTCGGTGGCACGCTTGAGCGCCTCCTGCTTGGAGTAGCCGCGGTGCAGACGAAGACCCTCGCCCACCTGCTTGCCGATCTTATAGACCGGGTTCAAGGAGGTCATAGGATCCTGGAAGATCATCGCGATGTCGTTACCGCGAATGTGCTGCATCTCTTCCTCGGTCATCTCGAGGATAGAACGACCGCGATAGCGAACGTCGCCGCCCTCGATCTTTCCCGGAGGCATCGAGATAAGACCCATGATGGTCATGGCGGTCACGGACTTACCGGAGCCGGACTCACCGACGACGCCCAGGGTCTCGCCGCGATCGAGCGTGTAGGAGACACCGTCGACAGCGCGAACAACGCCATCCTCGGTGTGGAAATACATCTTAAGGTCATCGACCTCGAGCAGATGCTGGCCCTCGGGAACCGGCTGGTCCTTCAGGTCCACATAGTTCTTGTTCTTCTTCATCCTTATGCGTCCTTCATCTTGACGTCGAGGGCGTCGCGCAGACCGTCACCCAGCAGGGTGAAGGCGAGCACCGTCGAGAGAATTGCCAGACCGGGCATGATCATCATCCAGGGAGCAGTCAGAAGATACTGCTGACCGTCCTGAATCATGGAGCCCCACGAAGGCGTAGGCGGAATAACGCCCATGCCAAGGAAGGACAGAGCGGACTCGGTCAGAATGGCGCCACCAATGTTCATGGTCGCGTAGACCACGATGGAAGCGACGGAGTTCGGGAAGATGTGACGCACGACGATACGAGCATCAGATGCACCCATCGCGCGCGCAGCGTCAACATAGTCGTTTTCCTTGACCGTCAGGATCGCGGATCGGAAGACGCGCGCAATCGAAGGCCAGCCGAGAATACCGATGGCAATAAAGACGTTCTGAAGACCACGGCCGATAACGGCGATCATGGCGACAACGAACAGCACGTACGGGAATGCCAGGAAGATATCCGCGCAGCGCATGATGATCGTATCCCAGATACCGCCGTAGAAACCGGCCAGAGCACCCATGACCAGACCGATCACCGTGGAGATTGCGGTGGCCATAATGCCGACGGAAAGCGAAACGCGTGCACCGTAGATAACACGGACAAGAATGTCACGGCCAAGGGCGTCGGTACCAAACGGGTGCTCGGCACACGGAGCCAGCAGCGACGTCTCGGCCATGGTGGTCGAGTCGGAAGCCGTCGGCGAACCGAGCCAGGGCTTAGCCCACAGATCTGCGGTCAGGGCAACCACAACGACGATGATGATCCAGCAAACACCGATAACGGCGAGCTTGTTCTTACGAAGACGCTTAAAAGCGTCGCCCCACAGTGTGCGGGACTTAGCGGGAGCAGATGCGGCCTTGGTGGCGGTAGCCTGCTCCTGAGACTGAGAATCAGTTTCCTGCATGAGACGTACCTCCCTTAGGCCTTATCCGACGGACCGCCAAGGCGGATGCGCGGGTCGAGGAATGCATAGCTAATGTCGACGAGCAGGTTGATCACCATGACGACGACGACGATGAGCGTAACGCCGCCCATAACGATGGGCCAGTCACGCATGCTAATAGCGCGATAGACCTCATAGCCGATACCGGGCCAGTTAAAGACCGTCTCGGTCAGGATGGCGCCCGAAAGCATGCCGCCAAAGTCGACACCAATATAGGTAACGACGGGGATGAGTGCATTCTTAAGCGCATGCTTGACGATGATCGCGCGATTGGAGAGACCCTTAGCCTTTGCCGTACGGATGTAATCCTGGTTCATGACGTCAAGCAGCTGCGAGCGCATAATGCGGGCGGCATAAGCGGTCGAAACCGAAGCCAGCGTAATGGTCGGAAGCACATAGTGCATCCAATCCTGATACTGAGAGCTGGAACCACCGGCACCCGAGATCGGCATGGAGAATGCACCGCCCGTGGCGTCCTTGAGAATGACGCCAAAGAACAGCTGCAGCAACATACCGAGCCAGAAAGCCGGGACGGCAACGAGAATCGAAGTGGTGAGCGTTACCAAAATATCCCAGAAGGAATAACGCTTAACCGCCGAAATGATACCCGCACCGATACCCATGATTGCCTCGAGCACGATGGCGCACGCGGCAAGTTTGACCGTATACGGATACTTCTGGGCAAAGATTTCCGTAACCGGCAGCTTGCGCTGATACGAATTGCCCAGATCGCCATGAAGCAGGCCGTTCATGTAATACAAGTAACGGTCCACGAGCGACGTTTGAACGGGGTCGCCGTTCTCGTCAAGGATCGCGTTGCCATCCTCGTCCGACTGGACCAGGTGATAGCGGACGCGAAGCTGAAGCTCCACCTCGGGGGACAGAGCCTTGTCTCCACCGATCAGCTTGATCGGATCTCCCGGCACGATATTCTGGAGGGCGAACAGAATCAGCGTAACGCCCAAAAACACCGGGATGAACTGAAGCACACGTTTAACGATGTACTTACCCATACCACTCCCCTATCTAGGGATTAACCTAAATGGGATGCCGATCGCCAGACCGGCATCCCAAAATTACCATCAGCCAGTTTACCCCAGGTTAGGGAGAACTGTATGTTTCCCATGAGGTCTACGTAAATACTTGACCCTCACGGAAGCTGCAAACTCTTAGGCGAGCTCAGCGGTACCCAGCTCGGCATGCTTCTGCGGATCGACATAGAGGTGCTTGATGCGATCGGAACCGACGATGGTGTGCGTGTAGAACATCACCGGGATGACCGGGCAGTCGGCAGCGACCATTGCGTCAGCCTCCTGCATCTTAGCGACGCGCTCTTCGTCGTCAACCGTGGTACGAGCCTCGTCGACCTTGGCGTCGAACTCGGGGTTGTTGTAACCAGAGCGGTTGTCGCCACCGAGGGAGTCGGAGTGGAACAGCGGATACAGGAAGTTGTCCATGATCGGGTAGTCGGCAATCCAACCCAGACGACCGAACTGATAGTTGAAGTTCTGATACTGCTCGAGCAGGGCAGACCACTCAGGGGTATCGGAAGTAGCGGTAACGCCAACCTTGGCGAGGTCGCCGATGATGGACTCCATGATCTCCTTGTGGCCACCGTCCTGGTTGTAGGAAAGGGTCACGTTAATGCCACGATCGCCGTTGGCATCGGCAGGAGCAACCTTATCGAGGTACTCGTTAGCCTTGTCGACGTCGTAGGCGCAGAACTCCCATGCGCCCTCCTTGTAGCCATCGATGCCCGGAGGAACAATGCCGTCGGCGGGGGTACGGGTACCCTTGAAGATGGTCTTGCAGATGGCCTCACGGTTAATGGCCAGGGAGATACCCCTGCGCAGGTCGGCGTTGTTGAACGGCTCGGCCGTGTTGTTGCAGGTCAGGTAGTAGGTGGAAGGCTCGGAGCCGAGCAGCATGCGCTCGCCGTCGCCCATGGTGTAGCCGTCCTTGGACACGCCGCGATCCTTCTTGGCGGCGTCGATCTGAGCAACGGGAACATCGCAGACGTCGAGGTTACCGGCCTGGAACTCCTTGTAAGCAGTCTCCATGTCCTTGATGACCTGGAAGTGGATGCCATCGATCTTGGCCTTGTCGCCATAGTAATCGTCGAACTTCTTGAGGTTGATCTCCTGACCATCCTCCCACTTGCCGTCCATCATGAACGGGCCGTTACCGACCGGTGCAAGATAGAAGCTCTTGGCATCGGACTCGGCGCACTCGGGAACCGGGGCCAGAGCCGGGTGAGAGGCGACGAAGGGGAAGTCGGCGTAAGCGGAAGACAGCTTGACGACGAGGGTCTCATCGTCGGGGCAGGTAACACCGCTGAGCTCGGTAGCGTTACCGGCAAGCAGATCGTCATAGCCCTCGACCATGGAAAGGTGATAGGAGACCTCGGAAGGGCCATACTCGGTAGCGATGGCCGACTTGGTGTTGACCAGACGCTCCCAACCGAGCTTGAAGGACTTGGAGGTAACGTCGTCACCGTTGTGGAACTTGGCCTTCTTGATCTTGAAGGTAAACTCGGTGGCGTCGTCGTTGGCCTCGAAGGACTCGCAAGCCAGCGGGACGATCTTGCCCTTCTCGGCGTCATAAGTGGTCAGAGCGTCAAAAAGCTGGTACTCGACCTGAGTGCCCTGGTCCTCCTGGACATTGTAGGGGTCGATGCAGACCGGGTTGTTGATGTAGAAGTTCAGCGTCGAACCGGACTCAGAACCGGAAGTGTCGCCGCCCTTCTTGCCGCATGCGGCAAGAAAAGCCATGGAGCTCGCAGCGAGGGTGCCGCCAACAAAGGCGCGACGACCCATAACGGGCTGGTGGAACATAGAATCAGCCATGCCATCCTCCTTATGAGATAGGACAAAGAAATGTTCAGTCGGACATATGTCGAGACAATCCGATCTGAACCATCAAAACGCCGCCCATTGCTATGGCTGGTTATGCACAACGGAGCAACGTTTTGCAATACAGTAGCGCATTTTATGCACGATTTGGGGCTAATTCCGGTTAACGGTCGAGAATTTCTTTAGTTGGGCGAAGTATGTGGTGATATTCTGGCTCTGTTACAAGTCTGTAAACAAAAAGGGCCCCGCACATGCGGGACCCTTTTCAAACGTATATACGCCGATGCTTAGTAGCCGACGATGCCCTGCGGGAAGAAGAACATGCACAGGACGACGCACACGGCAAAAACAACGGCCATAATTACCGTCAGGCGATCGAGGTTCTGCTCCATGACGCCCGTGGCAGAGCTGGAGTTATACAGCGAGCTAGCGATCATATCCGAAACGCCGGTGCCCTTACCGGAATGCATCAGGACGAGAATCGTCAGCGCCACGGCAGAGACAGCCCAAACGACAAACAGAAGAATCTGGAACGGACCCATAGATAAGCTCCTTAATAGAACAGTTCAAACTCCAGTACTGTACCACAATCCCCCGCTCTCCCCTACCTGCCACTCAAGGACGGGGCGGAAATGGCAGAAATACCAAAAAGGGGGTTGTCCGGTTGTGGACAACCCCCTTACTAGAAAACGGTATTTGTTTTCTATTAGGCCTCGGTGGCGAGCACGCGGCCCGTCATCTCGGCGGAAGGCTCAATACCAGCCATGGTGAGCATGGTCGGAGCGATATCGGAAAGACGACCGTCCTCGATACCAGTGAGCTTGGCCTTCTCATCAACGATGATGAACGGCACGCGGTTGGTGGTGTGAGCCGTAAACGGATGCTTGGAACCGTCGGAAGCAACGTCAAACATGTGATCGGCGTTGCCGTGGTCGGCGGTAATCAGCGCAAAGCCGCCCTTGGCGAGAATCGCCGGGACAACCTTGGACAGGGCATCGTCAACAGCCTCGACGGCCTTAACGGCGGCGTCGAAGACACCGGTGTGACCAACCATGTCGCAGTTCGCGAAGTTCACGATGTAGAAATCAGCGCGATCCTCGTTGATGGCGGCGACAAGCTTCTCAGTAACCTCGGGAGCGCTCATCTCAGGCTGCAGATCGTAGGTAGCGACCTTGGGGGAAGCGACGAGCACGCGCTCCTCGCCCTCCTTGGGCTCCTCGATGCCGCCGTTGAGGAAGAACGTCACATGGGCGTACTTCTCGGTCTCGGCGGTGTGCAGCTGCTTCAGGCCGTTGGCGGCGATAACGTCGGCCAGGACGTTCTCGGGGAACGTCTTGGGGAAAGCGACCTCGACGTCAAACGTCGGATCGTACTCGGTCATCGTCACAAAGTGCGAAAGCTTGATCTGCTCGCGCTCAAAGCCGTCGAACTCCTTGTCCGTGAACACGCGGGTCATCTGACGAGCGCGGTCGGGACGGAAGTTGAAGAAGATGGCCGCGTCGCCCTCGTGGATGCCCTCGTTGTGGGCAGCGAAGGGCTCGACGAACTCGTCGCCGCGCGGGTCCTTCTCGTAGTAGGCCTTGATACCGGCAACGGGGTCGGTATCGGCATCGGAAGCGTTGACCATGACGTCGTAGGCGCGCTGGATGCGCTCCCAACGATTATCGCGGTCCATGGCCCAATAACGGCCCGAGACGGTGGCAACGCGAGCGTCGCAACCGGTCTCCTCGGAGATCTTGGCCAGGAAGGCGCAGAACTCACTCATGTAACCGGCACCGGACTGCGGGTCAACGTCGCGGCCATCCATGAAGGCGTGGACGCGAACGGTCATGACACCGTGCTCGGCAGCCATCTTGACCAGGGCCTCGACGTGGTTCATGTGAGAATGAACACCGCCAGGGCTCATAAGACCCATGAGGTGAAGGGTCTTGCCGTCAGCCTTGACGTCGTCCATAGCCTTGACGAAGACCTCGTTCTTGGCGATGGAGCCGTCCTTGATAGCATTGTTGATGCGCGAAAGCTCCTGGAACACGATGCGGCCGGCACCGATGTTGAGGTGACCCACCTCGGAGTTGCCCATCTGGCCATCGGGAAGACCCACGTCCTCGCCCGAAGCGCCGAGCGTGGTGTGGGGGTACTTCTCGTACAGGCTATCAAGGAAGGGCGTCTTAGCAGCGGCGACGGCGTTCTCGCCATCGGCCGGAGCCAGGCCGCAGCCGTCCATGATGATCAGGAGTGCAGGAA
>CATZMG010000074.1 GCA_958421655.1 uncultured Collinsella sp.
TGCCTAGAAATACAACGGCAAGGGCAAGAAGAAGCGCCTGGAGGCCAAGATCAACAGCGATTCGGATTTGGCTCTTGTGCGCAACGGCATGCACGACGTGATTTACACGGCATCGACGTCCCTGGCGGCTCACTTTGGCACCCTGACGCCGCAGGTATACGGCAAGTCGGGCACGGGCGAGAAAAGCGGTGAGGACGAATACGCGTGGTTCTGCGCCTATGCACCGGCCGATGACCCCAAGTATGTCATCGCTACCGTCCTGGAGCAGGGCGGCGGCGGCTCAGATACCGCGATGCATGTCGTGCGCGACGTGCTCGGTGTGATTTATGACGAGCCCGATACCTCTTCGGCCTCGGGCGATTCTTCGGTTCGATAGGAGGTTGCGATGGATTTTTCTCCGGCGGATCTGTTCCGTTCAACCAAGACCGGCTCTCGCAGCAGCCTGGACCGCGTCAACAAGCAACTTTCGGCCTCGCGCGGCACGTTTCGCCAAAAGGTGCATATCGGTGTGCTCGTGGCTACAGTGGCGCTCGTCGCCTACGGTGCCATCATTATCTGGTCGGCTTCGCAGTTTAAGGCCGATGCCTCGTTCTCACGCCATCTGCTGGGAATTGGCATCGGAGCGGTGCTGGCGGTGCTGGTCTGGCGTACCGATCTGCGCGGTATTTCCAATTTCTCGACGGCGTTGCTCGTCATCGACTTGATCGTGATCCTCTCGCCCAAGATTCCGGGTCTGTCCTATACGGGCGGTCTGGGCATGACGGGCTGGATCAAGATTCCCGGTATCGGCTTGACATTCCAGCCGGTTGAGCTTGCCAAGCTCATCACCATCTTCTTTATTGCTACGCTTGGCTCGCAGTATAACGGTCGCATCGATACCGTTCGCGACTACGTCAAGCTCTGCGGCATGCTGTCCATTCCGTTTTTGGCCGTCGTTGCCATGGGCGACCTGGGCTCGGGCCTGGTCGTGCTGGTTTCGGGCGCCATCGTCATTTGTATGAGCGGTGCACGCCGCGAATGGGTGCTGTCGACCCTGGCCCTTCTCGTGGGCTTGGTGGCCCTCGTTCTGGCGCTCGATTCGGTCTTTGATTCGTTGCTCGGCCACGATGTGCTCATCAAGCAGTATCAGATGAACCGTCTGACGGTCTTTATCGACCCCGATAATGCCGATTCGGACGATGCCTACAACCTGCAGCAGTCGCTTATCGCCGTTGGCTCGGGCGGCTTCTTTGGTAAGGGTTTGGGCCATGCGACGCAGTCGGCCGGCGGCTTTCTGCCTGAGTTCCACACCGACTTCGTCTTCGCCTTCCTGTCCGAGACCTTTGGTTTTTGCGGTTCCCTTTTTCTCTTGTGCCTCTACGTGCTGCTGATCTTTTCGACGATTCGCGTCGCCTTTAAGTGTGAGTCGCTGTTCCTGCGTCTGTCGTGCGTAGGTATCGTCGGCATGTGGGCATTCCAGACCTTCGAGAACATCGGCATGTGCATCGGCATGATGCCGATTACCGGTATTCCGCTACCGTTTATTAGCTTTGGTTCGTCTTCGATGATGATCCAGCTGCTGACGGTGGGTATCGTACAATCCATATGGCGGCATCGTTCGGGCGCCGCGTAACCGCTGGAGGGGTTTGCTATGAAAATTCCCGTAGATAAGCTGACCCGCGCTTTTAAGATGGGCGCGTCCGTTAAGAAGGATTCCGATACGCCGGTGCGCGTCTCGGTCTATCTGGATTCGTCCGCCTCGCGCTTTCTGGCCGAGACGGTGCGTGACGCCTTTGTGCCGCAGACGACCTCGGGCATTGTGCGCGTCGAGCGTCTGGGGGATGAGCGAATTGCTCCAAAGACCGATACCGATGTGGTGCTGGTGCTCTCGTGTGGTTCCGACCGCTTGGAGAGTGCCGTGCAGGAGCTCGTGATCGCCGGTGCGCCCGTGTGCGTGCTTGCCGAGTCTGCTGTGGAGGTGCCGTTTATCGAGGAGTCCACGCCCATGCTCGGCGTGGTAGCGGCAACCGATAAGACGTATCTGCTCGAGACGCTTGCCCGCTGGATTCTCGATCGCACCGATAAGGAAACGGCTTTTGCGGCGAACTTTGCCTTCATGCGCATCGCGGCGGCCAATCGTATCATCACCTCGTGCGCGCTCACCAATATGGCGACCGGTGCGCTGGTGTTTTTGCCGGGTGCCGATTATCCCGTTATGGCGCTGGCGCAGGTGGGCATGCTCTTTGAGCTCGCTGCCGTCTTTGGACGCGGCATTAAGCCTGAGCGCGGCTACGAGGTCGCGGGCGTGCTTGCCGGCGGTCTTGTGATCCGAGCGGTCACCCGCGCACTTGTCAAGCAGACGCCGCATATTGGGTTTGCCGTCAAGGCGCTCACTGCCGCCGCGGGCACCTATGGCATGGGCCGTGCGCTCGTTTCGCTCTACGAGCGCGATGTCGACTACAGCCGTGCCAACGAGGTGGTCACTGCCACGTTCTCCCGCGTTCGCGATCTGGTGACCACGGTCGCGGGCGTTACCCGTCCTATGGCGTCCTATCAGGACGCATCAGATCTCGCTGCTTAGGGGTTTTCCGTTGCGCGTTGCATACCAAGACTGTTTTCATTTAATTGAGCCGTTGCTCGCCAAGGTCGAGAAGCCGAGTCGCTATATCGATCACGAGTGGGGCACGCTTTCCAAGGCCGATGCCGACTACCGTTGCTGCCTGATCTACCCGGATGTGTACGAGGTCGGTCTGCCCAACCAGGGCATCGCCATCCTCTACAACATCCTTAACCAGGCCGAGGGCATCTCCTGCGAGCGTGGCTATGTGCCGTGGCCCGATATGGGTGATGCCATGCGCGAGGCGGGTATTCCGCTGCTGTCGCTCGAGGGTGCAGCGCCGGTCGCTTCGTTTGATATCGTCGGTCTGCATGTGCCGCACGAGATGGCGGTGACGAACTTCCTCGAGGCACTCGACCTCGCTGGTATTCCGCTGTTAGCGGCTGACCGCACCGAGGACGACCCCATTATCATCGCCGGCGGCCCCTCGGTGTACAACCCCGAGCCGTACGCGGCCTTCTTCGATGCCATCCTCATCGGTGAGGGCGAGGAATCGCTGCTCGAGACCTGCCAGCTGCATCGCCGCCTGCGTGACGAAGGGGTCCCGCGCGCGCAGATTGTTGAGCAGCTTGCATCCATTGCCGGCAACTACGTGCCGTCGCTCTATGAGGTTCGTCACGACGAGCCCTGCTCGCCGCATGGCTACACCGTGCCGCGTGAAGGCAAGGATGCGCCTACTGTGGTCTACAAACGCGTCGTCGAGGATTTCGGCGCCACGAATCCGCTGTCGCAGTCGTGCGTACCCTATGCGCAGCTAGTTCACGACCGCCTGTCTATCGAGATCCTGCGCGGCTGCGCCCGCGGCTGTCGTTTTTGCCAGGCCGGCATGACGTATCGCCCGGTGCGCGAGCGCTCGGCCGACCAGATCGTCTCGTCGGTGATTCAGGGTCTGGAAAAGACCGGCTATGACGAGGTGTCGCTGACCTCGCTCTCCACGACCGACCACTCCTGCATTCGCGACGTGCTCGGCAGGCTCAACCGTCGCCTGGAGGATACGGGTATTCGCGTGTCTATTCCGTCGCAGCGCCTGGATTCGTTTGGCGTGGATATGGCCGAGTCTGTTGCCGGCGAAAAGAAGGGCGGCCTGACGTTCGCGCCCGAGGCCGGCAGCCAGCGCATGCGCGACATCATTAATAAAAACGTGACCGAGGAGGACCTGGACCGTGCGTCCAAGGCGGCCTTCGAGGCCGGCTGGAACCGCATGAAGCTCTACTTTATGATGGGCCTTCCCGGCGAGCGCGACGAGGACATCGTGGCCATCGCCAATCTGGCCGATCACGTGCTGGAGCTCGGTCGTTCCGTGGTGCCCAAGGCTCGTCGCGGCTCGATCTCGGTGTCCATCTCGGTTTCGGTCTTTATCCCCAAGGCTGCCACGCCGTTCCAGTGGTGCCCGCAGCTCGACTACGACGACGTCAAGCGTCGCCAGAAGCTGCTTATCACGAGCGTTCGCAACCGTGCCGTCCGCGTTCATTACCACGATGCCGAGACCTCGCTCATCGAGGCCGCACTGTCCCGCGCCGGTCGTGACATGACGCCCGTCATCATCGATGCTTGGCGCTCGGGCTCTCGCTTTGACGCCTGGGTAGAGCATTTCTCGCTCGATAACTGGAAGGAAGCCGCTGCCAAAAACGGCATCGACCTCAATGAGCTCGTGCACCTGCCCTACGAGTTGGACTGGCGCCTGCCGTGGGAGCACGTGAGCCCCGGCTGCACGCGCGGCTTCCTCGAGCGCGAGTACCGTCGCTCGCTCGAGGGTGTCACGACTCCCGACTGCACCCGCACGTCGTGCACCGGCTGCGGGATCTGCCCCACGGTCCACGCCAAGAATGTATTGATGGGTGATCGCGCATGAGTGAGCGCCTGACCGACAATCCAACGCTCTTTAGGCTTCGTGTTCGCTATGGCAAGCGCGATCGCCTTAAGTACCTGGGCCATCTCGAAGTAATCCATACCATTGAGCGCATCGTGCGCCGTGCGGGACTTCCCTATGCCGTCACGCAGGGCTTCTCTCCGCACATGCGCGTGGGCTTCTCTTCGGCGTTACCGGTGGGTACGTCGTCGACCTGCGAATGGTATGACCTGTTTATGACCGAGTTCGTGGCGCTCGACGAGGCGTTTGGGCGCTTGGCTGCGGCGTCTCCGGCCGATCTGGCGCCCATCGAGGCGGCGTACATCGACGTGCGCACGCCGGCGTTGACGGAGCAGCTCACGCGCCTGTCGTATCGCATCGACCTGCACTTGGATCCCGAGGCGCCCGTAAGCGCCGACGAGGTGCGTCGTGCGATCGACACACTGCGCGCGGACCATGGCATCGACTACGCGCGCGGCAAAAAGAGCAAGCGCTTGGATTTGGATCACACGCTCGTGGGCTATGAGCTCACGGCGGGGGAGCGCCCGGACCATTTGGTGCTCATGCTCGACACCCATGCCGACAACGAGGGCTCCATGCGTCCGGAAATTTTGCTTTCCGCTGCTGATGTTTTGTTGCAGGGCTTGACCCCGGGCGTGGATGCACCTATTGTTTCCACCGGTATGCAAGACCTCGTGACCATCTGCTCCTACGATGTCGAGCGTCAGAATCAAGCATGCGAGGACGACGAGGGCCGACTCGTCAGCCCCATACCTGTGCGAACTTGTGGATTTGCTTCACATACTCGTTGACGGGGGTATTTTCGCCTGCTACTATATTCGGCTGTTGCACTAACTGATGCATGAAGGGCAAGTAAACATGTACGCAATCGTTAACACGGGCGGCAAGCAGTACAAGGTCGCCACCGACGATGTCATCACCGTCGAGAAGATCGAGGGCAATGAGGGGGACAAGATCACCCTGCCGGTTATCTTCCTCAACGATGGTAAGAAGATCGTCACCGATCCCGACAAGCTGGCCAAGGCCAAGGTTACCGCTCAGATCGTTGAGCAGTTCAAGGGCGAGAAGCAGCTGGTCTTCAAGTTTCACAAGCGTAAGCGCTATCGTCGTCTGAAGGGTCACCGTCAGCAGCTGACCAAGCTGAAGATCGTGAAGGTTCAGGCTACCTCCCGCGCCAAGAAGGCTGTCAAGGCAGAGGCTGAGGCTGTTGCCGAGGCTCCCGTCGCCGAGTAGATTACACTCGTAACGAAAGAGTAGGTATACACAATGGCACACAAAAAAGGACTCGGTTCCTCCCGTAATGGCCGTGACTCCCGCGGTCAGCGCCTTGGCACGAAGCGCTATGCCGGCCAGACGGTAACCACGGGCACGATTCTCGTCCGTCAGCACGGCACGCACATCCACCCGGGTGAGAACGTTGGCCGTGGCAAGGACGACACGCTGTTCGCGCTGGTCGACGGTACCGTTGAGTTCCACAAGGGTATCAAGCACAGGGTCAGCGTACGCCCGCTCGCGAACGCGTAATTCACCCTTCATAGAGCACATATGTGGGAGGCACTTGAGTTTTAGGATTCAAGGGTCTCCCTCTTTTTTGTAGGAGGCGATTCTGTTGTCACAGTTCACCGATATCAGCCGCATTAACGTGTGCGGCGGCGACGGCGGAGCCGGATGCATGTCGTTTAGGCGCGAGGCATTTGTCCCCAAGGGCGGCCCCGATGGCGGCGACGGCGGTCGTGGCGGCAATGTCGTCATCCAGGCCGATGCTCAGCTGTCTTCGCTGATCGATTACCGCTTTAAGCATCACTTCCGCGCCGAGCGCGGCACGCACGGACAGGGTGCCCGTCGTAACGGTAAGAGCGGCGAGGACCTGATTCTCAAGGTCCCTATGGGTACCGTGGTGCGCGAGCTCGACCCCGAGACGCAGACCCCGATGTTCGAGATTGCCGATCTGGTGCACGATGGCGAGCGCGTCGTCGTGGCGCCCGGCGGTGCCGGCGGCCTGGGCAACACGCACTTTGTGACGTCGGTGCGCCGCGCGCCCGCGTTCGCTCAGCTGGGCGAACCGGCCGAGGAGCACTGGATTGAGCTCGAGATGAAGCTTATGGCCGATGCCGCGCTCGTGGGCTTTCCCTCGGTGGGTAAGTCATCGCTCATCGCGCGCATGAGTGCCGCCCGTCCCAAGATCGCCGACTACCCGTTTACCACGCTCGTGCCGAACCTCGGCATGGTGCGTGCCGGCGAATATTCTTACGTCGTTGCCGACGTCCCCGGTCTTATCGAGGGCGCGAGCGAGGGCAAGGGCTTGGGTCACCAGTTCCTGCGCCACATTGAGCGTACGGCCCTGATCATGCACGTCGTCGACATGACGGGTGGTTTTGAGGATCGCGATCCGGTTGAGGACTACCGCATCATCAACCGCGAGCTCGAGCAGTATGGCGCCGAGCTTTCGGAGCGTCCGCAGATCGTCGTTGCCAACAAGTGCGATGCGCCGGGCACGGCCGACAAGATTGCCGACCTCAAGCGCGCAGCGCTCGACGATGGACATATGTTCTTTGCCGTGTCTGCCGTGACGGGCGCCGGACTCAATACGCTGATGCTTGCCGTGGGCGAGCAGGTGGCTAAGCTGCGCGCCGAGTTGGCTGTCTCGGATGAGCCGGTCGTTCTGCGCGACGATGAGTGGGAGCGCCGTCGCCTGCAGCGTGAGAAGCGTTTCCGCATTGTTCAGGAAGAGTCCGGTGCCTTCCGCGTGGTCGGTCGTGCCATTGAGCGTATGGTCATCCAGACTGACTGGGAAAACGAGGAAGCCGTCATTTACCTGCAGCATAAGTTTGCGCGTATGGGTGTTGACGACGCGCTCGAGAAGGCCGGTTGCCGTGCGGGCGACGAGGTCCGCATTTGCCAGCGCGCCTTTGACTTTGAGGGCGCCGAGGACTTCTCGGAGTACGAGGAGCTCGAGGATGCTGGCGAGGACGTTGCCGTTGAAGCCATTGACGTGGCCGATGCTGCGGATGAGGGCGTCGAGGTTGTCGATGCGGCGGATGCCGCGGGCGATGCCGAGACCTCGGAGGGCGAGTAAGCCATGTCGCTGCGCGGTGGAATCGGTCTGCCCGAGCTTCCTCTAGAGGACGGGCAGGAGTTTAGGCTCGGCATTATGGGTGGCACCTTTGATCCCATCCATTACGGGCACCTGGTGACCGCCGAGCAGGCGCGCGAGTCGCTCGACTTGGACGCTGTGCTCTTTATGCCGGCGGGCTCTCCTGCCTTTAAGCTTGACAAGCCGGTGACGCCTGCCGAGGACCGTTATGCCATGACGGTCCTCGCCACTGCCGCGAACCCGGCCTTTTTGGCGAGCCGGTTCGAGATCGACCGTCCGGGTGTAACCTATACGGCCGATACGCTTCATGCCCTTCGCGACTTTTACCCGCCGCAGGTAAAGCTCTACTTTATTACGGGCGCCGACGCGATTATCGATATTGTGACCTGGCATGATGCCGAACGAATCGCTGAGCTTGCTACCTTTATTGCGGCGACGCGACCGGGCTTTGATATCGATACGGCGCGTGCCCGAATCAAAGAGTCGGGGCTGCCGTTCGACGTGCGCTATATTCAGATTCCGGCGCTGGCGATCAGCTCGACGAACATTCGTAAGCGAGTTGCCCGCGGCATGAGCGTGCGCTATCTTACGAGCGAGTCCGTGCTCGGCTACATTCGCAAGCGCAGGCTATATGCCGATTTGGGCCAAGAGGATTTTGAGTGATGGGGGTCTATGTTGTCGGTAGAGGATCAGTTTGAGGGCGATGAGCGCGCGCTGCTCAAGCGCATTCAAGAGCTGCTCGATGTTCGTATGAAGGATAAGCGCAAGCGCTATGTGCATTCGCTGGGTGTTGCCGAGACCGCACTTCATCTGGCCGAGGTCTACGGCGTCGACCGCTTTGATGCCGCTGCTGCCGGCTTGATCCACGACTGGGACAAGGTGCTTTCCGATGACGAGCTGGTCACGCGCGCTCTGCATTACGGCATTAAGATTGCCGGCTCTCCTTCTGCCGCGACGCCGCTTTTGCATGGCCCTGTTGCCGCCTATGAGCTTCCGCAGCTTTTTCCCGAGCTGTCGCCGGCGGTCTTTCAGGCTGTCGACCGTCACACCGTGGGTGCCTGCGATATGACGCCGCTCGATATGGTGGTCTTTGTGGCCGATGCCATCGAGCCCAACCGCCACGGCGACTATGCACATGCGCTGCGCAAGATGGTGGGGGAGTCGACGCTCGACGAGTTGTTCTTCTCCTGTTTTGCGCAGGGTTTGGTCTATGTGATTCAGTCCGGGCGCTATCTTTATCCCACGGCTATTTCGATTTACAACCATTACGCCCAGCTGCACTAGCTCGGGCTGTCTAGAAAGAGGTATTCCATGGCCGACGAGACCATGACCGACGAGCAGATTCTTGAAGGTGTGGAGCACAAGAGCTTCGTCGCCACGTCCGAACGCACTGCCGCCTCGCTGTCTGCGAGCGGTGTCGCCGCCGAGGATGTCGCCCGCGCCGCCGCGCAGGCCGCCTACGACAAGAAGGGCGAGGACGTTCAGGTGCTCGACCTGACCGAGCTTTCCGATGTGTGCGACTATTTTGTGCTTGCCACCGGTACCAACAACCGCCAGGTCGATTCTATCGTCGACGAGATCGAGGAGAAGGTCGCCGAGGCTTGCGGCGAGCATCCGTTCTCCATCGAGGGCCGCGAGCAGAAGACCTGGATGCTCATGGACTACGGTTCGGTTGTCGTCCACGTCTTCACTCCCGAAGC
>CATZMG010000075.1 GCA_958421655.1 uncultured Collinsella sp.
ACACGAGGAGGCGCCAGGTTAAACTGAAGGGACTGACCCCGGAGGAGTTCCGGAGCCAGCCCCTTGCGGCGTAGTTCTTATTTAAGCCGTCCAAGTTTTGGGGTGCAGTTCAGAATAATGCGCGGGTCGTGCTTCATTTTAAAAATGGGGCCAGTGGCCTCGTTTTGGGCCTGCAAGTCCTTGAGCATTTGGTCTGCGTTGGGAACCATGCTGCGGAACTTGTAGATCTTAAACAGGTAGAACGTGCCGTCTTTGCGCACGCGGCCCACGCGCCACTGTGAATATAGGGGGCTGGCGCCCGGGCTCTTTATGCAAATGACCACGCTCAGAATTACCCCGGGAATAAAGAGCAACACCAGGGCTCCGCCGGCGGCGACAATGTCCACCGTACGCTTAACAACGCGGTAGAGCCTGTGCCCAAGCTCGGGCTTCACGCCGGAGTTGGCACCGCGCAGCATCTTGTACGCTTCTTCGTTTGTAAGGTAATCCCCCGCAGCACCGGCTGCGGCAGTGACGGAATTCGCCGTGGCGGCCGTGCGCGTCTCCCGCGCGCCCTGTGCCATGGTCATCATCGTAGGCTCCAAGAGCCCCTCCCCCGATACTTTTTTGCTTTCGGTCGTCCGCTTGCGAGCTTGCAGCTAGGCGATCGCTTTTCTGTGGTTGCGCATGACGCGCTGTTCGTTTGAAAGCACCGCAAGGCCAACGCGGGTAGTTATGCGTCGGCCGCACAGGTTGAGCTCCAAAAGGGCAGTGCTCTTGCGTCTGTTAATGGTTTTGATAAGGCCTTCGTGGCCCAGCAGCGGACCTGCCGTCACTACGACCTTGTCACCGTCTTTTAGGGCCTCGCTCATGGGCACAACGCGGTCTCCCCTATGCGTAAAGCCACCAATAAGCTGGACCTCTTCTTTTGCCAGCGGCACAAACTGACCGTCCTGGGATAACACCCTGGCAAAGTCATCCATGCGCAGCAGATACTGTTGCACGGTTCGGGGATCTGCCGTATCGCAGATAAGATAACCGGGAAAGAGCGGCTTGGTCGTATCGACCCATTCGCCGTGTACCTTGATCTCGGTTTGAAATTGGGGATAAAAGAGCTCCAGCATGGCGCTCGCCGGCACCAAATGCTCGATGCGCTTGCGCATTACGTCTTCGCGACCGTTAATGACCTGGATCACATACCACACGAGCACCACCCCCTTGCTGTCTTACGTGTGGCTCACGGGGTTTGGGTATGGCTTCGCCAGGGCGCTTGTGCGCGAAGGCGCTCCATATTCAAACCCTGAGCCCAGTTAGACAAGCACGTGGCTCTGCCCCACCGTGAACGGTATGTATAAAAGCAGCGCTGAGGTTGTAGGCGCGGTTCACAAACTTACCTAAAACCTCAGTTGGCTGCGTGCGAACTAGTCAAGCAGATGCAAAACTGGACCGCACGCAAACAGCTGAAGGACTGCTTCACTTTGGCATACAAGCTATTAATGCATCTTATAATTAACGCAATGCAAATTAATAACGTCGCATAACTTCTTTATTGGAGCTCGTGGTGTTTCTGGCACCGCCGTTACGGCCGGATGCTGATCGACCCTGCGCTTAGCGACTTGCTGGAGCCGCGAGCACAGTTGAACTCATGTAACGCTAAGTATCCTAGCACAAGCTGGTAACGAAACTGATTTGGCTTGTGGTGGACAACATATCGTTCATTTAGCGTGTTCAAGGGTGTTGTTTTGGAATGTTGTTCACATTGATGCAGGTTATTGAGGTATTGGCGGTGATTAGGGGCGTTCCTTAAGCACAAATGGAACGGCGAGCTGCACTGGTAATTGCGTTAGTCTAACAAACTATGTACAGACATGGGAAATAAATTGTGCAACTTTTTGTTGGCATAGGTGGGGTTTGTGGCGCGTAGTGTTTTGGCATGAAAAAAGGCCTTCGGAATTCCGAAGGCCTTTACATTCACGATGGTGGAGACGAGGGGGATCGAACCCCTGACCTCTTGACTGCCAGTCAAGCGCTCTCCCAGCTGAGCTACGCCCCCGTGACGAGGAGATACTATAGGGGAAGATTCACTGTTGTGCAAGAAGTTTTTTGGGTTGATCTTCCGCCTTACGGGTTTTCCTGGGACGGGGCAGAAATAATCACTCTTCGAGCGCTTATTTCTATCCACCGTCCCGATAAAACCCTGATGCGATAGACCTTACTTGTAGAGGTAAGCGATGGCGGTGCCGGTGTGGACTTGGATCTTGGCCGTTTCCCTGACCACATTGGATATTCCGGTGTCAGCTAGTAATCCCAAGGGTCTGTGATCTAGTTCCCACTCCAAGCCGTGTTCGCTTACCTCGGTGTTGGGGGCAATGGCGATGATGGAAAACGTCTTACCTTCGGCGCCTTCGATGGTCCACGACTCGCCTGCGTGAAGGACGCGAGCGACCACTTTGTCTTCGGCAATCCAGATGGGAGCATCCTCGTAGCCCGCGAGCAGCCCCAGTACGGAAAGCGCCATATCCGGACGGCCGCCGGTGGCGCAAGTCGCAACCACTTCGGCACCCGGCCAGCGACGGCGGACCGAATCGAGCGCCAACGCCAGATCGGTATAGTCCTTGTAGGGGTCGTGGCGCTCAACTTCAAACTCCGTGGCGGCATCCACCAGCGCGCGGCCGGCATCACTCACCGTATCGGCATCCCCCACATACACGTCGCAGCCCAGTCCCGCGCCCAGTAACGCGTCGAGCCCGCGGTCCACGGCGACAACGTGGTCGCACTCCCCCGCCAGCTGACGTAGCAGACCCGCGCTCGCCACCACAGGCGAGCCGCAGACCACCAATACGTTGCAAGCCACAGCTCTCGCCTATCCCTTAAACGCAAGCACGCGGGCCAGATCCAGGTCCTCATAGCTATCGATAAAGATATCGCAGTTGTCACGAACCTCGTCGCGCTCCATGCGACCGAGCGGGTCATAAATACCCACGCGCTTAAAGCCGGCGGTGCCAGAGCTCTTAAGGCCAAAGACAGCGTCCTCAAACACCCATGCACGCTCAAACTTATGCCCGTGACGCTCCTCTAGGCGTCGCAGCGCCATCTCGTATACGTCGGGGAACTGCTTGGAGCGCCCCGCCTCGCCCGTGGTGGTAATAAACTCCATGTAGGCATTAAGCCCGGCGCCCGCAAGCGCAGACGTAACCAACTCGGCCGGCGTGGACGTGGCAACGCACATGGCAATACCGGCCTCCTGCGCCTGATTCAAAAATGCAAGCAGACCCTCGCGCGGCGGCACCTTGGAATAGCCATCGATCAGGATGTCGCTCAGCTCGCGATACAGCTCCTCGCCATTTTCACCAATGCCCCAGATGTCGTGGTAGGCCTGGCATTCGTCCTCGAGCGACAAATGCTCAAACTGGGCAAAATCGTCAACCGTCACGTCAACTCCGTGACGGTGCAATAACTCTGGCTGGGCATAGGCCCAAACGGGGGTGCTATTAACCAGTGTGCCGTCGCAATCGAAAATAAAAGCAACACTTGAGGCGGCGATGTGGTCCATAAACGAGCCTTTCGATGTCAAATGGTAAACAACCTGCTAAAAACGTTTTACCAAACGTCAACCTAACAATCTAGAAACGCTAATTGGTAAAACTGTCAAGAGTTTTACCACAGCAATTCTGCAAGTGGTATAAACATGGCGCTTACCGATTAAACGCACTCGCAAATCCTCTTTCGTTCATAAAAGTAACGTACAGGTGTTATCGTAGTTTCTGCCGAAAGTTCCACCGAGCACGCGAGGTGGAACGAATCATAGAACTATCGCCGTCCCTTCGATTCGTGCAGCCTTGGACCTTTCGCATCTAGTCACCAAGGCAACACGCTGCCGCGTCATGATGGGATCAAACGTGAGCGATACAAAGCTAAAGCCAGCAACCAAAAAGCCTGCCACCCGTAAAGCCGCCCCGCACGCACCGGAGCTCACCAAAGACGATGTCTACCTGTTTGGCATCGGCACGTGGGAGCGCAGCTGGGAAAAGATGGGCGCGCATCCCGACACGCAGAAACGTACGCGCGGCTGGCGTTTTTGCGTTTGGGCGCCCGAAGTAAAGAGCGTCCATGTCATTGGCGAATTTAACGACTGGGACGAAGAAGCAAACCCGCTGGTGCCCATGCATACGAGCGCTATTTGGGAAGGCTTTATTCCTGGCGCCGAGCAGGGCCAGCTCTATAAGTACCTTATCGAGACCAACGAGGGCGAAAAGCTCTACAAGGCCGATCCGTATGCCTTTAAGGCAGAGTGCCCTCCGGGCACGGCAAGCGTATTGTGGACCCTCGACGGCTATAAGTGGAACGATGCCGCATGGCTCAAGCGCCGCGCCAGCCATAACCACATGTCGCAGCCCCTTAACATCTATGAGGTGCATATTGGGTCGTGGAAGCGCCACGGTGACGCGCCGCAGGGCGAGCCCGACGAGTACGGCAACTACCCCGGCCCCATGGATCCCTTCCCCGCGCAGCGCGGCGAGTTCTATACCTACGATGACCTGTCGGTGGAGCTCGTGGACTACGTGCACGACATGGGCTATACGCATATCGAGGTCATGCCGCTTATGGAGCATCCTTTCGATGGCTCCTGGGGCTACCAGACGTCCGGCTACTTTGCCGCCACGTCGCGCTACGGCAATCCTCAGCAGCTCATGCACTTTATCGATGCATGCCACGAGGCAGGCATCGGCGTGATTATGGACTGGGTGCCTGGCGGTTTTTGCGCCGACGCCCACGGCCTTGCCACCTTTAACGGCCACATGCTGTTTGAGCACGAGATTCACCCCAACTGGGGCACGCACAAGTTTGACTTCGCCCGCGGAGAGGTCCGCTCCTTCCTGGTCTCCAACGTGCTGTACTGGCTCGAGGACTTCCACGTGGACGGTATTCGCATGGACGGCGTGTCCAGCATGCTGTACCTCAACTTTGGCATCGACGATCCGGGGCAAAAGAAGTTCAACAAGTACGGTACCGAGGAGGACCTTGACGCCAGCGCGTTTATACGTCAGGTCAACTGTGCCGTGGAGGCGCACTACCCCGACGTGATGATGATGGCCGAGGAGTCCACCGCGTGGCCGCTCGTGACCTATCCGCCGCAGGACGGCGGCCTGGGCTTCCACTACAAGTGGGACATGGGCTGGATGAACGACACCCTGCACTACATGCAGACCGATTTTCCGTGGCGCCCCGGCAACCACGGGCTGCTCACGTTCTCCATCATGTATGCCTTTACCGAGAACTTCATCTGTCCGCTGAGTCACGACGAAGTCGTGCACGGCAAGTGCTCGCTCATCGGCCGTATGCCGGGCGACTGGTGGCGCCAGTTTGCCGGCCTGCGCACGCTGGCCTTCTACCAGATGACGCACCCCGGTGCCAAGCTCAACTTTATGGGCAACGAGATCGGCCAGTTTATTGAATGGCGCTACTACGAGTCCATCCAGTGGTTCCTGACCGAGGAGTACGAGACTCACCGTCATCATCAAGCGTTTATCAAGGCGCTCAACCACCTGTACACCGCCGAGCCCGCCCTGTACGAGCGCGGCTACACCGACGACGGCTTTACCTGGATCGACGCGGACAACTCCAAGCAGTCCATCGTGAGCTTTGTGCGTCAGGGCGAGGACGTCGAAGACGACCTGGTGATCCTGATCAACTTTGACCCGGCGAGCTACGAGAGCTTCCGCGTGGGCGTGCCGCGCGAGGGTGACTGGGAGGTCATCTTCGACTCTGACCGTCCCGAGTTTGGCGGCAGCGGATACGCCGGCGAGGAGCCCTACACCTGCTCGAGCGAGCCCTATCCCTGGAACGGACAGATGGACTCCATCGAGATTAAGGTGCCCGGTCTGGCAGGCGTGGTGCTTAAGCGCCGCGGCCCCAGCAGCTATAAGCCTCCGGTGGTTGAGGAGCCCAAGAAGGCGACGCGCAAGCGCGCGTCCTCGGTAAAGCCCAAGCCCGCGGCTGCTAAGAAGGCTCCGGCCAAGGCGAAGGCTACGACGACCAAGGCCAAGGCTAAGGCTGCCGCAAAGCCTGCTACTAAGGCCGCAGCCAAGAAGCCGGCTGCCAAAAAGGCTGCTCCCAAGGCCAAGGCAGCTGCTGTTAAGGCTCCTGCCAAGAAAGCGTAACAAAGCCGTTACAGCTGTAATTACCCGCCCTGCGGGGGCGTAGGATACAAGACATAACCGTTCCGGGAGAAACATCCCCGGGGGAAAGGAACGTATGAATAAGATCTTCGACAACAAGCAGGAGTTTACCGAGCTCTATCGCGATGCCGTCATGAGCATCAGTGGCAAGAGCGTCGAGGCCGCCAGCGACCTGGACCGCTTTAACGCCCTGGCAAAGCTCGTGGCCGAGAAAGCACGCACCGTTGCCACCAAGAGTGACGCCCGCGTCACCGCCGAGGGCAAGAAGCGCGTGTACTACTTCTCGATTGAGTTTTTGATCGGCCGCCTGCTCGACAACTACCTGCTTAACTTTGGCGTGCGCGATATGGTCGCCGAGGCTCTCGACGACATGGGCTTTGATCTGTCCGTCATCGAGAACCAGGAGCCCGATCCGGCGCTGGGCAACGGTGGCCTGGGCCGTCTGGCCGCATGCTTCCTGGATTCCATGGCAGCCGAGGGCATTGCCGGCTACGGCAACGGCATGCGCTACCGTTACGGCCTGTTTAAGCAGGAGATCGTCAACGGCAGCCAGGTCGAGGCCACCGATGAGTGGCTCACCCACGGCTATCCCTGGGAGGTCCGTCGTCAGGACAAGGCCGTGACCATTAAGTTTGGTGGCCATGTTGAGGGCTTTGAGGAGAACGGCCGCACGTTCTACCGCACGGTGGACACGCAGGACATCCTGGCCGTCCCCTACGACATCCCAGTCGTGGGCTATGCCGGCGAGACCGTGAACAAGCTGCGCGTTTGGGCCGCCGAGCCGGTCGAGGAGCACTTTGACCTTGAGGCCTTCAACCGCGGCGACTATGCCCTGGCCGATGCCGAGCGCGCCGAGGCCGAGGCCATCAGCGCCATCCTCTACCCCAACGACGCCGGCGAGCACGGCCGTCTGCTGCGCCTGAAGCAGGAGTACCTGTTTGTTTCGGCCGGCATCTACAGCCTGCTCGACACCTTTGAGAAGGAGCACGGCGAGAACTGGGAGCTGCTGCCGCAGTTTGTTGCTATCCACACCAACGATACCCACCCCGCCATGTGCGGCCCCGAGCTCATGCGTATCCTCATCGACGAGAAGAAGCTCGAGTGGGACGACGCTTGGAACATCGTGACGCAGGTCGTGAGCTACACCAACCACACCATCCTGCCCGAGGCTCTGGAGAAGTGGCCCATCGGTACGTTCTCCAAGCTCCTCCCCCGCGTGTACCAGATCATCGACGAGATCAGCCGTCGTTGGCACGAGTCGTTCGACACAACCCAGGAGGGCTGGCAGGAGCGTCTGCGCCAGACCGCCATTCTGTGGGACGGCGAGATTCGCATGGCCAACCTGTCCGTGATCTGCAGTCACAGCGTCAACGGCGTTGCCAAGATCCACTCCGACATCATCAAGAACATCGTGCTCAAGGACTTCTATGCCCTAACGCCCGAGAAGTTCAACAACAAGACCAACGGCATCTCGCACCGTCGCTTCTTTGCCGAGGCCAACCCCACCTATGCCAAGCTCGTGACCGAGGCCATTGGCGACGGCTGGCTGAAGGACGCCTTTGAGCTGGAAAAGCTCAAGGAGTTTAAGGACGACACCGAGTTCCTTAAGGCCGTGGGTGCCTCCAAGCGCGCCAACAAGGAGCGCCTGGCCGCCTACGTTAAGGCCGAGACCGGTCTGGTCATTGACCCCAACACCGTCTTCGATGTTCAGGTTAAGCGCTTCCATGCCTACAAGCGCCAGCTCATGAACATCATGAAGGTGATGGACATCTACAACCGTCGCATCGCCGATCCCAACTTCCACGTGACGCCGACGACCTTCATCTTTAGCGGCAAGGCTGCCTCGAGCTACACCTTCGCCAAGGAGACCATCCGCCTCATTAACTCCGTGGCCGAAGTTATCAACAACGACGCCCGCGTCAACGAGGTCATGAAGGTCTGCTTTATCCCCAACTTCCGTGTGAGCAACGCCCAGCTCATCTACCCCGCCGCAGAGATCTCGGAGCAGATTTCCACGGCCGGCAAGGAAGCCTCGGGCACGTCCAACATGAAGCTCATGATGAACGGCGCCATTACGCTGGGCACCCTCGACGGCGCCAACATCGAGATCGCCGACCTGGCCGGCCGCGAGAACGAGGCCATCTTTGGCCTGACCGCCCCCGAGGTCGAGCAGCTCTGGGCATCGAGCAGCTACTTTGCGTGGGATACGCTCAACAACGATCGCGAGCGTCTGGGCCGCGTGATGGACGAGCTTAAGGACAACACGTTTGCCGGCCTTTCGGGAAACTTTGAGAGCATCTACAACGAGCTCATGAACAACAACGACCCCGACCTGGTCATGGCAGACTTCCGCAGCTACGTGGATGCGTGGGAGAAGCTCACCGGCAGCTATGGCGACCAGGAGACCTGGAACCGCAAGGCCCTGCTCAACACCGCCTCGAGCGGCTGGTTCTCGAGCGACCGCACCATCCGCGAGTACCGCGACGAGATCTGGCACGCGTAAAGGCCGCGAGCTCCCCAATGCCAGCACGGCATTACTCGACGGGCGCGACGTTGCGCCGCGCCCGTCGCTAATGGGTTTAGGAACATCGATGACAGAAGGAGAGATCGATGAGTAAGAAAGAATGCATCGCGATGCTCCTCGCAGGAGGACAGGGCAGCCGATTGGGGGCACTCACCCAAAAGATCGCTAAGCCGGCGGTTAGCTTTGGTGGCAAGTTCCGCATTATCGACTTTTCGCTCTCCAACTGCTCCAACTCGGGCATCGACACGGTGGGCGTTCTGACGCAGTACCGCCCCTACCTGCTGCATGCCTACGTGGGCTCTGGCGAGGCTTGGGATCTGGACAGCCGTGACGGCGGCGTGTCGATCCTGCCGCCGTACGAGACGCAGACCGGCGGCGCCTGGTATGCGGGCACGGCCGACGCCATTACGCAGAACCTCGACTACATCAAGGCCAACGACCCCAAGTACGTCCTGATTCTTTCGGGCGATCACCTGTATCGCATGGACTACCGCAAGATGCTCAAGACGCACATTGAGAACAACGCCGACCTCACGGTGAGCGTTATGCCC
>CATZMG010000076.1 GCA_958421655.1 uncultured Collinsella sp.
CATTACGTTTGCTGCTCTACAGTCCTATGCAAGACGAAGGCCACATTAAGTGGCCTTCTTTGCATGCGGAACTCGCGACAAACGTAATGCCCGCCCGCCTCCGACCGACTACCAACTAATATTTTTTCAGCCCAGGCCCCTGTGTACCGCGCGTCGAAGATCTTCAAATTCAAATAACCTGACAATCGATTCTTATAGCAGAGGCCCCTTGGCCTTTAGTTTGATACAAGTTCCGCACGAGCCGGAAAGCACTTAATGTGCTTTCCGTGCGAGCAGGACTGTTCGCAGTAGCAAACTAAAGGCCAAGGGGCCCAGTCAACCTATCAGCAGCGATTACTCGGCAGCTAGTTGAATTTGAAGATCTTTGAGGCAAGACGGTATAGGCCGAGTGTGGTTTTGTCTCCCGCCCGTCCGCGCAGATTGGTGAAGAACCCGACCACGCCGTAGCGGGCACGACGATACATGCGCTCGTCGTAGGCCTTCAAATCATTCCACAGCGTCTTTAGGCGCTCGTCGGCGCAATCTTCCTCGGAAAGCTTGGTGAGCACCGAGCAGATCGCCATCATCATGGTGAAGTAGCCCATCATGTACGAACGCAGGCGCGACGACTCAACATCGCTGTACAGGTGGTACGACTCCATCATGATACGTGTAACACGGAACTGCTGGTCCAGACGCTTGACCATCGTTGCCTCGTTGACGCTCTGGCCTTCGCGACCGATAAAGTAGCGGTAGAGGTCGATGTCGGCGTAGTACATGGTCTTGCAACGCGGCAGCGGCACGTAGGCGTAGATGTTGTCCGCATAGAACGTGTGCGGCGGCATGGGAAGGTTAGACTCGCGCAGCACATCCGTGCGATAGCACAGACTGTGCATGAGTAGGTTCTGGTCCAGGCGAAAATGACCGATCTGATCCCAGGAAAAGATCTTTTTGCGCGGCAGGGCAAATTTGTAGCCAATAGCGGTATGCGTGCCCTCGTAAACCTTCTCGTACACGTAGTTCGAGATAAACAGGTCAACGCGCTGGTCGCGCTCCTCAAAGCCACGCAGAATCGACAGCATGGTCGAAAGGGCAGCGCCGTCAAGCCAGTCGTCCGAGTCGACAACCTTGTAGTAGGTGCCCTGTGCCTCGCGCAGACCCGAAAGGACGGCAATACCGTGGCCACCGTTCTCCTGGTGTACCGCGCGAATGATACCGGGATAACGTGCCTCCCACTCATCGGCCTTATCGGCCGTCTCGTCCTTGGAGCCGTCGTCCACCACGATAATCTCGATATCGGTGGCGTAATTGCTCCCCTCCAAGATGGAGGTGATGCAATGGTCCATGTCCTTGGCGGCGTTATACGAGGGAATACCGAATGTTATGACTTTATGCATGGCAGGCGATAATCTCATCCGAAAGATCGAGGGCGGAATTGGTCACGGCGTCCATATCGTAGTAACGATACTCGGCCAGACGACCCACCGGGTGGAAGTTCGTCAGGTTCTGGACGCGCTCAAGATAGCGCTCGTAGAGCTCACGGTTCTCGGGCTCAAGAATGGCGTAGTACGGCGTCTCACCCGAGCCGGGCGTATAGGTCTTGGAGTACTCCTTCATGATGGTGGTCTTGCCGGGCAGGACCTGACCGGTCATGTTCTTGAACTCGGTGATGCGCGTATAGTCCTCGCTCGTGGTGTAGTTGACGGTGCCCACGGGCTGGAACTGATCCATATCGAGCGTCTCGAACTTCATGTCGAGCGTGCGGTACGGCAGCGCGCCCAGATCGAGATTGAACAGCTCGTCAAGTGGACCGGTGTAGACGATCTCGCCACCATAGACCTTGCCGTCGATCTTGACGGTAGTCTCGTCGATCTCAAAGAGGTCGCGGGCGTCTACGTCACAGAATACGTCGATCAGATCGTGATCGAGCATATGCTCGAACAGCGCGGTATAGCCGTCCTGCGGCATGCCCTGGAAAGGAGCCTGCGGGAAGTAGCGATCGTCATCGCCCACAAAGACGGGAACGCGGCCGGTGATCGAGGGGTCGATCTGGTCGGGCGTCTGGCCCCACTGCTTCATGGTGTAATGCAAAAAAACGTTCTCGTAGACGTAATCGGCGACCTCGGCAAGATCCGGGTCGTTCTTCTTGCGCAGCTCCATAATGGGCACCTTGACGTCCTTGCCAAAGGTCTCCACGAGCTTCTGATACAGCTCCTCGCCGCGCTCATCCCCAAAGGCGAGCTTGAGGCTCGCATGGTTAAAGGGCACGGGCATAAGGGTACCGTTGATGTTGGCGAGCACCTTGTGCTGGTAGTCCGTCCACTTGGTAAAGCGCGACAGGAAATTGTGGACGCGCTCGTTAAAGGTATGGTAGATGTGCGGACCATACTCGTGGACCAGGATTCCCGCCTCGTCAGTGCAGTCGAAGGCATTGCCCGCAATGTGGCTACGGCGTTCCAAAACGGCAACACGATAGCCGATAGTTTCGGCAAGACGGCGGGCGCAAACGGCACCGGCATAACCGGCGCCGACAACGATCATGTCGTACGCACCGGCATTAAAGCCTTCAGGCAGGCCTGAGGTAATCTGCATCGATACTCCTTGTCAAAAGCCACGTGCTCGTTAGCTGGGCTTTTCTCGAACATTCTTCGAGACATATTTATCAGAGCGATTATAGCGCTAATGCGTCCTATAATGAGCTTGCCACACAAGGAAAGCTCAAGCACCGCGGCGTACATTATTGAAAGGTAAACCCGCTAGCAGCGGGTTTATTCGTGAACAGCCGGGCGCCTGGAGCTTAGTGAAACGCTTGTAAGGAGTAACATGAGCGATTTCCTTAACCGTATGAAGTCTGCCGCCAAGGCCGACCTTAAGACGATCGTCCTGCCCGAGGGCGAGGATCCGCGTACCATCGTCGCGGCAAACAAAATCATCGAGGAGGGCCTGGCAAAGCTCGTCATCCTGGGCAACCCCGACGAGATCGATGTTCCCGGCGCCACCGTCATCGACCCGCGCAATGCCGAAAAGCACGAGGAGTACGCGCAGAAGTTTGCCGAGCTCCGCGCCAAGAAGGGTGTCACCATCGAGCAGGCTCGCGCCCAGGTGATGGACGCCACCTACTTTGGCACCATGATGGTCAAGATGGGCGATGCCGACGGCCTGGTCTCCGGCGCCTGCCACTCCACCGCCGACACCCTGCGCCCCGCGCTGCAGATCCTCAAGACCGCCCCGGGCACCAAGCTGGTCTCGGCCTTCTTCGTAATGTGCACCGACACCCCGCAGTTCGGCACCGACGGCACGCTGATCTTCGCCGACTGCGGCCTCAACATCAACCCGTCCTCCGACGAGCTCTCCGAGATCGCCATCGCCTCGGCCCACTCCTGGTCCACCTTCATGGGCAATGTTGAGCCGCACGTGGCCATGCTCTCCTACTCCACCATGGGCTCCGCCGGTGGCGAGGTCGCCAAGAAGGTCCAGGAGGCTGTGAAGTTCTGCAAGGAGAAGGCTCCCGAGCTCGCCATCGACGGCGACCTGCAGCTCGATGCCGCTATCGTCCCCACCGTCGCCCAGCTCAAGGCTCCCGGCTCCTCCGTCGCCGGTAAGGCCAACGTGCTCGTGTTCCCCGACCTCGAGGCCGGCAACATCGGCTACAAGCTGGTCCAGCGCTTCGCCGGCGCTGACGCCTACGGCCCCATCCTGCAGGGCATCGCCAAGCCGGTCAACGACCTGTCGCGCGGCTGCTCTGCCGACGACATCGTGGGTGTCGTGGCCATCACCGCCGTCCAGGCTCAGATGGCTGAGTAGCGGACTTATCCCCTCGGGGCCCTACAGGGTAAAGCTCTGAAAACGTCCTCGGACATGCATGAAACCCCCGCTGCGCACTTCGTGCGGCGGGGGTTTCATGCGTCCTGCGGAAAGTTTTCAGAGCTTTACCCTGTAGGGTCCCTGCCGCCACGTGGTGCTCAGGGGATCTGGGGCGGACGGCGGCTTGGCTACGAGCTGGGGCTGAGAATCTGAATGGATGGGTGCCGTTGCTGGGGGGCAAACGATGCGGATATGGTCACTGTGGATTTGAAAGGCTGATAGGGCCTCGGCGGTTGTTGTGCCGGAAAGCGTGTCCCGGTTTGAAGGCGGATTGTGGGATGCAGCTTCCACTTGGGGGCTGTTTGGGAAACTGTGGGACGTAATTTTGCTTTATTGTGGGTCGCACTTTCCGCAACGCGCCTCAACCGGAAAGCGTGTCCCAGAATTTGTGCTCGAAATGGGATGGAGTTTCCGCCGCCCACCTGCTAGCAGAAAGGCCTCCGGAGCTGTTGCTCTGGAGGCCTTTCGTTTAAATGCAAATGAGCGCGTTAGTTGTTCTTGGTCAGACGCTCGACGTCGTGGGCGATCATGTATTCCTCGTCGGTGGGGATGACCATGACCGTGACGGAAGAGCCGGCGGCGCTGATGACCTGTGGGCCGTTACCCACGGCCTCGCGGTTCTTGTTGTTGTCGATGCGTACGCCCAGCCATTCAAAGCAGTCGCAGAAGGCCTTGCGGATCGACCAGTCGTTCTCGCCGATGCCGGCGGTAAAGGTAATGGTGTCCACGCCCGCCATGGAGGCGATCATGGAGCCGGCCTGCTGCATGGCCTTGTAGGCGAACATATCGAAGGCGAGCAGGCAGCGCTCGTCGCCCTCGGAGGCGCGCGTACGGATGTCGCGGGCGTCGTTGGAGATGCCCGAGATGGCAAGCAGACCAGACTGCTTGTTCATCATGTCGTCGACTTCCTGGTAGCTGTAGCCGCCCTCGCGCTGGAGGTAGCACACGGTGGCCGGGTCAATGGAGCCACAACGGGTGCCCATCATCAGGCCGTCGAGCGGTGTGAGGCCCATCGTTGTGTCGCGGCAAACGCCGTCCTCAATGGCGGCGAGCGAAGCGCCGTTGCCCAGATGGCACGAAAGCAGACGGTGGCAGCACGAGCCCAGAATCTCCTTTGCCATCATCCACTCGTAGCGGTGGCTCGTACCGTGGGCGCCGTACTTGCGCACATGGTACTTGTCGCACACGTCCTTGGGCAGCGCGTAGGTGTAGGCAACCTCGGGCATGGTCATGTGGAACGAGGTGTCGAAGACGGCCACGTTGGGCAGCTCCGGATACTTCTCGCGGCAGTATTCGATTGCCGCGGCCTCGCCGTAATTGTGCAGTGGGGCGAGCGGGGCCACCTCAAGGATCTTAGCCATGACCTCGTCGTCGACGACCGCGGAATCATCGAAGTGCCAGCCACCCTGAACGATACGGTGGCCGATGCCATCGATTGTAAAGTCGGTCTTCTCAAGCTCCTCGAGCACGCGAGCGATAGCAGAGCGATGATCGGGGAAGGGAACCTCCTCGGTCTGCTTGGCGCCACCGTTCTCGGAGTGGCCAAAGATGCCCATCTCCGAGCCGATACGCTCGCAGTTGCCCTTGGCGAAAACCTCGCGGGTATCGGTATCCAAAAGCTGATATTTAAGACTCGAGCTGCCGGCGTTGACAACAAGTACGTTCATGAGACTCCTTCGTGATTACAGTACGGTCGGCAAACCTATAGGGCGGCCGTACCCTTAATAAGAAGTTATCAGAATTCAATAAATATCTATTAAACTCTTCGCCCAACGAGCATAAAAGGGGGCTGAACGGCGCAAGGCCATCCAGTCCCCTCCCCTTGCATCAATTACTTGCCGCTGACGATGCGCTCGACGTCGGAGGCGATCATGAACTCCTCATCCGTGGGGATGACGAAGATCTTGACCTTGGAATCCTTGGCGGACAGGCACCAAGCGCCGTCGCCGCGCAGGGCGTTACGAGCGTGATCCATCTTGACGCCCATAAAGGCCAGACGGTCGGCCACGCCAGCGCGGACAGCCGGAGCGTGCTCGCCGATGCCGGCGGTAAAGACCAGGGTGTCCATGCCGCACATGGAAGTGGCCATCTCGGCGGCCTTGGCGGCAATCTTGTAGACGAACATATCGAAGGCGAGCTGAGCCTCGGGGTCACCGGCAGCGGCGAGCTCCTCAACATTGCGGCAGTCGTTGGTCTTGCCGCCGGTCACAGCCAGAAGGCCGGACTTCTTGTTCATCATCTCGTCGACCTCGTCGAAGGTGTAGCCGCCTTCGCGCTGCAGGTAGCACACGGTAGCAGGGTCGATGGAGCCGCAGCGGGTGCCCATCATGACACCGTCGAGCGGCGTCAAGCCCATGGTGGTGTCCATGCACTTGCCGTCCTCGATGGCGCACAGGGAAGCGCCGGAACCGATGTGGCACACGACGACCTTGCGGGCCTCGCCGTTGGTCATCTCGGCAACCTTCTTGGAGATGTACCGGTAGCTGGTGCCGTGAGCGCCGTACTTACGGATGTGCAGCTTGTCGCAGACGTCCTTGGGCAGGGCGTAGGTCTTGGCGACCTCGGGCATATTGAAGTGGAAAGCAGTGTCGTAGACCGTGACGTTGGGCAGGTCGGGATACTGCTCGAGGCAGTACTCGATAACGTTGGCCTCGGGGTTGTTGTGCAGCGGGGCGAGCGGAGCGACCTCGCGGATCTTGGCGAGGACGTCCTCGTCGACGAGGGAGGAATCGCCGAAGTACCAACCGCCCTGAACGATACGGTGGCCGATGCCCTCGATCTTGACGCCGTTGGCCTCGAGGTCCTTCAGGACGACCTCGATGGCGACCTTGTGGTCGGGGAACTCGATGTTCTCGGTCACCTTCTTGGAACCGTTGGCAGCGTGAGTGAAGGTACCGCCGGTAAAGCAGACGCGCTCGCAGGAGCCCTTTGCGGACACCTTGTGGGACTTGGTATCGATGACCTGATACTTAAGGGTCGAAGATCCTGCGTTGACGACCAGAACGTTCATGTGTCTCCCTACTAACAGGCGGTGTGGCGCCGCCAGGTTACATACGCTTCAATAATAAACCCAAACGCCCTCGCGCTCGGGTTTATTGCGTTGATATATAAGTTATCGATGCCCAAATACTCATGGCCTTTGACTTGTAAGACGAAAGAGCGCGGGGATATACACCAAAGAAGATATCCCGAGCGCTACAAGCAATATGACTCGAATGCCCGCGATGCTGCTCAACGCAGCATTGAACAGATAGAAAAGGATGGCACCCACCGCCACCATCTGGCTTTGGACCGAAATCAGTGAACAGCGCATCGAAGAATCGACAGCATTTTGAAAAATTGAGTATTTTATTGGAGCAAATAACGAGTAAGCAACCGTCTGCAGTACATAGAACACGGGCAGCAAATAGACCGGAGTAAAGGGAATCAAAAACAGAGCAGTCAGGAAAAGGCGCACGATGCCGCAAATACGCGCAAAACGGCCCTTGTCGACATGAGCAATCACACTGGGCACAATAAGCCCCATGGAAGCCGAGGCAAGGAGCTGGACCGCAATGGTCACACCCGAAGCGACGGCATTCATTCCGCGACCCGCAAGCAGCAGTGAGAAAAAGTCTTCCAGGGCGACAAAAGCAAATGCCTGAGAGCAGTCCATGATGAACGCTGAACGAAGAATGCCGTTACGCGCAATAGCGGCACCGATCATCTTCGGGCTAATTCCACGCTTAGGTGTCGTTGCAGTGTCCCCTCTTCGCATCTCAGGAATGCAGGCAACGACAACCAACGTCAACACCATTGCGATGATATCTGCCGAAAGACCAATGAGATATGCACCGACAGACGAAATGAAACCGCCCACGCAAGCGGAGATGGCATAAGAGGCATAGAAAACAAATCGCTCAACGACATTAAGTCTTACGAGCTGGTCCTGAGAGACGCTGTCAATGTAGATCGCTTCTATGGATCCGCTCACACATGCAACTGCAAATCCTTTGAGAGCAAACGCGCCGATTAAAAGCAGAGGAGAACGGGCGAAAAGTAGGGCGGCGTAGTATCCAAGCATTCCCACGACGCCAACGAGACCGCTTGTCTTTCGTCCAAACCTGTCAGCAATATAACCAGTAGGAACCTCAAGAATGAACTTACTCACTTGGTATGCAATCATCATGCTAGAAATCGCTACCATCGAGAATCCGACGAATTCAAGATAAACCGTCAGAAAATACAAAATGGTGCTGAAGTTCGACAGAAAAACGAACGTCATATAAAGCAAAACCGTACGGTTTTTCATGCTCCGCCCTCCAAGAGCCAATAGCCCAAACCGAAATCTTGGAAAAGCATGAGGGCAAAGCCGTCAGCCATGTGTTACAAGGCGTCAACATTCACTTGACGCCACGAGGCCAAATGGCCTCACGAAGCGAGATGACGCAATAGGTGAAGAAATACCGTCTGGTGTCGATCGGTCCAGGCATTTTGTCGATAGCAAAAATAGATGGGCAAGGCCACGTCATGCGAACCTTCAATGGAGCACTCGCTCACTTCCAGTCCATCTGTTGCGAGAGAAGAGCCAGAAAAACTCAATATCAATCCCCCGGCTTGAAGAAACTCAGTCTGCGCCCTGTTTTCGTATTCGACGTCGCGGAAGCGGAAATTAACCAGCTGAGCCTCGGGACATTGGTTGATTGCATTGAGACAGGGTGACAAATTAATGGGAACAGCCAGCCTGCCGCCCAGCAACTCACGAACGGTCATAGCACCCACAGATTGATGACCCGCTGGACACGAAAGAACCTTGAGCTCCTTTTCACCCAAGTATTTCGAAGAAAGGACACTATCCCTTGGTTCCTCAAATGAGATGGCCGCATCCGAAATGCCAAGCACAAGTGATTCAAAGCATGTGGCCGTTGGCTGATGCCAAACATCAAGGTGAATCTGGGGGTGCAAGCTTTCAAACGAGTCGTACCAGTTTTCGGAAAAAAGACGCCCCCGCCCGTGAAGGTGAACCGCCTCCCATTTCTTGGACATGAGAAATGGGAGGCTTTTTATGCGAGTCG
>CATZMG010000077.1 GCA_958421655.1 uncultured Collinsella sp.
ACGAGCGGGGGCTCCTGTCTTTTTAGTGCCCTCGGATTGGGTCATAGTGTCTGTCGTTGACAAAGCATCGGCGTTCCCTTGGCTGTTGGATGTAGTCGTTGGGGACGTTCTTAAATGACTAGTTGAAAGGGACACTCTTGCCGGCACTTGGGGACAGTCCCTAAGTGCCGGCAGATTGGGACACTCCTTTGCAAGGTGGCGCTGAAGACCGTCCCCAACGACCAGTCGTTTAAGAACGTCCCCAACGACTAGCTCGGGAACCTGATCCTAATGCACTAGTTTCTGTCGAGTCGGTGCTTCTTGCGGGTTGCCCGTATAATGGTTTGCGTATGAACCGCAACCAAGGAGTTCCAGTTTATGGACCAGAGCCTTTTTAAATTCGACCTGATCGCCGAGGATCCGACGACGCATGCGCGTGCCGGCGTGCTGCACACCCCGCACGGCGACATCGAGACGCCGATCTTTATGCCCGTGGGCACCAAGGCAAACGTCAAGGGCATCCCCACCGAGACCGTCAAACAGCTCGGCGCGCAGATCGTGCTTGCCAACACCTATCATCTGTCCATGCGTCCCGGCGAGGACACTATCGCCGAGCTGGGCGGCCTGCACAAGTTTATGAACTGGCACGGTCCTATCCTCACCGACTCGGGCGGTTTCCAGGTGTTCAGCCACAACGACGCCGTCAAGCTCACCGACGAGGGCGTGCGCTTTATCGTCAACGACTACGACGGCCGCCACGTGTTCTGGACGCCCGAGGACAACATGGAAATCGCCATGAAGCTCGGCTCCGACATCTGCATGCAGCTGGACCAGTGCCCGGGCTATCCCGCCACGCGCGCCTACGTTGAGCGCGCGGTGGAGCTGTCGAGCATGTGGGCCGAGCGCTGCTACAAGGCTCACACCCGCGATGACCAGGCGCTCTTTGGCATCGTCCAGGGCGGCATGCATCTGGATCTGCGCCTGCGCTCTCTGCGCCATCTGGAGGAGTGCGGCGACTTCCCCGGTTACGGCATCGGCGGCTACTCGGTGGGCGAGGACCACGAGACCATGTTCGAGACCCTGGCGCCGCTTGTGAGCGAGTACATGCCCAAGCACAAGCCGCGCTACCTGATGGGCGTCGGCAACCCGACGACGCTCGTGCGCGGCGTGGGCGTGGGCATCGATATGTTCGACTGCGTGCTGCCGACGCGCACCGGCCGCATGGGCACGGCATTCTCCAGTGAAGGTCGCCTTAACTTCCGCAACGCGCGTTTTGCGCACGACGACGGCCCCATCGACCCCACCTGCACCTGCCCGGTGTGCACGGGCGGCTACAGCCGCGCGCTCATTCGCCACATGGTCACGCAGAAGGAGATGCTCGGCGGCATCCTGCTTTCGATGCACAACATCTACTACCTGCTCAACCTTATGCAGCGTGCTCGCCAGGCCATTATCGAGGGTCGCTATGGTGCATTCGTGAGCGATTGGATGAATAGCCCTGCCGCGGTGGATTACTAAGGGCGGCGCGGGCGCTTGCAGGCACTCGCGCGATGTCGAGACCGCGTGCCAATCGACCGCGCGCAGCCGTCGCCGGGCATCGCATTCGCCGGCGTCGGTTGCGCGACCGCTAACCGATAGCTTGCAAGCACTTGATACATCGTGGGTACCATACCGAATAGTTGATGTTCGGGCGGGTGTTTGGCGCATGGCGTCGACCCCGCCCGTTTTTCTTTTTCTCGATAGGAGTACCCATGATTAAGAACGAGAATGTCGAGGGCGAGCCTTCCTACGACGAGACGTACCGCCGCGGCCCCGTGGTCATGCGCGGCCCGATGATTCCTAAGGACAATACGTACGCTAACCTGCTGGCGCCCGAGGAGTCGACCGACTGGTTGCATGCCGATCCGTGGCGCGTACTGCGCATCCAGGCCGAGTTTGTCGACGGCTTTGGCGCGCTTGCCGAGCTCGGACCTGCGGTGACCATCTTCGGTAGCGCCCGCACGCCCAAGACCGATACGCTCTACAAGGCGGCGCGCACCGTCGGGCGTAAGATTGCCCAGCGCGGCGTGGCGGTTATCACCGGTGGCGGCCCCGGCATCATGGAAGCGGCCAACAAGGGAGCGGCGAGCGTCAACGGCAAGTCAGTTGGTTTGGGCATTGAGCTGCCGCACGAGCAGGGGCTCAACAAATACGTGAACCTCGGTATGGACTTCCGCTACTTCTTTGTGCGCAAGACCATGTTCGTCAAATACAGCTCGGGCGCTATTGTGTTTCCCGGCGGGTTTGGCACGCTCGACGAGATGTTTGAGGTGCTCACGCTGGTGCAAACGCACAAGGTCAAGCGCATGCCGCTTGTGCTGGTAGGCAGCGAGTACTGGCAGGGCCTATTCGACTGGCTTAACGGTCCGGTGATGGACGCCGGTATGATTAGCCCGCTCGATCCGGAGCTGGTGCACATCACCGACGACCTCAACGAGGCCGTCGACATCGCCCTGAGCGGGCTGATGTAGAGTAGCTAAAATGGGACGGGGCTAAAAAGACTGGTCTGAAACGTTTGATATCAGTCTTTTTAGCCCCGTCCCAAATGAACTGCTTCTAAGTTGCGGTGGAATAGGGATTGATTTGCGGCTGATAAGCCAAAAACAGTCCCTATTCCACCGCAAGTGGTAAAGGTGCCCCTAGTGAATGGGCTGGTAGCGGGGGCAGTAGCTGATGGCGATGGCGTCGACGCCTACGTGGGTCGCGATGGTGCAGCCGATGGGGCCGGTGCCGGCGTCTACGTAGTCCTGGCCCGCGAGCGCCTGGTTGACGAGCTCTTGCTCCTCGGCGGCGCCGGTCGTGAGCACGCGTACACTTGAACCCGGGTGTTCAGCCAAAAATGCGAGGCAGTCGGCCATGGTGTTCGCGACGATGCGCTTGGCGCCGCGGCCCTTCTTGATGGCCTTGATCTCGCCTGACTGCCACTCAGGCGAAACGGCCAGACGAATGTTGAGCATTTGCGTGAGCTGGCCGGCGAGTTTAGGTGCGCGGCCGTTCTTAACGAGGTTTTCGAGCGTGCGGGGAATCAGCAGCAGGTGGGCGTCGGACAGCGTCGTGCGGATCTGCGCCTCGGTCTCGTCCAGGCTGCGGCCGTCCTCGCGCATGGCGAGCGCGTACTCCACCAGCAGGCCCTCGGCGCCCGAGCCGGTGCGCGAATCGATGCAGCGCACGTCGAGCTCGTGGGTATCGGCAACCTGGCACGCGTTGGCGTAGCAGGCAGACCACTCACTGCACAGCGAGATAAAGATGGCGCTGTCGTGGCCGTCGGCGCGCACGCGATCGAAGAGCTCCTTGAACTCACCGGCGCTCGGCTGCGAGGTGTGCGGTAGCTGCTCGGAGCCTGCCATGCGGGCGACGTACTCCTCGGCGGTGATCTGCACCTGGTCGAGCAGGTCCTCGCCTTCGATAATCACATGCAGCGGAATCACGTAAATGCCGAGCTCTTGGGCGCGGGTGGGGGAGATGTCCGACGTGGAGTCGGTTATGATGGCAAAAGACATAATTGCACCTTTCGTTGGGGCGCGACGGCGCCGCCTTCTGAGAGCAAAGTGCGACAAGTATAGTGGAGTTGCTCTACATTGCTAGGTTAAATTGTTGAATAGTCAACAGTTTGAAGTGTCGGTGTGGAAATCGTCAACTGGGGAAGAGGGATGCCGATGGAGGCACTGGAGATAAGCAGGCGGCCGGTCGTGCTGTTTGATTTTGATGGCACGGTGGCCGATACGGGTCGGGCGGTGATGACCTCGACGCGCAAGACGCTGGCCGCACGCGGGTTTTCGGAAGCGCAGATGGGTGACCTGCGCCGTATGATCGGGCCGCCCCTGTGGAAGAGCTTTCACGACTTTTACGGCTTCTCGCGCGAGGAGTCGCTTGTGGTGGCCGACGAGTACCGCGCCTTTTTTGATGAGCTGGGACCGGAAGAGTACCCCGTGTTCGATGGGATCCCCGAGCTGCTGGATGGGTTGGCCGCTCAGGGTAAGCGTTTGGCCGTGGCGACGTCGCGCGTGGAGGCGAAGTGTATCGACATGGTGCATGAGCTGGGTCTTTCTCAGTTTGAGGCGGTGGCTGGCATGAATCCGCTGCAGGGGCGCGAGACCAAGGCCGATTCGGTCCGCGATGCCCTGGCAGAGCTCGGTATGACGGCGGGCGATGCCGTGATGATCGGCGATCGCTTCAACGATGTGGAGGGCGCGCACGCAATGGGCGTACCGTGCATCGGTATCTATTCGGGCGCGGCGGCGCCGGGCGAGCACGAGGCGGCGGGTGCCGATGCTGTGGTGCACTCGGTGGCCGAGCTTGCTAAACTTTTCGCTATATAAGTACTTGATGTGAGGGGCGGGCGTACCCGTCGCTCATTGGTAAGGAGGCAGTCCATGAATCAGGTGGAGCAGAGCGTCGCTGAGTATGTCGACGAGGTCTGGGAGGATGTCGTCGCCGATATCGAGCAGCTGGTGAGTTATCCGTCCGTAGCCGTTGCTGCCGATGCGGAGCCTAGCGCGCCGTTTGGCCGCCCGGTTCGTGATGCGCTCGATTGCGCGCTCGGCATTGCGCAAAAGCTCGGCTACCAGACGAGCGACGACGAGGGCTATGTGGGCATTGCCGATATCCCGGGTCGCGGCGACAAGCAGCTCGCGACCATCTGCCACGTGGACGTGGTGCCCGCCGGCCCCGGCTGGAACACCGACCCGTTTGCGATGGAGCGTCGCGAGGGCTGGCTGCTCGGCCGTGGCGTGATTGATGACAAGGGTCCGGCGGTGTTGTCGCTCTACGCCGGTGCCTACCTGCTCAAGCACGGCATTGTGCCGCGCTATACCTTCCGCGCGCTGCTGGGCTGCGATGAGGAAGTGGGCATGTCCGACGTTCACCATTATCTGGAAAATCACGCAGACCCCGACTTTTTGTTTACGCCCGATGCCGAGTTCCCGGTCTGCAATGCCGAGAAGGGCCAGTTTGGGGCGACGTTCGTGAGCCCCAAGATCGACGGCGGGCGCATCGTGTCGTGGAGCGGCTCCGAGGCGAGCAATGCCATTCCGTCGCAGTCCATCTGCGAGCTTGCGATTGCCGCCGATGAGTTGCCGGCGCCGGTCGAGAACGCCGATCGTCTGGAGATCACGGCGCTTGATAATGGCCATGCGCAGATTTTCGCCCACGGTATCGGTGGCCATGCTTCGATGCCCGAGGGAACGATCAATGCCGTCGGCCTGATCGTGTCGTATCTGCGCGAGGCCGAGGACGCGTTTGGTGCACGCGACGAGCGCCTGCTGACGCCTGCCGAGCATGATGTCGTCAAGTTCCTGGCCTTTGTGTATGCGGATGCCTATGGCCGCGGCCTAGGTATCGATGCGACGAGTCCGGCGTTTGGCCCGCTTACCTGCAACGCTGGAGTCATCCGCGTGGCGGATGGCCATATTGAGCAGGTCATCGACGTGCGCTTCCCCGACAGTACGAGTGCCGATACCATCCGCGAGCAGCTCGACCCGCTCGTGGGCCGTTTTGGCGTGACGTGCCAGCTGGGTCGCGCGAAGGTGCCGTTCTCGGTGTCTGCCGACGATCCGGCCGTGAAGGCGCTTATCGATACCTATAACGAGTTCACCGGCAAGCATGCTGAGCCCTTTGCCATGGGCGGCGGCACGTACGCGCGCAACTTTGCCCGCGCCGTCTCGTTTGGCCCCGAAGAGACCGGCCTGGAGCTGCCCGCGTGGGGCGGCCAGATGCACGGCCCCAATGAGTGCGCCAACGAGGAACAGCTTAAACAGGCGCTCAAGATCTATATTGTTGCGATCCTCCGTTTGAATGAATTAGAGCTTTAAGGTCTCGCGGTTTCCCAATCTAAGTTGCGGTGGAATAGTTCCTAGAATGGGCCATTTGATGGCCAAGCAGGAACTATTTCACCGCAACTTTGTTTTTATTGGTGTAAAAGGTGCGCCATGTTCGGCGCTGGATTGTTATCCGTTTGTAAAGGCTGGACAGAGCTTGCGGTAAGGGTCTATCAGATGCCCGTAAAAAACCGCAGTTGGCGCGGGCGCTGCCCGGTCGGGGTCGTATCTTTCCAAACAGCAAAGCGGGCAGGGTGCCCGCGAGTCGCATGTATGAAAGGAAGATCATGCTCGATCAGGCTTATTCTCGTCGTCAGTTCCTCGGCCTCGCTGGTGGTCTTGTCAGCATCGTCGGTCTCGGTCTCGTTGGCTGCGGCGGCTCCGGCGCATCCGACGCCGCCGACAAGGGTAGCGCCGCTGCTGCCGAGTCCGTCTCCGGCGAGGTGACCTACGACGGTGCCTCTTCGTTCCAGGCTCTCGTCGAGGCCGCTGCCGAGAAGTTCATGGATGCCAACCCGGACGTCTCCGTCTCCGGCTCGGGCAACGGTTCGGGCAAGGGCCTGACCGCTGTCGCCGCCGGCACCGTTACCATCGGTAACTCCGACGTCTTCGCCGAGACCAAGCTCGAGGCCGACCAGGTCAAGAACCTCGTCGACCACGAGGTTGCTGTCGTGGGCATGGGTCCTGTTGTCTCCAAGAACGTCAAGGTCGACGACCTGTCCCTCGAGCAGCTCAAGGGTATCTTCTCCGGTCAGATTACCAACTGGAAGGAGGTCGGCGGCGGCGACGCCACCATCGTCGTCCTCAACCGCAAGGCCGGCTCCGGTACCCGCGCCACCTTCGAGGCCGCCGTCTTTGGCGACGAGACCGTCGACTTTAAGGGCGATGCCGAGCTCGACAAGTCCGGCGACGTCCAGACTCAGATGGGCAGCACCGACAACGCCATCTCCTACCTCGATTTCTCGCACTTCGATGACTCCAAGTTCAACGCCATTAAGGTCGAGGGCGTGGAGCCCAAGAGTGCAAACGTCACCGACGACTCCTTCAAGATCTGGGCTACCGAGCACATGTACTGCGCAAAGGACGCCGACGACGCCACCAAGGCCTTCCTGGAGTTCATGCTTTCCGACGACGTGCAGGGCAAGCTCGTCGAGGAGCAGGGCTTTATCCCCGTCTCTGCCATGAAGGTCGTCAAGGACGCCAGCGGCAAGGTCTCCGCTAAATAAGTAATCGCCCCGGAAAGGTTTGCAATGGCAAAACAGCTGCCAAAGCGCGACCTTGAGAACGTGGGCCTGGGCGTCACGGGCGCGTGCGTAGCGCTCGTGACGCTTGTCGTTGCCGCGCTCATCTTTATGGTCGCCCAAAAGGGCCTCTCGGCTTTTGTCAAAGACGGCGTCTCGGTCGTCGAGTTTTTCACCGGCACCAAGTGGGACCTGGCCAACACGGCCGAAAACGGCCTGCCCTACACCGGCGCCCTGCCCCTGATCGTCACCTCGTTTGCGGTCATGGTGCTCTCCACGCTCATCGCGTTGCCCATCGCCATCGGCTCTGCCATCTTTGCGGTCGAGATCCAACCAAAATTTGGCTCCAAGATCTTTCAGCCGCTTATTGAGCTTTTGACCGGTATTCCCTCGGTCGTTTTTGGCTTGATCGGTTTTCACGTGGTCGTCGGTCTTATGAAGAGCGTTTTCCACGTGAGCACGGGCCTGGGCATCTTGCCCGGCGCCATCGTGCTGGCGGTCATGATTCTGCCGACGATGACCACGCTTTCGGTCGATGGCCTGCGCGCCGTGCCCGACGGCTACCGCCAGGGCTCGCTCGCGCTGGGCTACACCCGCTGGCAGACCATCTGGCACGTGGTGCTCAAGTCCGCCATGCCGTCGCTCATGACCGCGGTTATCTTGGGCATGACCCGCGCCTTTGGCGAGACGCTCGCCGTGCGCATGGTCATCGGCGGCATCGAGGCCATGCCGACGTCGCTGCTGTCGCCGGCGTCCACCATCACCACCACGCTCACCACGTCCATGGCAGTCTATGCCGAGGGCTCGGCCCAAGACGATGTTCTGTGGGCGCTCGGCCTGCTGCTGATGGGCATGAGTCTCATCTTCATCCTGATCATCCACCTTATCGGCCGCAAGGGGGCGAAGGCTCGTGGCTAGCACGCGTATCCACATCGACGAGGCGAGGCTCGGGCGTGTCCAAAAGCAGGACCGCTTCGCCACGGGCGTGTTGACGGCGATCGTCGCCATCGTCATGCTCATCGTCGTCTCCATGGTGGCCTATATCCTGTTCGAGGGCATCTCGACGCTGTTCCAGCCGGGCTTTCTCACGGAGCCGTCGCGCGCCAACGGAACGCAGGGCGGCGTGCTCTACCAGCTGTTCGACTCGTTCTACCTGCTGCTGATCACCCTGATCATCTCGGTGCCCATCAGCCTGGGTGGCGCGGTCTTTTTGGTTGAGTACGCGCCGGACGGACCCATCCGCGACATCGCCTCCACCGCCATCGAGACGTTGTCCTCGCTGCCTTCCATCGTCGTCGGCATGTTCGGTTTTCTGGTGTTCTCGGTGCAGCTGGGCTGGAAGTACTCCATCATCTCCGGCGCCGTCGCGCTCACCATGTTCAACATCCCCATCCTGGTGCGCGTGATCCAGCAGGCGCTCGAGGACGTGCCGCAGGCCCAGCGCGATGCGTGCCTGGCCATGGGCCTCACTCGCTGGGAGGCCACGCTGCACATCCTGATCCCCGAGGCCATGCCTGCCATCGTGACGGGCATCGTGCTTTCGGCCGGTCGCGTGTTTGGCGAGGCCGCAGCACTGCTTTTTACCTCGGGTATGAGCTCGCCGGTTCGCCTGAACTTCTTGAGCTTTAACCTGTCGAGCCCCACCTGCGCTTGGAACGTGTTCCGTCCCGGCGAGTC
>CATZMG010000078.1 GCA_958421655.1 uncultured Collinsella sp.
TATGTCCTACTCGCCTGCCTTGACGACCATAGAGGCGAAGTCGGCAGCCTTGAGCGAAGCGCCGCCCACGAGGGCACCGTCAACGTCGGGCTTGGCGACGAGCTCGGCGATGTTGCCGGGCTTGGCAGAGCCACCATAGAGAACGCGGATGCCGTTAGCGAGCTCCTCGCCGAACATCTCCTTGAGGGTCTCACGGATAGCGCCGCAGACCTCCTGAGCGTCCTCGGCGGTAGCGGTCTTGCCGGTGCCGATGGCCCAGATGGGCTCATAGGCGACGACGACCTGCTTGGGGCAGGTGATCTCAAGACCAGCAAGGCCAGCCTTGACCTGGTTCACGACGTGCTCGACATAGGTGCCAGCCTCGCGGACCTCGAGGGACTCGCCGCAGCAGAAGACGGGAACAAGACCGGCGGCAACGAGAGCCTTGGCCTTCTTGTTCTGATCCTCGTCGGTCTCGTGGAAGTAGTCGCGACGCTCGGAGTGACCGATGATGCAGTAGGTGCAGCCAGCGGACTTGAGCATGTCGCAAGAGGACTCACCGGTGAAGGCACCCTTGGCCTCCCAGTACACGTTCTGTGCACCGAGGGCGATGGGGGCAGCCTGAATGCGGTCATGAACCGTGGTGATGTCGATGGTCGGAGGGCAGACGAGTACCTCGACGCCAGCCGGAACCTCGGGCAGAGCCTGAGCCAGCTCGTCGGCGAGCTTAGCGGCCTCGGCGACGTCGTTGTTCATCTTCCAGTTACCAGCGATAAGAAGGGTGCGATTAGGCATCGAGAAGCGCCTCCACTCCGGGCAGGGCCTTACCCTCGACGAGCTCCATGGAAGCGCCACCACCGGTGGAGATCCAGCTCATCTTGTCGGCCAGGTTGAACTTGTTGACAGCTGCGACGGAGTCGCCACCGCCGATGATCGAGGTGCAGTCGGCCTCGGCGACAGCCTCGGCGATAGCCTGGGTGCCGTGAGCGAAGTTATCGAACTCGAAGACGCCCATGGGGCCGTTCCAGAACACAGTCTTGGCGCCCTTGACAGCCTCGGCGTAAAGTTCCTCGGTCTTAGGACCGATGTCCATGCCCTCACGGTCGTCAGGGATAGCGTCGGAAGCGACAACCTCGGGGACAGCGTCCTCACCAAAGTGATCGGCAACACGGTTGTCGATGGGGAGCAGGATCTTGACGCCCTTCTCCTCGGCCTTCTTGAGCATTTCGCCAGCGCGCTCGACCCAGTCCTCTTCCTTGAGAGACTGACCGACGGACAGGCCCTGAGCCAGGAAGAAGGTGTAGGCCATACCGCCACCGATGATCAGGGTGTCAGCAGAGTCGATAAGGTGATCGAGAACGCCGATCTTGGAGGAAACCTTGGAACCGCCGACGATGGCGACGAAGGGGCGCTCGGGCTCGGCGAAGATGCCGGTCAGCGTGTCGACCTCCTTCTCGAGCAGGAAGCCAGCGACGGCAGGCAGGTAAGCGGCGGGGCCCACGACGGAACCCTGGGCGCGGTGAGCGGTGCCGAAGGCATCGAGAACGAAGACGTCACCATAAGAAGCGAGCTTCTTAGCGATCTCGGGATCGTTCTTCTTCTCACGCTTATCGAAGCGGACGTTCTCGAGAACGAGGACCTTGCCCGGCTCGACGGCGGCAACGGCCTCGGCGGCCTTCTCGCCGTAAGTGTCGGCGACAAAGGCGACGTCGAGACCAGAGAGCTCAGCGAGCTTCTTGGCGACGGGCTCAAGGGAGAGCTCGGGCTGGAAGCCGGTACCCTCGGGACGGCCGAGGTGGCTCATGAGGATGACGCGAGCGTTGTGCTCAACGAGATAGTTGATGGTGGGCAGGGCAGCCTTGATACGGGTGGTGTCGCCAACGACGCCATCCTTGATAGGCACGTTAAAGTCAACGCGGACGAGAACGCGCTTGCCGTCGACATCGATGTCGCGGACGGTCTTCTTGGTAAAGGCCATGTTTGCTTCTACCTTTCGTACGTGTCTGCCTCCCATTACGGCAGACGATTTCTTATAAAAAGGGCGCGACCCTAGGGTGTAAGCCCTATAAGGCCGCGCCCTTCTTTAGACGCTCAACGAGCTATTCGCTAAAAGCCAAATTAGGCAACGAACTTCTCGAAGTACTTGATGGTGCGGACCATCTGAGAGGTGTAAGAGTTCTCGTTGTCGTACCAAGAGGTGACCTGAACGAGGGTCTGGCCGTTGCCGAGGTCAGAGCACATGGTCTGAGTGGCGTCGAAGATGGAGCCGTGGGTCTCGCCGACGATGTCGCGGGAGACGATCTGGTCCTCGTTGTAGGCGAAGGTATCGGGGATGGTCTCGGCGTAGGCCTTCATGGCAGCGTTGACCTCATCGACGGTGACCTTCTTGTCAACGACGGCGTAGAGGTTGGTCAGCGAGCCGGTCGGCGTCGGGACGCGCTGGGCGGCACCGATGAGCTTGCCGTTGAGCTCGGGGAGAACCAGGCCGATGGCCTTGGCAGCGCCCGTGGTGTTCGGGACGATGTTCTCGGAGCAGGCGCGGGAGCGACGGAAGTTGCCCTTGCGCTGCGGGCCGTCGAGCGGCATCTGGTCGCCGGTGAAGGCGTGGATGGTGGTCATGATGCCGGACACGATGGGAGCGAAGTCGTTCAGACCCTTGGCCATCGGGGCGAGGCAGTTGGTGGTGCAGGAAGCGGCGGAGATGATGTTGTCCTCAGCGGTCAGCGTCTCGTGGTTGACGTTGTACACGATGGTGGGCAGATCGCTGCCAGCCGGAGCGGAGATGACGACCTTCTTGGCGCCAGCGTTGATGTGGGCCTGAGCCTTAGCCTTGCTGGTGTAGAAGCCGGTGCACTCGAGAACGACGTCGACGTCGAGGTCGCCCCAAGGCAGGTTGTTGGCGTCGGCCTCCTTGTAGATCTTGATCTCCTTGCCGTCAACGGTGATGGAATCCTCGCCAGCAACGACCTCGTGATCGCGAGCGTAGTTGCCCTGCGTGGAGTCGTACTTCAGCAGGTAAGCGAGCATATCGGGAGAGGTGAGGTCGTTGATAGCGACGATCTCGGAGCCCTCATGACCGAACATCTGACGGAAAGCCAGACGACCGATGCGACCGAAGCCGTTAATAGCAACCTTTACTGCCATTGTGTCTCCTTTCGTAAGGCCCCCGCGAGCTACAGCGCCCGCCGTTGAGGCCCACAAACTAACCACTCGCCTAATATACCTTTTTTTTGACTTGAATTTCACGAGAATGCTCGAAATTGAAAATCAAATTTACGTTAAAACGTTTTAAATACTAAAACAGCAGCTAAATCCGTATATAAGTCGATACTTTAATCTACCTGTTTGCTTCAATGAGCTTCTCAAGCCGTAAAACACGATGGTAGAGGGCCGACTTCGACAAGGGAGGGTCAGCCATCTCCCCTAAATCACGCAGCGAAAGATCGGGATAGCGCTCGCGCAGGTCGCAAAAGACCGCCAAGGCATCCGGAAGCGCATCGCGAAGGCCTCGCTGCTCGAGCTCATCGATAAGCGCAAGCTGATGCTGGGCAGCACCGGCGCTTCTGGTCTGGTTGGCGAGCTCGGCGTTCACGCGACGGTTCACATCGTTCTTAACCAACTTGACCGCGCGCGCCTCCTCAATCTCGGCAACGCTGCGCTTGGCACCAATCAGCTTTAATAGATGCTCGATTTCCTCGGCGCTCTTAATGTACACGGCATATGACCCCCGCCGCGCATTAACACGAGCATGGACCCCAATCTGCTCCAACAAATCGCAAAGCCCCTTGGCATATTGCTCGCCCTGCACCGCGATCTCCAAATGAAAGTCGCCGCGGGGATCGGCCACGAAACCGCCGGCGATGAGCGCGCCGCGGATGTAGGCAAGCCTGCAGCAGGGACGGGCAACGATGTGCCGGGGAACACCAGCGACGAGCCCTCCCCTGCGATCGAGAATGCCCAGCAGCACCAGAGCCTTGTCCAGGTCGGGTTGATCGGGCAGGGTAATGAGATAGTTACGGACCTTATGCAAGACCGATTTACGAACGGTGAATTCCGTTTTGAGCTTAAGGATGCGATGCGTCAGTGTGATCATCGTGCGCGCGACGGCGCCCGTCTCGGTCGCGACCGTCAAACGATACCGCCCGGAGCCGGCCAGCGAAAGTGTACCGCTCACACGCGTCAGGGCGGCAAGCGTCGACAAGTCGCAGTATTCACATTCGGGTTCGCAGCGCGCGAGCTCGTCGCGCACCTCGGCGGTAAACGACATGCAGGCCTATGCCTTCGTGTTGGCGCGTGACAGGTCGCGGTGGGAAATGCTCACGTGATATTGGGCGCCTTCCAAATAACGTGCCGTGGCCTCGGCGATGGCAACGCTGCGGTGTTGACCGCCCGTGCAGCCGATGGCGATAGAAAGCTGCGGCTTGCCCTCCGCGATATAGCCCGGCATCACCGTATCGAGCAGCTGTGTCCAAGCCTTCCAAAACTCCTGCGTCTTGGGATGGTCCAGAACAAAATCGGAGACCTTTTTATCGAGACCGGTCATCGTGCGCATCTCGGGATCGTAGAACGGATTAGGCAGGAAGCGGACGTCGATCATAATGTCCGCCTCGACGGGCATGCCGTGCTTAAAGCCAAACGAGAACACGTGGACGTCCATGAGCTGCTGGTCGGACAACTCGGAGAACGCCATGCGCAATTTGTTGCGCAGGGCAGAGGTACGCAGGCGGCTCGTGTCGATGATCATATCGGCTCGATCGCGCACACCCTGCAGCTGCAGGCGCTCGCGCTGAATGGCATCGGCCGTAGTCTCCCCCGGCTTGGCAATGGGATGACGGCGGCGGTTTTCGCTGTAGCGACGAATCAGCACCTCGTCAGAAGCCTCCAGGAACACAATGTCGCAGCTCATCTCGCGCTCCTCGAGCGCGGCGACCGCATCGAGCAGCTCATCGAACAAGCCCTGACTACGCAAATCGCAGGTAACGGCGAGATGCCTGCCCACACCCGTATTGATGCCGACGAGCTCGGCAAGCTGGGCGATGAGACGCGGAGGCAGGTTATCGATGCAAAAATAGCCCATGTCCTCAAACACGTGCATGGCCTGTGTGCGGCCCGATCCGGACATTCCGGTGATGATGACGATATCGGGGATGCGCTCCGAGCGCTCCGCCGCATCCATGGCATCTCCCTTTTGCATGCGCTGCCTCCCAAAAAACAAGCGCGGGACCCGGCGACCCGGATCCCGCGCGGTCAATTGCCTTTATTGAGTATACCGCCCCGAGCGGATACGAGGCCTGTCTTACGCCTCAAGCGCAGCCTTGAACCAACTTGTAATACTCGTGGGGTGCGTGATGGCGGTGCCGACGACAACGGCCCAGGCGCCGGCATCGATCGCGGCGCGAGCCTCCTCGGGCGTGTGCACGCGGCCCTCGCAGATGATGGGAAGGCCGGGAAACTCCTCGGTCGCCTGACGCAGGAGCGGCAGATCGGGGCCATCGGCCATGGTGCAGTCGATGGCGGCGACGCCGTGAGAAAGCGTGGTGGATACCAGGTCAAAGCCCATATCAACAGCACGGCGAATGTCCTCGATGGTTGCACAGTCGGCCATCAGGAGCACACCCTCCTCGTGCAGCGGGCGGAAGGTATCCTCGACCGTCTTGCCATCGGGGCGCGGACGATCGGTGGCGTCGATCGCCACGATATCGGCACCGGCAGCAACGCAGGCGCGAGCGTGACGCAGCGTCGGCGTGATGTAAACGCCCTCGTGCCCATCCTTCCACAGGCCGATGACGGGAACCTCACAGCGACCCTTAATGGCGGCAATGTCGGCAAGGCCCTGGCAGCGAATGGCGGCAGCGCCGCCGAGCTCGCAAGCGCGAGACATTTGAGCCATGGTCTCGGGCGTACGAAGCGGCTCGCCCATATACGCCTGAACGCTCACGACGAGCTTGCCCTTCAGGGACTGGATCAAAGGATCAACGGTCATGTTCGACTCAACCTTTCTCAAAACAGCCTTCTGAGACACCGCACCTTGACGTTCAAACCGTCGCTCACGTACCGAAGTACGCTTCGCTCCTCTTTCACGTCAATCTGCGGCACCTCAGAAGGCGCACTTGGTAGTTATGTTTACTTCAACGATGCAAGAAGGTGTTCGGCGGCACCGATAAGCGGCGCGTCGCCCTCCAGCGAACCGATGAGGATCGGCGTGTCCTGAAGCGGATCGAGCGCCTGGCTGGCATAGCCCTCGTGCACCGAATCCTTCCACGTCTGCGAACGCCAATCGGGACCTTGGTGGATCACGCCGCCCGAAAGGACGATGACCTCAGGGTCCAGGATGTTAGCGAGCGAGCCCAAGCTGGCACCCAGCGCAAAGCCGGCGTCATGGATGACCTCGGTCGCCTTTGCGTCGCCCGCACGGCACAGGTCGTTCACATCGCGACCGACCGAAGGACGGCTGGGGTCGACGCGGCCAAAACGCTCATCGTACATTCGACCAATGGAAGTGCCCGAAGCAACCGACTCCAGATGGCCGGAACGCCCGCAGGCGCAGGGAATGCCGGCGGCAGCCGAGCACTCGATGTGGCCCATATGGCCGGCAGCACCATGGAAGCCCTGCATCACGCGGCCGTTCTCGACATATGCGCCGCCGATGCCCGTACCGATGCCAAGACACAAGACGGAGAACTTGCCCTTGCCGACGCCCCAGTGAGCCTCGCCCAGAGCATGAGCCTGCACGTCGCCTACGACGGCAACGGGAAGACCGAGGTCCTCGCGCAGACGCGGCCCCAACTGAATGCCGGACCAGCCGGGCATGATCTCATTGGCATACGCGATGGCGCCCGTCTTGGGATCGACGACGCCGGCGGCACCGATCCCGACGCCAAGGACCTCGACATCGGGATTCGCCTCGAGAGCGGCCTTGATGGACGCCTCGATACGCTGGAAGACGGCCTCGCCGCCCTCCTGGGCCTCGGTAGGAACCTCGGCCTCAAAAACGGGATGGGGCACACTACCGTCAGCCGGGTACTCCATGATGGCAGTCGCGATCTTAGTTCCGCCGATATCGACAGAGCAGACGTACTTGTTCTCCATGTCGCTCTCCTTAGGAGATAAAAAACAACTACAGGAAATGCGCCGTCAGGCTAGCCGTCACAGCGCGGTAAAGGTTTTCCAGGTGCCCGAAATCGCCGAGAAACCGTGTGACCATTGACCTAATGGGTCATGGCCGCACGGTTGAACGGCGAGGTCGGGTGCCTGGAAAAGCTTTAAAGGAGACCGTTGTCCTGGAGGACCTTCTTAATCGCCTCGACGTTCTCGCCGGTCATGGCCTTCACCGGGCGCGGCATGGTCGGGCTGTCGAAGATACCCATGAGGTTCATAGCGGTCTTGAAGGCGCCGACGCCACCGGCATAGCCCTGGACGCCCGAGGTGACATCCCAGATGTGCGAAATCTCATTGAGGCGATCCTGCTCGGCCTTGACGGTAGCCCAGTCACCAGCCTGAGCGGCCTTCCACTGACGCACGTAGCCCTCGGGCTCAACGTTGGCGAGACCCGGGACGGAACCGTCGGCGCCACCGAGGTAGGCGCCGTCGACAACAACCTCGTGGCCGGTGAGAATGCTCATCGGATGGCCGTTCTTCTCGTTCTCCTGAACGAGGTAGCGGAACGAGATGTCATCACCCGAGGAATCCTTGACGCCAGCAAGGACGCCCTCGGCGCCGAGCTTGGCAAGGAGCTTCCAGGGGAGCTTGGTGTGAACGCAGACGGGAATGTCATAGGCGAAGATGGGCAGGTCGAGCTCCTCGTGCAGGATACGGAAGTGCTCCTCGACCTCGGTCATGCCCTGCAGGGCATAGAACGGGCAGGTGGCGACGAGGGCATCGGCGCCCAGCTCCTGGGCGACCTTGCCGTGCTCGATCATGCGCTCGGTCTCGGTATCGATGATGCCGACCAGAACAGGCACACGGTGGTCGACGATACGAACGGCCTCGGCGATAATCTGGCGACGGCGCTCGTCGGTGGAGAAGACGACCTCGCCCGAGGATCCCAAGAAGAACAGGCCATCGACGCCGGCATCGATCATGCGGTTGATGCTGCGCTCAAAGGAGGCAACGTCGAGCTGGTGATCTTCGGTATCGGGAACAACGACGGGAGGGATAACGCCGGTGAATTTCTGAGTTGCCACAAGAATCTCCTTAGTTGTCTGGCGGGCGGCCCTATGCCACCCACTCTTGTTGGCAGTGTCCAGGCCGTCTAGGCCAAAGAACACGAGTAGAACGTTTGGTTAAAAAAGTCGACGACTTCATTTTCGAACGCATTGATGCGCTCGTGAGCGTATTTTGCATAGATGATATGTCTCCGGTCACACTCAAGACCGTTGAATACGGCAAACTGGCCCTTGGGATCGCTCACGGTATCCATAAGCGATGTGCCCATGAGCACCAATCCGCGCACCCGAGACGACAGCGCCTCGAGGCCGTCAGGAAGCGGATTGGCAACCGCTGTGCAGGCGAGGCCCCGCTCGTCCAGAGCAGAAACCGCCAGCGCGACTCCGCCGCCAAGACCCTCGCCCCATGCAAAGATGCGGTCGGGGTCCATGCCATCCAGATTGCGCGCCACCTTCGCCAGCGCGCAACCCCAACGGACGCGCTCGACAAAAGCGGGCGAAGAAATCCCCCGCCGCAGGTCGTCCGCACCAGCAACATCG
>CATZMG010000079.1 GCA_958421655.1 uncultured Collinsella sp.
CGTCCTCGTCCTCATCATCCTCGGTAGCAGCCTGGGCCTGCTCGGCGGCGCGGGCTGCCGCAGCGCGAGCGGCAACCTGGGCATAGGACTCCTCGTTGCGCTCGGGGAAGTTTGCCAGCACGTGCTCGAACTTGGCAAAATCCTCATCCCAGCGCGTAGAAGGCACGGCAAAGAAGACTTGCCTGACCTTAAAGTCGCCCGACGCGAGCTCCTTGCGGAAGAGCTCGGCCACGGCCTCTGCGTCAAAGCCGTTGTTGTCGCAGCCCCAAGCACCCAGTACGAGCTTCTCGCGACCCAGCTCGTCGCAGATGGCAAGCACAAAGCGAATGCGGTCGTGCAGGGCATCCAGCAGAGCATCGTCGCTCACGCGATACTCCTGGCGGGCGCGCTTAACGTTGGGCGCGGCGGCCACGATCACGTCGGCGTATGCATGCACGTGGTTGCGGTCGAAGCGCACCGCAGGCACCACCAGCGCACGGTTTCGGTAAAGCTCGCAGTTGATGTTGCGGCGACGGTTCTCGCCGTACCATTTGCGCTGCTTATCGAGAACGTTGAACAGATACGAATCGGCGCACAGCGTGGCCTCCTGGCCCAGATAACCCTGAATATAGCCACCGCCCGGGTTGGTGAACGAGGCAAAGGCGAGCACGGCCATGTCGCAGAACTGCGCGTAGCCTCGACCGTTATCCAGAATAGCCTGCGTGGCAGAGGCGTCGAGCACGGTGACCTTGGGCAGGACCGGAGCGGGCTCCTCGGCGGCAGGCGCGGGCTCGGTCTCCGCGGCTTCCTCTGCGGGCGCAGGCTCGGCCACGGCCTCGGTCTCGGCGGACGCAACCTCAGTGGTCTCGACCTCGGCGGCCTCAGACTCCTCGGCAACCTGCTCCTCAGCAGCCGCTGCTTTCTGGGCCTTGGCCTTCATCGCCGCGACAAAACCGGCAGGCATACCATCGAACTCGCGCACGCCGGCAAGCGAACGCTCGATGTCCTTGGCACAGGCCTCGGACACAGCCGCCACATGGCGCTCGGCGGCCTTGGCACGCGCCTCGCGCTTGGGATTGGGCTGACCCGCTCGGTTGGACCTGCGGTTACGGTTCCTGTTGTCGACGTCTGCCATACGTGGCCACCTTTCCTGTCGCTGCCGCTATTGGCTTTTCCCACCCATGATACCCCGCCGCGTACAAAAAAGACGGCCCCGAAGGACCGCCTTTCGCATCGATTTACACGCACGGCAAGCACCGCCGCAATTCGCCACTAGTCGCGACGGCCAAGGATGTTCAGGATGCGCAGGAACACGTTGATGATATCCACAAATAGATTGGACGCCATGAGCACGGCGTTGGGCAGCGTAGGCGGCACCGTCGTGGCAACATAGGTGTCGTAGCCAATAAAGCCGGCGAACACCACGATCACGATCAGGTCGGTGATGGTCTGCGAGACGCCCATGAACATCAGCACGATCTCAACCAGAATAGTGGCGAGCAGAATGCCAAAACCGATGCCATATACGCGCTGGAAGAACTTGGGGAAGGTCACGCCCAACGCGCCAAAGACAAAGGTGATGGCGGCCGTGGCGATAAAGGCAGTGTTGATGGTGGGCAGGTCGTAGTTGGCAAGGCCAAACGACGCGGTCAGGCCAAAGGTACTCGCAAAGATTACATAGCCCACAAGGGACAGGCCCACGGACTGCTTGCTGGCGGCGGCCGACATCATGACCATGCCGACGATGGTCAAAATAAACGAGCCAAAGACCAGCGGCAAGGCGGCGCCGCTCATCATCATGCGGGCAAACGACATGGTGCTCGTAAAGTAGGCGCCGGCGCCCATGGCGCAAAAGCCCAAGAAGATCAGGGCAGACATGGCGAGATTGTACGCGCGCGGCGACATCTCCTTGGCGCGGCTTGCGCCGGTTTCGATGGGGCCGTTCTGATAGCCCTGAATATCGTTCATAATTTCGTCCTTTCAAAAGCGCCGCGACAGCGCAGTAGCTGACAAGATTCCTGTCATTGTACCCGAATGCCGTACGTCCTTACCTACGGCGCTCGCCCTCGAGCGTGCGATCAAAGGCCCAGACCCACCAACGCATCACGTGTGCCTGCGAGCCGTCCGCCCGCTCGCGCGTCTGGTCCTCCAGATACAACTCGGTCGCATGCCCGCCAAAACGCACCTTATAGGTTGCCGTACGAATGCCGTGAACCGTCAGGCCAAACCCAGTGGTCGAGACAATCTCGTCAATCGTAAAGCAACGACCGTCGACCCAGCAGACGGTGACCGGCACGACCTGTCCGCCCGCGAGGATGCGAGCCACGACGTCCACATACTGCTTGTGCACGCGCCGAGTTTTGCCATCTGTCTGTCGATATTCCATGTCTCCTATTATCGAACGCATGTTTGCATGTTGTAAAGCGAACAGACTGTGGTTTTGGAGTGTCGGAGCAATCGCACGTGTCCGCATGGCGTGTTAGCAAAAAGAAAACCCGCGGTCAACAGGACTAATATTCAATTTTAGTGCCAAAAAATCCACTTCTCACGTCAGAACTCCGTTAAGAAACCCACAGGAGGTGATACGATTTATCATGTTTTTGTAACGTGCCTGCAAACTTCGAGAAAGCCCATATATGGACGTAACGTTCTCAACCTTCCTCGGCCAAATTGTGTCGAACCCAGTCCTTGCCGTCACCGTGATCCTCGCGTTGGGCGCCATCTTCGTCAATGGATGGACCGACGCGCCCAACGCCATCGCGACCTGCGTCACTACGCGTTGCATGCCCGCCCGCGCCGCCATTCTCATGAGCGCCGCATTCAACTTCCTCGGCGTGCTCATCATGACGCACTTTAATGCGAGCGTCGCCAACACCATCTCACATATCGTCGACTTTGGCGGAAACAGCACCATGGCGCTCGCCTGTCTGTGCGCGGCGCTGTTCTCCATCGTCGTCTACGGCGCCACAGCGTCGCGTTTTGGCATCCCCACCTCGCAAAGCCACAGCCTTATCGCCGGCCTGACCGGTGCCGCTATCGCCCTCGGCGGCGCGAGCAGCGTCAACGTCCACGAGTGGATGAAGGTCATCTACGGCCTGGCGCTCTCCATCGGCCTGGGCTTTGTCATGGGCTGGGTCCTGTGCAAACTCGTCTCGATTCTTTTCGCCGCCGCCAACAGGCGACGTGCCAATGTCTTCTTTAAATACGCTCAGATCGCGAGCGCTGCGGCCATGAGCTTTATGCACGGCGCGCAGGATGGACAGAAGTTCATCGGCGTGCTCTTTTTAGGCGTGGCCTTCGCAAACGGCCAGACCAGCGTCGGCGATGCCGGCATCCCCATCTGGATTATGCTGCTGTGCTCGGCCACTATGGGTATCGGTACCAGCGTGGGCGGTGAGCGCATCATCAAGTCCGTCGGCCAGAGCATGGTTAAGCTCGAGAAGTATCAGGGCTTCTCCGCCGACCTCGCGGGCGCCGCGAACCTGCTGCTTGCCACCCTTACCGGCATCCCCGTGTCCTCCACACACATCAAGACCTGCGCCATCATGGGCGTCGGTGCCGTCAAGCGCCTCTCGGCCATCAACTTCGGAGTCGTCAAGGACATGATGTTCACCTGGTTCTTCACCTTCCCCGCCTGCGGACTCATCAGCTTTGTCATGGCCAAGCTGTTCATGATGTTCCTCTAATCAAACCGAACGTCCATCCGGACCGCAACACTTCGCCCACCCGTCTTCGCCTCGAAAGGACCCACCCATGGCAAAGAAACCCGATTCGTTCTACTTTGACAACTACGTCGCTTGCGCCGACCTCGCCGTCCAGGCCGCAGAGCTGCTCACCAAGATTTTTGAGAACTTCGATCCCGCGCAGATTCACGACATGCTCAATAAGATGCATGCGATTGAGCATGCGGCAGACAAGAAGCACCACGAGCTCGAAGACGCCCTGCTCACCGCCTTTATCACCCCGCTCGAGCGCGAGGATCTGGATCTGATGAGCTGCGCGCTCGACACCGTGCTCGACCGTATTGAGGGCGTCGTGCAGCGCGTCTACTTCACCAACATTCAGAGCATCCATCCCGACGCCATCGTCATCGCCCACAAGGTGACTGACGCCTGCCGCGCCATGAAAGACCTGATGGTCGAGCTTCCCAACTACCGCAAGTCCAAAACGCTGCGCGAGCTGGTCATCCAGATCAACACCATCGAGTCCGAGGCCGACGAGCTCTACATCAACGCCATGCGCAACCTGCACGTTAACGGCAAGGACCCGCTCGAGGTCGTCGCCTGGCGTGACGTGTACGCCTTCCTGGAGTACTGCGCTGACTGCTGTGAGAATGTGGCCGATGTTGTGGATTCGATTGTCATGAAGAACAGTTAATTGGGGGTACGTGTCCCGGCGGCGAAGGGCCGGCACCTGTTTGCTTTCTCACTCCGGCTGCATGGCAGAGTCGTTCGAAAGTAAACAGGTGCCGGCCCTTCGCCTTACGTACCACCATTGGGAACTTTGGCTGATACTTTGAAAGCGATGGGGCTTTTGTTGGCGGGGCCTTTGGACCCGATTGGGAACTTTGGGACCGCCTTAAACGTTTGGGTGGATGGTGCTTTGGGTACCCTTTGTTTTACTTTGGATTGATTCGTTGAATTTGGAGGGCTTGGTTGTGAGTTATTTGGATTTGGCTCGTTCTCGGTATTCTTGTCGTTTGTTTGAAGACCGTCCTGTTGAGCAGTCGGTGGTGGATGCCATTGTTGAGGCTGGGCGTATTGCTCCTTCTGCTTGTAATAACCATCCAACCCGTGTGATGGTGTTGGATACGCCTGAGCTTCTGGAGAAGGCTGCTGCTTGTCAGCCTCGGTTTGCTCGTGATGGGTCTATCTTTGGCGCTCCGCTTATCTTCCTTATTTGCAGCGTTACCGATGATGCTTGGGTGCGCCCGTATGATCAGATGAATTCCAGCGAAATCGATACATCCATCGTTTGCGATCAGATGATGATGGAGGCCACCGAGCAGGGCCTGGGAACGTGCTGGGTATGCCATTTTAAGCCAGAGGTGGCACAGGAGCAGTTCAATCTGCCCAAGGGCGTTTATCCCTATCACATGCTTGTCTGTGGCTATCCTGCCGACCACATCGCCGACCCCGAGCATCGCGAGGCCCGTACCATTCCCCTCCCCAACTTCCTCCTCAAGTAGTTTTTTGGCACATGCCCTAAAACCTACCTTTTACCGCTCACCCATTCGCCGAGTTCTGCGCCACAATGTGCAGGGCTCGGTTTTTTATGTTGCGCGCCCCTGCACAGTCATAAAAAAGGACCAGCAAGCTGCGGGTCCTTTCTAGGCACTAAATTGTAGGCCGAATGTTAGTCCAGGTCGTCGGCAGCAAAGTTGTCGATCGGGGCGAAGGGATCGGCCACGGGGACAACCGGGTCAGCGACGGGCAGCGGCTCGGCGGGAACAGTCACTGCAGGAGAAGCGGCAGAACCGACCGGCGTGGAGGCCATCAGATCGGCCGGGAAGGAATTCTGGGCATCGTCCATGAAGTGCTGGATGAGCTTGAGATACTCTGCCTTGAACTCCTCACGGGAAGCCTTGAGACGATCGATCTCCTCGAGCTCGGCCTGCTTCTCGGTCAGAGCCTGGCGGATAACCTCGCGGGCCTTGGCGTCAGCCTCGTTGCGGATACGCTCAGCGTTCTCGTTGGCATCGTTGACGATGGTCTCAGCGGTCTGCTGGGCAGCGATCAGGGCAGCGGAAATCTGGCGCTCCTGAGCGGAGAAGTCAGGGGCGGGAGCAGCCACGGGGGCGGCAGGAACGGCCTGGGCGGTGGCATCCTGAGCTTGGGCAAGCTGAGCCTGCGCATCGGCAAGCTGCTGCTCGGTAGCAGTCAGACGACCCTTAAGGTCGACGATCTTAGCGAGCATAGCGTCAACCTCGGAGGACAGCGTCTCCAAGAAGACGTCGACCTCAGCAGGATCGTAGCCACGCTTGGCCTCAGAGAAAGTCTGAGCCTGGATGTCTGCAGGGGTAATAGCCATAACAAGTCTCCTTTTTCATCGCCTCGGCGCTACACGCCCGACGTAAGTTACTAAGTCAGTTCTACACGAGTATACCTATAAGAAGCTGCAGAACCAGCCTCTGCACCAACTGCAACGCAATAATCGCAACGACCGGCGAAAAATCGATACCGCCCATCGGCGGGATGAAACGACGGAACAGGTTGAGCCACGGACCGCACACGCTATCAAGCACCGCGGCAATATCCTGAAGCAAACCACCCTGCTTCATGGGAATCCACGTCATAAAGCAGTAGACGACAATGAGCGTGGAATAGAAGTTGAACAGCGTGTTGACCAGCTGGACGATAGTGTAGATGTTGATGGGAATCTCCTCGTCTTGTCTTTACTTAAGGTAGCCGTCGGCACGAAGCTTCTTGAGATCGGAATCTTTGACCTCGCAACCGGCGGGCAGCACCATGAACACGCGGTCGCCCACCTCCTTGACCGTGGCACCCAGACCGCAGGCAAAGCCGTAAGAGAAGTCCAAGACGCGCTTGGCAACTTCGGTGCGTACGCCCACAAAAATCAGTGCGACAGGCTGCTTGGTGCGAACGCGGCGCACCACGGTCTCCACGTCGTCATAGCTCTCGGGGCGCAGGACATAGGCCGGCAGCTGCGGCGTGGCGTTGATGATATTGCTCGCATAGGCCGAGGCATCGCTCGGTGCAGGCGCGGGTGCAGCGGCGGCACGGGCGCGGGTATTCTCGGCGTAGCTCGACGGCGTGTCATAGGCACCAGGACGATAACCGCTCGCAACACTGTCCTGCGAGCGCGAAGGCGGGTTATACGTCGCGGCATGGCGGGAGTCATCGCCGACCAGCTGACCGGAGCGCGTATACACGGCAACCGACTCAGCTTCACCGCGGCGCGTCTGGCCAAGCAGGCCGTTGCTCGGCTCGTCTTGGGTGTAGAAGCCCTCGCCCGAAGCACCGCTGTAGCCGTTGCCCTGATAACTATCGTCATAGCCGTCATCGTAGCCGTAGTCGTCGTCCTGGCCATAACCCTGGTCGTAACCCTGCTGGCCGCCCAGGTGCATCTTATTTTTAATCTCGTCAAGGAAGCCCATGGTTGTGTCCTCTCGCGGTTTAGTGCAGGCGCCCCGATAATCAGTGCGCACTTCAGAGCCTTATTTTACTGCAAACTCCGGGCTAAATACTACCCTGCCCAGGCGAACGAGCGTAGAGCCCTCCTCAAGGGCAGGCTCAAAGTCCTCGCTCATGCCGCAGGAAAGCTCAGGCAGGTTCAAATCGGGATGCGCCGCCTCCAGCTCATCCCTCAGCTCACGAAGCCCCGCAAAGGTGCGGCGTGCCACATCCTTATTCCCCCGGGGCGCCATAGTCATAAGCCCCTGTACGCAAATTCCCTCAAGTTCCGCAAGCTCACCCGCGGCGGCGCGAATCTCATCGGGTGAAAAGCCTCCCTTCGACTCCTCACCACTCACATTGACCTCAATGAGCACACGCTGGGGGCCGACGAGCTCGCCTGCCTCAATCTTGCGAACAGCACGGCTCGAGATCGCCTGCGCCAGATGCAGCGAACCCACCGAGTGAATCAGCTCGGCTGAGCCCAGCACCGCATTGATCTTATTGGTCTGCAGGTTGCCGATCATATCGAAGCGCACCTCGGGCAGCTCCGGATGCTCCGCCAGATCCGTGAGCTTGCGAACCAGCTCCTGCGGGCGGTTCTCGGCAAAATGGCGATACCCCGCCTGGATGGCGGCAACGGTCTCATCGACACCAACGGTCTTGGACACGGCAATGAGGCTCGCGGCGTCGTGGGGACGGCCCGCGCGATCGAGCGCCGCATAAAAACGTTCCAGAATCTGCTCGCGGCGAGCGCGCATCAAGTCCAAATAGTTATCCATTGCCAATCGCCTCCGCTGACAGCCAAACAAGTAGTCCCATGCTAACGCAAGAGCGCGGCCCCGCATGTGCAAGGCCGCGCTCACTTAGGTATTTACAATCTTTCGACGAACGGGGTTACTTACTCCTCGTCGTCCTCGCCATCGTCCTCATCCTCAAGATGATCGAGCAGGTAGCGAAGACCCTCGCTGACCTCGTTAACGGGCACCTTGGCAACGTAGCGTGCATCGACGGCGGGCCTCATGATAACACCCTCGCCCGAAGGCACGCGCATGCTCTCGAGCTCATCCTCATCAGTGCAGGCGATATCACCGGCAGTCATACGCTGTCCGGTCAACAGGAAGGTCAGACGGCAGGCGGCATCGATGGAAATCGAGGCGATGCGATCGAGATAGCGCGATACCATGATGGCGCGGCGCAGGTCGTCATAGTTGCTGTCGT
>CATZMG010000080.1 GCA_958421655.1 uncultured Collinsella sp.
CGCCCCCCAGCTCCCCCTCAACCTCCTCTAGTAGCTCATTTGAGACGGGGTTTAGCTACCCTCACGCATATCGCCGGGCAGTTGCGGTTTTCCGCACCTGCCCGGCTTTCTTTTTGCCCAAAGGCGGTTAATCGTTGAAGCGGGATTGGCGGCCGAAGGATAGGGCGGTGTCGCCGAATTTGTCTCGGACAGCGTCGATGGCGACCGAGAGGTCGCGACGGTAGCTGGATTGGGCTCCGCGGTCGTCGACTTCGCAGAACAGGTCGGTCTGGATGCCGCCCTGATGGTCGAAGTCGCTCATGCCGATGCCCGCCAGGCGCACATGCATGCCTTCCTGCCAGATGTTGTCGAGCAGCTCGAGCGCCACCGCTACAAAGATGTTCTCATCGTCGGTCGGATGCGGCAGCCGGCGCTGTGCCGAGCGACCGTTTCCGTACGAATATTTGAGCTTGAGTGTCACCGTGGCGCCCGTTAGTCCCTGACGGCGTAGGCGACGTCCCACTGACTCGCCCAACAGCGCAATCGCCGCCTCAATATCCCCACGCTCAGTCAAATCTTTCGCAAAGGTGCGTTCATTGCTGACCGACTTGACCTCACGCTCCTCATCGAGACTCGTGACTTCGGAGATTTCGAGTCCCAGCGCACGCTGGCGCATGCGTTCGCCGTTGACGCCAAAAATAGAGGCCAAGGTGGATTCCGGTGCACGTGATAGCTCGCCGAGGGTGTAGATGCGCATGCGGCGCAGTCGCTCCTCGGCCGAGCGTCCGATGCCGCTCATGGCAGATACCGGCAGCGCGGCCAAAAAGCGCTGCTCGGTTCCGGGGCGCACGATGGTCAGCCCAAACGGCTTATCCTGCTCGCTTGCGATCTTTGCGACCGTCTTGTTGCAGCCCACGCCAATGGAGCAGGTCACTCCCAGCCCTGCCACACGGTCGCTTATACGCCGCGCAACCAGCAGCGGGTCTTCGGGCGCAAAGCGACCCGGTGTGATATCGATAAAGGCTTCGTCGATGGATACGCGCTCAACGCGCGGGGTCTCGTCGGCGAGAATCGCCATGACCTGCGCGCTCACCTCGCGGTATCGGTCAAAGTGCCCGTGTGTCCAAATGGCTTGCGGGCACAAGCGCCGTGCCTCGGCCGAGGCCATGGCAGAGTGCACGCCAAAGCGACGCGCCTCATACGAACACGTGGACACGACGCCACGCGAATCGGCGTCTCCGCCCACGATGAGCGGCTTTCCTCGCCATTCGGGATGATCGAGCATTTCCACGCTCGCAAAAAACGCATCAAGGTCCATGAGGCCAACCGCCGGACCCGTCCAGGGAGGCGGCGTGACGCCCATGGCATCCTCATAACCGTATGTATGTTCGCGTCTTTCCATGTCATGAGTATACCGCGCAGCTCATGTGGGGTGCGTGGATGTGCTTGCAAATCGCGAATTCTTGTCTAAGATATGGATTTGCCCTCGACTACACCGAAGAAGTTGGTCTCACGGACTTCACCTGCCCGCGTCGATGGCGTATTATGTTCAACTGTTTGTTTGTAGTTGCAGCCTAAAGCTGCTTGGTTGGAGGAGTTTCCTTTGGCAGTCAAGATTCGCCTTGCTCGTCACGGCGCTAAGAAGCGTCCGTACTACCGTGTCGTCGTCGCCGATTCCCGCGCCCCGCGTGACGGTCGTATCATCGAGGAGGTTGGCCGCTACAACCCGATGACCGCCCCCAAGACCATCAACCTCGATCTCGAGAAGATCGCCGACTGGCAGTCCAAGGGCGCTCAGCTCACCGACGCCGTTGCTGCTCTGGTCAAGGCCGCCAACGAGGGCGAGAAGACCGAGACCGTCGTCAAGAAGTCCAAGAAGCAGCTCGCCAAAGAGGCCGAGGCCGCTAAGGCTGCCGCTGAGGCCGCTGAGGGCGCCGAGGAGTAAATCGTGCCTGAGGTTGACGCTGCACAGCTCGAGGGTGAGGCAATGCTCTCAGATCGCATCGCCGATCTCGTCGAATATCTCGTTGTTCAGATCGTCGACGACCCGGATTCCGTGAGCCTTGAGGTCATCGATGGTGACGACGCCTCTACGATTGAGGTTTCGGTCGCCGAGGATGACGTCGCTAAGGTCATCGGCCGTCGTGGCCGTACCATCAAGGCCATTCGCACGCTCGCCCGTGCACTGGCCGCTCGCCTCGACACTGCTGTCGAGGTAGAGGTTCTGGGCTAGGACCTTGAGGTCCCAGTACAAAAACATCGCCCGTGTTGTCAAGCCGCACGGAAGGAAGGGGGAGGTCCTCGCGCAGCCGCTGCGGGGGCTTCCTTCTGTATTAGAGCCGGGTATGCGCGTCGCCCTGACGCCGCCGGCGCTCAAGCGCGACCGCTTTTGCACGGTCGTGTCCGTCACCGATACGGGCGATGGCGATCTGGTCTCGTTTGAGGGCATTGACGACTTGACGGCCGCCGAGGGCATCACGGGATGCTACGTGCTGGCAAATCGTGACGATTTTGAGCTCGATTCGCTCGACGCTGCCTATACCGACCTGATGGGTCGCGAGGTGGTCGACGAGCGCTTCGGTTTACTCGGCACGATTGTCGAGATCATGTCGACACCCGCCAACGATGTTTGGGTTGTCGAGGGCGATCGGTACGGCGAGGTGCTGATTCCCGTGATCGAGCAGGTTGTGCCCGATCTTCCCGACACAGGAACAATTTCCGTTCACGTTATGGACGGCTTGATCGATATGGACAAGTAGGGAGGACAGCATGCTGATTGAGACCCTTTCGGTCTTTCCCGAGATGTTTGAGCCCGTCATGTCCACGTCGATTTTGGGCCGCGCCCGCAAGGCCGGCCTTTTTGATTTTAAGGCGTATAACCTGCGCGACTGGACGCACGACCGTCATCGCACCGTCGATGACGAGCCGTATGGCGGCGGGCAGGGCATGCTTATGAAGGTCGAGCCTATCGCTGAGGCCATCGAGGCCATTAGTGCGGAGGGTCCCAAGCCGACGGTGGTGTTCTTCACCCCGTGCGGCGAGCCCTTTACGCAGCATGTGGCCGAGCGCCTGCTCAAAAGCGAGCGCCTGCTGTTTGTGTGCAGCCGTTACGAGGGCGTCGACGAGCGCGCGTATGCGTATGCCGACGAGCGCCTGTCGATCGGCGATTACGTGCTCACGGGCGGCGAGCTTCCCGCTATGGTCGTTGCCGACGCTGTCGTGCGCCTGATTCCCGGCGCCCTTGGTGACGAGATGAGCAACGTCGACGAGTCGTTCTCGACCGCCGAGGACGGTGGCCTGCTCGAGTACGCGCAGTACACCCGCCCCGCCGAGTTCAACGGCGAGGGCGTGCCTCCCGTGCTCGTGAGTGGCGATCACGCCAAGGTCGATGCCTGGCGCCGCAAGAATGCCATCGAGCGCACCTGTCGCTGGCGTCCCGACCTGATCGAGACGGCGCGGCTCACGCCCCAGGAGCGTGCATATGCGCAGGATTTGCTTTCTGGAAGAGGTGAATAACATGGAGGACAATAAAGGCCGCCAACGAGTTCATCTTGAACATGATTTTGGCGAGAGGTCCGTTTTCACTTTGCGGGGCGCCTTGGAATGGGTTTTGGTCATTCTAATTGCGCTCGCGGCCACCTTCCTGATTCGCTCGTTTGTGGTCGAGCCCTTTGTGGTGCCCACCGGGTCCATGGAGTCCACGATCGAGATTGGCGACCAGATCCTGGCACAAAAGGTGAGCCTCGAGCTCGGTCAGCCCGTCAAGCAGGGCGATATCGTGGTGTTTCACAACCCCGATGGCACCTCCGAGCATGATGTTCTTGTCAAGCGTGTTATTGCCACGGCCGGCCAGACGGTCGACCTGCGGGATGGCAAGGTGGTCGTTGACGGCCAAGCGCTCGACGAGGACTATACGACGGGCATGAGCTGGCCACTTTCGGTCCAAGCGCCCGGCGCTCAGGTAAGCTATCCCTACACCGTTCCCGACGGGTGCGTGTGGGTGATGGGCGACAACCGCGAAAACTCTGCCGACTCACGCTACTTTGGTCCCGTCGACCGTTCGGACCTGATCGCCGTGGCGCTCGTGCGTTACTGGCCGCTCAACCGTCTGGGCGCTATCGACTAAAAACCGCTATAGTACAGTACCTAACCGTGTAATCGTTTCGACGAGGGGATATTAGAGGCATGAACGCTTCATCGCTTTCCTTCCAAGACATCATCCTGCGCCTCCAGCAGTACTGGGGCGAGCAGGGCTGCGTCATTATGCAGCCCTATGACTCCGAGGTCGGTGCCGGTACCTTCCATACCGCGACCACGCTGCGCTCGCTCGGTCCCGCCGAGTGGCGCACCTGCTATGCGCAGCCCTGCCGCCGTCCCGCCGACGGCCGCTACGGCGAGAACCCCAACCGCATGCAGCACTACTATCAGTTCCAGGTGCTCATCAAGCCCTCTCCGGTCAACGCCCAGGAGCTTTACCTGGGGTCTCTTGCCGCCATTGGCCTGGATCCCAACGACCATGACGTCCGCTTTGTCGAGGACGACTGGGAGAGCCCGACCCTTGGCGCCTGGGGCCTTGGCTGGGAGGTCTGGCTCAATGGCATGGAGGTCACGCAGTTTACGTACTTCCAACAGGTGGGCGGTATCGAGGTCGACCCCGTGCCCGTCGAGATCACCTATGGTCTGGAGCGCATTGCCATGTACGCCCAGGGCGTCAACTCCGTCTACGACCTGGTGTGGAGCTATCTACCCGACGGCACGTCCATGACCTACGGCGACGTTTTCTTGGCGAACGAGCGCGAGTTCAGTGCCTATAACTTTGAGGTCGCCAACGTCGAGATGATGCGTCAGAAGTTTGACGACTTCGAGGCCGAGTGCCATTCCTGCCTGGAGCGAAAGCTGCCGCTGCCGGCGTACGACTGTGTCATGAAGTGCAGCCACGCTTTCAACCTGCTCGATGCCCGCGGCGCGCTGTCCGCGGTCGAGCGTGCCAACTACATCCTGCGCGTCCGCGCCGTCGCCAAGGCGTGCTGCGAGGCCTACATGGCCGAGGTCGCCGGAGTCAACGAGAATGCCGACCAGGAAGGCGAGGTGGCGTAAGCCATGGCAGACGCTAAGGATTTCCTGTTTGAGATCGGTACGGAGGAAATGCCCTCCGCACCGTTGAACAATGCCGTCAAGCAGCTTGGCACCATGATCGCCAAGGGCCTCGACGAGGCTGGTCTGGCCCATGGGGAGGTCCGCGTGATCTCGAGCCCGCGTCGTCTGGCTGCGCTCGTGGCCGACGTCGCCACTGCGACCGATGAGGTCCATGAGGTCAAGCGTGGCCCCGCGGCCAACATTGCCTTCGACGCTGACGGTAACGCCACCAAGGCCGCCCAGGGCTTCGCCCGCAAGTGCGGTGTGGCTGCCGAGGATCTGGTCCGTCGCGAGGACACCGACGGCCGTGAGTACGTCTTTGCCGAGGAGAACATCCCTTCCGCCCCGGCCACCCCGATCCTGACGGCCCTGTGCGAGAAGACTATCGCTGGCCTGCAGTGGCCCAACTACCGCTCTCAGCGCTGGGGTCACGAGCATGCGACCTTTGTTCGTCCGGTCCGCTGGATCTGCTGCCTTTTGGGCGAGGATGTCGTGCCCGTGTCGTTTGCCGACGTGACGAGTGGCAACACCACGCGTGGTCATCGCGTGCTTGGCCCCGGTGACCATGTGGTCGCCAGCCCCGCCGTCTACGAGCAGGTGCTCGAGGACGCCGGCGTGCTTTCTGCCGAGCGCCGTCGCGAGGTCATCCTTGCCGGTATCGCCGAGGTCGAGGCTGCCCGTCCCGGCTGCCATGTCGATACGCCCAAGAAGGTCTTTGAGGAGGTCATCAACCTCTGCGAGTGGCCGACGGTGCTCGTCGGTACCTTCGATGAGGAGTTCCTCAAGGTCCCTCACGAGATCATCTGCGAGTCCATGCTCACCAACCAGCGCTACTTCCCGATCTATGACGGCGAGGGCAAGCTCACGCGTGAGTTCGTGGTCGTCTCCAACAGCAAGCCCGAGAACGCCGAGCGCGTGATCGACGGCAACGAGCGCGTTGTGCGTGCCCGTCTGGACGATGCCAAGTTCTTCTACGAGGAGGACCTGAAGATCTCCCTCGACGAGTTCCGCGAGCGTCTGGCCAAGGTCGCCTTCCAGGAGAAGCTCGGTAGCGTGCTCGCCAAGTCCGAGCGCATTGAGCAACTCGCGCTTGCCATCGCTCGCGAGGCCCATCTGGGCGCCCACCTGGCCGCCGATGCCGCTCGCGCCGCGCACCTGTGCAAGGCCGACTTGGTATCCAACGCCGTCGTCGAGTTCACGAGCCAGCAGGGCGTGATGGGCGGTTACTACGCCACCGCGATGGGGGAGAACGACGAGGTCGCCCACGCCATTCGCGATCATTATCGTCCCCGCTTTGCCGGTGACGAGCTGCCCGAGGGCACCGCTGGCTGCATCGTGGCCTGCGCCGACAAGCTCGATACCATCGCCGGTATCTTTGCCATTGGCGAGCCCCCGACCGGCTCCTCCGACCCCTACGCGCTGCGTCGTGCCGCTATCGGCATCATCAACATCCTGCGCGACCGTCTGCCGATCGACCCCACATCGCTCATCGACTTCGCCCTCGAGCTCTATAGCGAGCAGGGCATTGAGTTCGACGCCGCCGAGGTCGCCCAGCAGGTTCGCGACTTCTTCCACGGCCGTCTGGTGAGCATGGCCCGCGACGAAAAGATCCCGGCCGATACCGTTGCCGCCGTCTCCGCGGTGCACATCATCGCCCCGTCCGTCTTCTTCGCCCGCTGCGCCGCCCTCGACGAGGCCCGCAAGAACGACGCCGAGACGTTCGATAACCTGGCGACCGCCTATGCCCGCGCCGCGCACATCTCCAAGCCCGAGCTGGGCGCGGAGTACGACCGCGCCCTGATGGGCGAGGTCGAGCTCGCGCTTGCCGATGCCTCCGAGGCTGCTCAGACCGCTGTCGACGCCGCCCTCGCTGCCGAGGATTACCCGGTCGCATTTGCCGCCCTCGCCGCCCTGCGCGCCCCCATCGACCGCTTCTTCGACGAGGTCATGGTCATGGACAAGGACGAGCAGCTTCGCGATAATCGCCTTAAGCTGCTCAACCGCTTCGAGGCCGTTTTCTCCGGCATCGCAAACATCGGTGAGCTTGCTCGCAAAAAGTAAGCCAGCCTGCGCATAAGCGCAAAAGGAGCCCCGCATGGATTGCCCGGTCACCGCTCGTCCCACCGTTATCGTTATCTCCGACTCGCTCGGTGATACCGCTTGTGAGGTGGTGCTTGCGGCGTCCGGGCAATTTGATGAAGGGGCTTTTCGCGTTTTACGCCTGCCCAAGGTGACCTCCGTGGAGCAGGTCAAGTCGTTTGTGGGTCCGCGCGTCGATGCCGATCATCGCGATATTGCCGTGTTCCACACCATTGTCGATCCGGCGCTTCGCGCCCGCGTGCTCGATTACCTGGGCATGCTGCATATCCGTTCGGTCGACCTGATCGGCCCGACGCTCGCCGTGCTGTCGTCGCTCATCGGTGTGCCGCCCAAGGGCGTTGCGGGCGTGATTCACAAGACCGATGACCGCTATTTCCATCGTATCGAGGCCATGGAGTATTTCGTTGAGCACGATGACGGGCGCGGTTGCGACGATTTGTCGGGTGCCGATATCGTGCTGCTGGGCGTATCGCGCACGTCCAAGACGCCGCTGTCGATGTATCTGGCTTATCAGGGCTACAAGGTTGCCAATGTTCCGTTGGCCCATGGCATGGAGCCGCCGAAGTCGATTTACGAGGTCGACCCGATGCGCCTGTTCGGCCTGATTTCGACCGTCGATGTGATTTCCGAAATTCGCGATAGCCGCTTGGGCGATGACTACGCTCGTGCCGTTGCCGGCTCCTATGCCGAGCCCGAGAGCGTGCGCAGCGAGCTCGAGGAAGCCCGTTCCCTCATGAAGCGGCTAGGCTGCTTTGTGGTGCGTACCGACGGCAAGGCCATCGAGGAGAGCGCTGCCGAGATCATTAGCCACTTGGAGGAAATCCAAGAAGCCCGTGCCCGCCGCGCCGCCCGTCGAGCCTAACAGTAGCAGCATTTTGATAAAGCGATTTAGCAAAAATATCGCATCTGACCTGCACCTTCTTACAGTGGTATCTTCATAAGGTAACCACCTTTACCTA
>CATZMG010000081.1 GCA_958421655.1 uncultured Collinsella sp.
CCCACCGTAGACATCGAGACCAACCCCTACAAGGCGCAGTTCCCGCTCTTCCAGCAGCACCCCGAGATCGCCTTCCTCGATAGCGCCGCCACCGCGCAGCGCCCTGCCTGTGTGCTCGACGCCGAGCGCGACTTCTATCAGCGCATGAACGCCAACCCCCTGCGCGGCCTGTACTCGCTGTCCGTCGAGGCAACCGACGCCATCGCGAAGGTCCGCCAGCAGATCGCCGACCTCATCGGCGCCTCACAGGCCAACGAGGTCGTCTTCACCCGCAACACGAGCGAGTCGCTCAACCTGGTCGCCAAGAGCTTTGCACCCACGGTGCTCGAGCCCGGTGACGAGGTCGTCATCACCATCATGGAGCACCACTCCAACCTGATTCCGTGGCAGCAGGTCTGCCGCGAGACCGGCGCCAAGCTCGTCTACCTCTACCCCACCAAGACCGGTCAACTCACCACCGAGGAGGTTCTGTCCAAGGTGGGCCCCAAGACCAAAATCTTGGCCGTGGGTCAGGTGTCTAACGTGCTGGGCGTCGAGAACCCGGTCAAGAATCTCGGCAAGCTCGTGCACAAGTACGGCGGCTATCTGGTCGTCGACGGCGCGCAGTCGCTGCCGCACATGCCGGTCGATGTGGCCGATCTGGGCGCCGATTTCTTTGCCTTTAGCGCGCACAAGGCCATGGGCCCCATGGGCATCGGCGTGCTGTGGGGCAAGATGGACCTGCTCAACGCCATGCCGCCCATGCTCACCGGCGGCGAAATGATCGACTCTGTCACCGAGCAGGAAGCCGTCTGGGCGCCCGTCCCCGAGAAGTTCGAGGCCGGCACGCAGGACGCCGCCGGCATCTTCGCCACGGGCGCCGCCCTTGATTACCTGGTCAACACGGTGGGTTACGAGAACATCCAGGCCCGCGAGCAGGCACTCGTCCACTACCTGATGGGCGAGCTCATGCAGCTCGACTTTGTCCAGATCATCGGCTCCATCTATTGGGACAACCACCACGGCGTTGTGAGCTTTAACGTCAAGGGCATCCACCCGCACGACGTCGCGAGCATCATGGACATGGACGGCGTGTGCATCCGTGCCGGTCACCACTGCGCGCAGCCGCTGCTTACCTGGCTGGGCGTCGAGAACCTCGCCTGCTGCCGCGCCAGCGTGGCCTTCTACAACGACAAGGCCGACATCGATAAGTTCATCGCCGGCCTGCATCACGTTTGGAGCACGTTCAATGGGTAATCTGTACACCTCCACCACGTTTATGGAGCACAACTCGCACCCCGACTACAAGTACGAGATGGATGCTCCCACGCACGAGCACGACGGCATCAACCCCAGCTGCGGCGACGAGCTCACCTTGCAGCTGCGCGTCGAGAACGGCGTGATCGAGGAGGCCTCCTTTACCGGCCACGGCTGCGCCATCAGTCAGGCCAGTGCCGACATCATGGCCGACCTCATCACCGGCGAGACCGTCGAGGAAGCTCACCGCCTGGCAGAGCTCTTCCTCGCCATGATCCGCGGCGAGCAGCTCTCCGAGGAGGACCTGGAAGACCTGGACGAGGCCGCCCAGCTCCAGGACATCTCGCACATGCCCGCCCGCGTCAAATGCGCCGAGCTCGCCTGGCGCACCCTCGACGGCATGCTCGAGGGGCAAAATAATCAGTAGTATTTATTCTGAAATCTTAAGAATTTCGTTGGCCGAATCGCTTGACTAAGAGCGGTTCGGCCATTTTTCTTTTCTGCCTTTATTTCGATCCCTCGACCTGCGCGTCCACCTGAGCATAAGCGCGCACGATACGAGAGACGGTACTTTTGCCAATCCCGGTATACCGCTCAATCTGGCGCACCGTAAAGCCGGCATTGTTCAATCCAACAATAACGGTATCGCGCTGCGCCGGCGGTTCAGTTTTAACCCCATTGAGCGGAACCCCGAGGCTCTTCGCCAACTTGTCGGCAAAGGCGTGGCGTTCCCACTCTGTATCTTTCATATCGCACAGCGCCGGCTCGCTGCCGTCGGGCGTCGAAAGCGAATAGGCAATAAAGCCCTCGGCAGAACCAAAAAGTTCAAGCACGCAAGAAGGATCAGAAAATCCCCTCGCGGCATCGGCCGCATCACAGTCGTAAGAGCGTAGATGTTCCGCAAAGCTGCTCCAGGGATAACGCTCAATGAGACCGATGCCCGCCTCCTGCGGATCGGCGTGTACGGAGCGAATAGCCTCCATCACCTGCCAGTCGGTATCGAGCGAGCGCCGGTCAAAACGGTTCTGGAACAGATGCCCTGTGCGCCCCGTGCGTTTATTGAACCGCCGCGCGTACGTCAAAAGCAACCGGTGCATCGCCGCGCTCATCCTGTCCTCGTAATCTGTAAGCACCAAATGCACGTGATTGCCCATAAGGCACCAGGCGATAACCGTCACACCCTCCTCGCAGCAGCACTCGCGCATCAGCTCCAAAAACTCCCACCGGTCTTCATCGCCCTCAAAGATGAGCTGCCTGCCCGTACCGCGGGCACAGACATGGTAAAAGCCGGTAACCGTTCTCCAAACGCGCTGCATGGCGCTCCCTTCGCCGGGATCTGCTTGCCATCCAATACAGCACGATTGAAGCGTGCCATCAAAACATTCACGCAAAACAATACACTCGCGCGGCCAAAGGCAGAAATCAGGCGGCGAACGGCACCGTTGCAACAGGTCAACCCCCGCAATGCTTACAAGAGCTGACCAATAGCTTGCCCAAGACGGACCCCCTCTACGGAAGTTCGCGACCACAGAACATAGAGTTAAACCGTTTCAATTAAAACTTCCGGACTTCTCGCTACGAAAACTGAGCCGTTCGCCGAATATTCCGTGCATTTCGCGGTATTATAGGGGCTGCATGTCATGTCCCTTTCGAAGGGTCGCCCGGCAATCGCCAGCCACGACCCCCAGACGGGACGCCAACACGATAGAGAGGAGAGGCATGCAGTACTCACAGGAAGTGGAGAACATGTGCCCCGTTGCCAAGGGTGCATACCACGGCCCCGCACCCATCCCCGAGGAGGGCAAGTGGGTCCAGGCTAAGGAGATTACCGACATCTCCGGTCTTACGCACGGTGTGGGTTGGTGCGCACCTCAGCAGGGCGCCTGCAAGCTCACGCTGAACGTCAAGGACGGCATCATCGAGGAGGCCCTCGTTGAGACCATCGGCTGCTCGGGCATGACCCACTCTGCCGCCATGGCTTCCGAGATCCTTCCCGGTAAGACCATCCTCGAGGCCCTCAACACCGACCTCGTCTGCGACGCCATCAACGTTGCTATGCGCGAGATCTTCCTGCAGATCGTTTACGGCCGCAGCCAGACCGCGTTCTCCGAGGGCGGCCTGCCCGTGGGCGCCTCCCTCGACGACCTCGGCAAGGGCCTTCGCTCCCAGGTCGGCACCATGTTCGGCACCAAGGCCAAGGGCGCCCGTTACCTCGAGCTCGCTCAGGGCTACGTCACCCGCATGGCTCTCAACGACAAGAACGAGATCATCGCGTTCGAGTTCCTGAACCTCGGTAAGTTCACCGACGCCGTCAAGGCCGGCAAGACCCCCGAGGAGGCCATCGCTGGCGCTATGGGCCACTATGGTCAGTGGGAGAACGCTGCCAAGTACATCGACCCGCGCACCGACGAGGAGACTCACTCCGTCGCCAGCGTGTTCCCGGTTCACGAGTAGAAAGGGAGGGAAATAACTATGACTGTTACGTTCGAAGGTTACGAGCGCCGCGCTGACAAGATCAACAAGTGCCTCGCCGACAACGGCATCGCCTCCCTCGAGGAAGCTCTGCAGATCTGCACCGACAAGGGCTTCAACCCGCGTGAGATCGTCAACAACACCCAGTCCATCGCCTTCCAGAACGCCGAGTGGGCCTACACCCTCGGTTGCGCTCTCGCTGTCAAGCGTGGCGCCAAGTCCGCTTCTGAGGCTGCCGCCATCATCGGCGAGGGCATCCAGGCCTTCACCGTTCCCGGCTCCGTCGCCGAGGACCGCAAGGTCGGTCTGGGCCACGGCAACCTGGGCGCTATGCTGCTCTCCGACGACACCGAGTGCTTCGCCTTCCTGGCCGGTCACGAGTCCTTCGCTGCCGCTGAGGGTGCTATCGGCCTGGCTCTGAACGCCAACAAGGCTCGCAAGAAGCCGCTGCGCGTCATCCTCAACGGTCTGGGCAAGGACGCTGCTCAGATCATCGCCCGCATCAACGGCTTCACCTACGTGAAGACCCAGTTCGACTACTTCACGGGCGAGCTCAAGGTCGTCGAGACCATCCCCTACTCCGATGGTCCCCGCGCCGCCGTCAACTGCTACGGCGCCGACGACGTCCGCGAGGGCGTTGCCATCATGTGGCACGAGAACGTCGACATCTCGATCACCGGTAACTCCACCAACCCCACGCGCTTCCAGCACCCCGTCGCTGGCACCTACAAGAAGGAGCGCCTCGAGGCTGGCAAGAAGTACTTCTCCGTCGCTTCTGGTGGCGGCACTGGCCGTACCCTGCACCCGGACAACATGGGCGCCGGCCCTGCCTCTTACGGCATGACCGACACCATGGGCCGCATGCACTCCGACGCCCAGTTTGCCGGTTCCTCCTCCGTGCCTGCGCACGTCGACATGATGGGTCTCATCGGCATGGGCAACAACCCCATGGTCGGTGCCACCGTCGCCTGCGCTGTCGCCGTCGAAGAGGCCCTCAAGGCCTAATCGCGCCCGCGCGATGCTCAGATAGTTGAGCTTTGGAGCCGCTACCCACCCGGGTAGCGGCTCTTTTTGTTTGCGCTGGCGCAGGGTATCTAATGCCGATATATCAGCTGGGGCGAAATACGAGATGTGAAGAGATGGAGCGTCAGAGCGTCCATGACGCCCACCTGCCATATTTGCCCTTTACCGATTTGACGGGTCTTTGCGGCCCCATTGCCGATCACCCGTGCGACAATGCGCCGGACGAGAAAGGAATCCGATGGAATCGACTGATGTACTGGTAATTGGATCTGGCATTGCGGGCCTTTGTGCCGCCATCGAAGCGGCACGCACGGGTGCAACCGTCACTGTGGCAAGCGCCGGCAAGACCATGAGTGGATCGAGCTTCTTCCCGGGTACCTGGGGCCTCGGCCTCATCGGTCCCGTCGACGAAGACGACGAGCAGGACCTCATCGACACCATCCAGACCGTCGGCGGCGGTGTCGCCGACCCCGAACTCGTCCAAACGTTCGTCCACGGCATTCCCCAAGCGATTGACTGGCTCGAGCAAGACCTGGGCGTTGAGCTCCAGCGTCCGCAAAGCGCCAAGAGTGCTCAACAAAAGCAATTTATCCCCTGCTTTGACCACAAGACGCGCATGTGGCGCGGCCTCACCCGCAAGCCCCTTGAGGACGCTCTGACGACCTGGATCGAGTCGCTCGGCATTCGCCTGCTCCCCCGCCATGAGCTTATCGACCTTGTTGAGGACACGAACGGCAGAATAACCGGAACCGTACTCTACGACCTTACCGAAAATCGAATCGTGCCCTTTGCTGCCAAGGCCACGATCATCGCAGCCGGTGGCACAGGCGGCCTGTTCGAGCGCAGCCTTACGTCGGCTGATGTGCTCAGCTCCTCGCAGGCCATCGCACTGGCGCACGGCGCAACACTTACTAATATAGAGTTCATGCAGATGATGCCCGGCTTCATCGAGCCCAGGCGTAACTTGGTCTTCAACGAGAAAACCTGGCGCTACGTGCATGTAGACCAGCCGGTAGATATTGCCGACGACAAGCTGAACGACCTGCTCGAGCAGCGCTCTGGATATGGTCCCTTCACGTCACGCTTGGCCTCCCGCGCTATCGATCTCGTCATCGATCAGGCAGGTGTCGAAGGCCTGGCACTCCACTACGACTTCCCCCGCGAGGATGTCCCAGAGTTTGTGCAGACCTTTGCCACCTGGCTGCAAGACGAGCACGGCATCGCGCCGACCGACGAGATGCGCGTTGCGATGTATGCCCACGCCGCTAACGGCGGCATCAAGATCGATAAGACCGCGCACACGGGCGTTGAGGGCCTCTACGCTTGCGGCGAGGCGACAGGCGGCATGCACGGCGCCGACCGCATTGGTGGCTTGTCAAGCGCCAACGGCATCGTGTTCGGGCGCGTCGCGGGCGCATCGGCAGCCCTTGCAGCGCAGAAGGAGCCTGAGGCAGCCCTGAAGGCGGATATCACCCTCCCCCAGTACGGCATTGCCACAACAGATGCCGAACGCCTGACACACAGCCTTAGGCACACGATGAGCACCTATTGCATGATCAACAGGACCGAAACAGGCCTATCCGAGGCCCTGCAACAGCTTGAAAGCCTGCAAGACGAAGCCACGGCTCTAAATAAGCCACATGCCAACGACAGCGAAATCGCTGCCCTCGCCCGCCTGCAATCGCAGATTCGACTAGCACAGGAAATGGTCAAAGCCATGCGCAAGCGAACCGAAAGTCTCGGGTCGCACTATCGAGCGGATTAAACCGGACACCTATCTAAAGCAGAACACAACCAATCGATATCCATGGGCCCCGTGAGCTCGAAGCAGCACGGGGCCCATTCGTGTCCGCACGACAGCGTATCCTTATTCTGAATACAGAGCGGGCAAAGCCCGCATAGAAAATAGACCAGCGAGGAGGAGATATGGACAGTAGAGATATCGAGAAGTGGCGTATCGAACTTGATAGCTACGCCAATGTGGAAGACGGCGTTGAGTATTGGCTCGCACGCGATTTAATGGAACCCATGGGGTACACTCGATGGGAGAACTTCGCCGAAGTTGTTAAGAGGGCAAAAGTCTCATGCGAAACAAACAAAACTCCAGTTGATTCCCATTTTCGTGACACCACGAAAATGGTAACTGCCGGTGTCGCCGCTCGCGCGGTTAAAGACTACAAACTTACGCGCTATGCATGCTATTTAATCGCGCAGAACGGAGATTCAAACAAGCCAGAGATCGCGCTCGCCCAGGCATACTTTGCCGTGCAGACGCGCCGCCAAGAGCTCATAGAGCAGCGCTTCGCAGAGATTCAGCGCTTGCAGGCGCGTCACTCGCTATCCGATTCAGAGAAACAGCTCTCGGGTATTGCGTTCAAACGCGGCGTGGACTCCAAAGGATTCGCGATCATCAAGTCGAAGGGCGATGAGGCGTTATTCGGCGGCAGAAGCACGGCGGAAATGAAGCAGCAGCTCGGCGTACCCAAGAGCGCGGCATTGGCGGACAGGTTAGCCGATGTCCTCATCAAAGCAAAGGACCTTACGAACTCGATGACGGCCTTCAACGCCGAGGAACACGACCTGTACGGCCTGGACCAGATCAAGCAAGAGCACGTCGAGAACAACACAAGCGTGCGTGGCAGCCTCATCGACCGCGGAATTGTCCCCGAGAACCTACCGCCTGCCGAGGATACAAAAAAGCTCGAGCGTCGCGTGAAGACAGACGAGAAGAAACTCAAGGAGGGTACTGACGGTTTTACCGATCCCCAGGGTAGGCTCGATCTGTGAAAGCGGCTGTGCCCTTTCGGGTTCGACCCCATGCGAGGTCAACAAAAAAGCGACCAGCCTGAGCCAGTCGCTTTAACGATCTTTGGGTGGGCCGTCAGGGGGTCAGCCTGCTGCGCAGGCGGTCGCTGCGGCGCTTTGCGCCTTGCGCGCTGCGCTGGCAAATGCTTACGCATTTCCTCAGCTCCGCGCCCCAACGGGTTCGACCCCATGCGAGGTCAACAAAAAAGCGACCAGCCTGAGCCAGTCGCTTTAACGATCTTTGGGTGGGCCGTCAGGGGGTCGAACCCTGGACCTTGGGATTAAGAGTCCCCTGCTCTACCAACTGAGCTAACGA
>CATZMG010000082.1 GCA_958421655.1 uncultured Collinsella sp.
ATTCGGCGCCACTGTGCGTGCCGCTCGGTCCGGCTCTGTGTTCTTTGCCACGCTCGTCAACGGCGGACAGAAGTACCTGCCGTCCCCCGATGCGTACGAGAAAATCACCTATGAGGCCATGAACTCCGGCTTTGCCGCCGGCTCCCATGAGCGCCTCCTCCAAACCATCCTTGCCGCTTTGAACGCGGCGCGACAAAAAGGAGAACTTGCATGAATATCGGACATGCACGCCGCAAGATTACCCCGCAAGGCGACATCTATCTAATCGGATACCGTAACCTCCCCAACCGTCTGGAGCCTGCGACAGGCGTCCATGACGACGTCTTCGCCAACGCGATTCTTTTCCAACAGGACGACCGCGAAGTTTTTCTCTTCAACGCCGATGTTCTCGAGTTTGAGGAGAGCATGGCCGAGGAGGTTAAGACGATGCTCGCCGAGCGCTACGGAATCGACCGTGACTGCGTTCTGCTCTCCGCGACGCACGACCACACTTCGATCGTCGCCTACCATCGCAGCTGGTGGACGGGAAAATTCAACGAGGACTACTATCGCTGGTTCCTCGATACCATCTGTCAATGCTTCGAAGAGTGCCGCGCCAACGCGCGACCTGCGACCTGTCGCATGGGCAAAAAAGTCATCACCGGTTTCTACGACAACCGCATCATTCCCGGTGAGCTTGCCGACAATGAGGTTATCGTGGTGTCGTTCTTCGATACCGAAGGCAAGCCATTTGCGGGCTTTGTGAACTGGGCGGTGCATTCCGCTTGCGTCGGACCCGACTGCACAGAGCTCACGAGCGAACTCGCCGGTCTTACCGGCAAAAAGCTCGCTCAGAGTCTTGGTTACTATCCGGCCATGGTCGTCGGTGCTGCTGGCGACTGTAGCGACCGCAATTTTCGCCAGGGACGCGGCATTCCCGAGGTTGAGCGTGTTTCGACCGGTCTTGCCGAGGCGATTTCCCAGATCAAGCTCGATTGCGAGGTCGTTCTTGACCGCATCGAGCCTCAGACGTTCTATCACACCGTTGCCCGTGACGACTTTTCACTCACGCTTAAGTGTGCCGTCATCAGTCTGGGCGGCTTGCATCTCTTTGTGTTCCCGAGTGAACTCGGCAGCGACCTGGGCATTCGCATGAAGCGCGAATGTCCGGTCGAGGGAATAGTCTGCGGTTACACCAACGGCTATTTTGAGTATTTCCTTCCGGCACGCGAGTACGGCCTCTCCTTTGAGACCGAGCGTACTCAGATTCCCCAGGGCGAACCGGAACGTCTGTGTGACAAGTTCTGCCAGACGACGAGACTTCTCGGCGCAGCAGATTCGCGTCTGTAGGCCTGATTGCGTGATATGGACCAATGAGGCTCATTGCCATGTGATCGGCATCTTCCATCTTCTCTGCCGCTCCCCATCCCGGGCGTACGTGCGTCCGCGGATTTCAAAGGGGGAAGCGGGTTCCTTGCCCTCCCACGTCGACTATGGAGGCATGAAATCGATGCTATACCCCGCTCAGAAAAAGGAGAATTCCATGAAATACCAGAAGCTTTGCGATGAAATCATCACAAAGGTCGGTGGTCGAGACAATGTGTTAGACGTGAGCCACTGCATTACGCGTCTCCGCTTCCACCTCAAGGATGAATCGCTCGCCCAGACCAATGAGCTTAAGGCGACGAAGGGCGTCGTTGACGTCATCCAGACCGGCGGACAGTATCAGGTCGTGATTGGTGCCACTGTCGAGGCCGTCTACAACGACCTCGTTCAGATTGGCGGGTTCGACTCCAAACCCGCGCTCGATATCGATGAAGGCGACGACGTCAAAAAGAGCGATCCATTCTCGCGTCTGCTTGCCATCATCTCCGAGATTCTGCAACCGGTTCTTGGCGTGCTTATGGCCGGTGGCTTTATCAAGTCGATGCTCGCGCTCTGCACGGTTGCCGGTTGGCTTGCCAAGGACAGCAATACGTATGTGACGCTCTCGGCAATCGGAGATTCGGTCTTCTATTACTTTCCGCTAATCATTGGCTGGACGTCGGCCAAGAAGTTCGGACTTAAGCCCGTTATGGGAATGGCGCTCGGCGGTATCCTCGTCTACCCGACGCTCGTTGCCCTTATGGGCGGAGATCCGCTCTACACGCTCGGCGCCGGTACGGTCTTCGAGTCCAATGTCTACGGTGATATTTTTGGCATCCCGCTGATCATGCAGAATTACTCATCGACGATTCTGCCTGCGATCTTTATCGTCTGGATTGCCTCCAAGGTGCACAAGGCCCTTTCTAACGCGCTGCCCGCGCTTGTGAGCTCGTTCTTCTCCAACATCCTGACGCTCCTCATTTGCGGCATCCTTGGCCTGCTTGTGGTCGGTCCGGTCATGACGGTCCTCTCCAACATCGTTGCCCAGATCATCTTGATGCTCATCAACTTCCAGCCCGCCATCGCCGGCTTCGTCATCGGCACGTTCTGGAGCCTGCTCGTCATGTTCGGCCTGCACTGGGGTATCATCCCGCTGTGGTTCCTCGATGTCGCAACCTACGGCTATGACCTCATTAATCCGCTCGTGTATGCAGGCGGTTGTGCCATCGCCGGTGCTGTGCTTGGCATGATCATCCGAACCAAGGATTCCGAGGAAAATGCTGCCGTCAACATTCCCGCCCTTGTCTCTTCGATTTTCGGTGTCAACGAGCCTGCGCTTTACGCCATCTTGCTGCCGCGTAAGCGCCTTATGTGGGCAACCTTTATTTCCGCTGGTGTAGGCGGCGCCATCGCCGGCCTCATGGGTGCCAAACTCTATGCCTTCGGTGCCTCCGGCCCGCTCGGTTTTCCGAGCTTTATTAACCCTGCCGGCATCGACATGGGCTTTATCGGCCTTGTCATCTCCGGTGTGGTCGCTTTCGTTCTGGCTCTTGTCGCCGCTATGGTGATCGGTACCAGGAAGGACGAGGGCGGTAAGGCGCTCAACATCTCGGTGGACTAGTCTGTCTGCGCACTTTAACTAAATATGCCTCGGACGGCGACGTGCCGCCCGAGGCATATTTGTGTTTTGTGCCGTTGTCAGCGTGTTTGCGGACACAAGTCTGCGGTTGTGGAGCAGCAGGGATTATGACGGTCGTGCCGCGGTGGAAGACGTACGGTCGCCCTGCAGGAGCTGACGGTAGGGGAGGAAGCCGATGAACGAGACGACCGCCTGCGAGTGCGCGGCGTTTCGCTTGAGGTAGAGCCTGACCTCGGAGGTCGTCGCGGGCTCGAGCGGCACCAGGGCTACCTTTCCGCTGGCGAGCGATTCCGCCGGCTTGCGCATGAGGAATGAGACGCCGGCGCCGCGCGCGACAAGGGAGATGATGTTCTCGGCTCGTTTGCCGGTGAACGTAACACGTGGGCCAAATCCAGCTTCGCGACAAAGGGAAAGGACGAGCTCGCTTACGAACGAGCCTTGGGGAAGCATGAGGAAATTCTCGTCGATAAGGTCGTCTATCTCGACGGTGTCACGTTCGGCGAGCGGATGGTCGAGTGGAAGGACGGCCACGAGCCGGTCGGTCGTAAAGGGAATCTTTTTGAACTCCGGCTCGATGGCGCCGCCGTCACGGATGAAGGCCAGGTCAATGTCCTCGTGCAGGAGCATGCGCTTGAGTGTGTCGCCCTCGCCCTCGATGAGCTCAACGGAATATGAGGGGTTCGCCTGCTGAAAATCGATGACGGCGTCCGTGATCCCATAAGGGGCCATAATGGGGATAGAACCTACGGTGAGGTGCTCGAGCGGCTCACCTGCGCCTATTTGAATGGCGGCAAGATAACGGTGCTGAAGCGTCGCAATTTTTTGCGCATAGGGGAGGAGCGCTTCACCTTGCGCGGTGAGTGTTACGTGGCGCTGGCTTCGATCGATGAGCTTGCAGCCGAGTTCGTGCTCCATTGCCATGATGTGCTTGGAGAGGGTTGATTGCGACATGAAAAGCAGTTCCGCCGCATCAAGAAACGTGCGTGACTGCGCTAAGATGGCGAATTCGCCAAAGCGGCTGATATCCATAGGGAGGCCTCCGGTACCCTCATTTTGGCAGGTGGCCTAAACCACGACGCCATTGCAGTGGTCGATTTCGTGCTGGATGATCTCGGCGGTGTAGCCCGAGAAGTTTTTGATGCGGTGAACGAAGTTCTCGTCCAAATACTCAACCTTAATGCGGCGATAGCGGGTACAGGGACGCTCGCCGGTCAGCGAGAGGCATCCTTCGCTCGTCTGATAGGCATTGACCTGCTCAAGAATTTGAGGGTTGTACATCAGGAGTGTCCTGTTGCCGTCCTTTACGCAGATGATGCGTTTGCGCACGCCGATCATGTTGGCGGCGAGGCCCACGCACTCGCGCTCATGCTCGTGGAGTGTATCCAGGAGATCCTGCCCGGTTGCGGCATCGTCGGGTCCCGCGTCTTCGGAAGGCAGACGCAAAAAGAACTCGGATTTCATGATGGGCTTAATCATGGCGGGCTCCTCATGTCTTATGCTTTCGTGGACTTTTAATAATAGCGCGGAAGGAAAGCTGTGCGTCCGCGTTACAATCTTTCGATGTTGGACCATGTTGCCAGATTCGTCGTGTACGGCGTCTGGCGTAAGTCTAGGGCTCATTTTTCGCCCTGGACCGTTCCTCTGGGGCGATGCGACTGTCGTTCCAAGAGGAAGGAAATGCATGGGGAGCAAATCTCAGCAACAAGTTCAAGTAACGCCATCGGCCTCTGCGGCGATTCTCGTCGTAATGTATATTGCAGCCTTTGTTGCCGCGTTTAACGAGAACATCATTAACGTGGCGTTGCACGACATTATGGCAGCCTTTTCGGTGAGTGCCACCACGGCACAGTGGCTCGTCTCGGGCTACATGATCGTGACGTCGATCTTTACGGCCATCATGGCCTTCCTGTCCGGCCGTTTCTCGACGCGCAAGCTGTTGTTTTTCGCATGCGGATGTATGGTCGCCGGCGAAGTCCTGTGTCTGATCGCTCCGTCGTTTAGCGTTTTGCTGCCAAGCCGTATTTTGCAGGCTGCGGGATCGGGCATCTTGTTTCCGCTCATGATGAACGTGGTGCTGTCTTGCGCCCCGCGCGAGAAGCTTGGTCTGTATCTGAGTCTGGGCGGCGCCTGCATTACGCTAGGGCCGGCGTTTGGACCCGTGATCAGCGGTCTTATGTGCACGTTGTTTGGCTGGAGGGCGGTATTCGTAGTGCCGCTGGTGGGCGGCGTTGTGGTCGCTGCGGCGGGCGTAAAGCTTGTTCAGAATGTCGGAGAGCGCTCGAACACCACGCTTGACATTCTGTCGGTTGTTTTGCTCGCTGCCGGCATTACGGCGTTTGTGTATTCCGTGGGTGAGTTCTCGACCAATCTGATTGCCGGTGTCGTGGCGCTTTTCGCTGCCGTTGTGCTGCTCGGCCTGTTTGCTGCCCGCCAGCTCAAGCTCGAGCATCCGGTGCTTAACGTGCGTCCCATGGCGAGCGTTCGTTTTTGGCCTGCGTGCTTGCTTGTGGTGGTGTCGATGATGACGACGTTCTCGATGAGCGTTTTGTTGCCGCTCTATTTTGAGGGCGCATACGGCATGACCGCACTTATTGCGGGCCTGCTCATTTTGCCGGCGATTGCCTGCAACGCCGTGACCTCGATTGTGGGCGGACGTGTGATGGACGCCCGTGGCGCATGGCCGCTGCTGCCGGTCGGCTTTGCCCTGATTGCCGTGGGACAGACTGCCATCTCGATGACGGCGGCAAGCATGAACATCGGCGTCGTCGTTGCGCTGACCGTTGTGGTGTATGCCGGAGTCGGTTTGGTGCTGAGCCCCTCGCAAACGGCTGGTTTGGAGACGCTGCCTGCCGCTGAACATCCTCACGGAACGGCATTGCTTAACACGTGGAACATGATTGCCGCATCGTTTGGCCCGTCGCTGTTTATCGGTCTGCTCTCGAGTTCTGCGGCGGCTGCCAGCGTCGCTGGCGCTGCGATCGACGTTGCCCAGGCGATTGGATTTGCAGCTGCCGTGCGTGTGGCGGCTGTAATTGCCGTGGTCGGGTTCGTGGCGTCGCTGGTGTACGCTCATCGCGAGTCGCACATGTCGCATTAATGTGTGCACATAGATTCTGCAGCTAGATTGGATGGCGACACCATAAACTAATGGACGTTTTGCCGAGAGGCATGAATGTTTAAAGCGCAAAGAGTGCGCGACGGGCCCCGCGAATGGGGCGATGATGCCCGAGAGGGCCAAGAAGGAGTCTCATGTCTGAGAACGAAGAGATCATGAACGAGACCGAGAACGAGACCATGGCTGCCGAGGTCGAGGCAGTCGAGACCGTGGAGACCGAAGCTGCCGAGGTTGAGGCTGCTGACGAGGTTTCCGCCGAGGAGGAGGCCGAGGTTGTCAAGGCCGCCGTTGATTACGATGACGAAGAGCTGATGGACAAGATGCAGAAGGCCGCCCGCCTGCTGCGTAGCCGTCGCTTTGCTATTTCCAAGGAGGAGGAGGCCAAGGCCGAGCGCATGGCGAACATCGAGCGCGCCATCAAGCTTCTTGACCTCAAGCCCAAGATGGAGCAGAAGGAAATGTCCGACCTGCTGGGCATGCGCCTCCGTGAGCTCGATGGCCTGATGGCCGAGGCCGAGGCCGCCGATCTGGTCGGCCGCATCGACGACGCCGAGGGCGATATGCGCAAGATCGTCGTCTTCGCTGCCGAGGATGCCGCTGAGGGCCTGGTCGAGCTTGCCAACAAGAAGGAGAAGCTCCTGCCCGAGCTTTCTTACGAGGAGGCCACCGAGCTGATGGCCGCTCTCGATAAGGTTATCGCTCCGCTTGTCGCCATGGGCCTGGACGAGGACCGCGGTCCTCGCGGCGGCCGTGACGACCGTGGCGGTCGCGGTGGCGATCGCGGCGGCCGTGGCGGCTTTGGTGACCGTGGCGGCGACCGTGGCGGTCGCGGCGGCTTTGGCGGCAACCGTGGTGGCTATGGCGATCGCGGTGGCAACCGTGGCGGCTTCGGCGGCAACCGCGGTAACGACCGCGGCGGTCGCGGTGGCGATCGTGGCGGCCGCAACGGCGGCGGCTTCCGCGGCAACCGCTTCTAGTTGGGTTACGCGGTTTTACCAAACCGCGTAACTAGTTGACGCTGCGCGCCCACCAGAGCGACAACTTGTCATTCAAAGAGGACGGCATGACCAGAAGGTCTATGCCGTCCTCTTTTCATGCCAATTTGTTCGCTCTGGTGGGCGCTCGCTCATATGACCCAATCCGCTGTCAAGAGCCACAATGGCCCCGCCGACCGCTT
>CATZMG010000083.1 GCA_958421655.1 uncultured Collinsella sp.
GATCGCGAGTTCCGCACGAGCCGGAGAGCACTTAATGTGCTCTCCGTGCGAGCAGGACTGTCCGAGCAGGCAACCTTATACCTCTCGGACTGTCCCGGCCCAACTTATCGTTACGACAGCGCAATACCGCCAAGCCAGCCCCAACGCACGCCAGAGCCAGTGCCGTAGAACCCAATGAACGAGTCAAGCGACCTCGACGTGATGGCGCCCTCGTTACTCATAACGATGCCGCCGCCAACGTAGATGCCCACGTGGCCATAGATCAGACCCGGCATGCCGGTACCACTATGCGAGGAGTCGGCAACAATCATGCCCACCTGCAGCGCCGAGCGGTCGGAGCTATAGCACCAAGCGTTAAACATGTCGCACGCGTTACCGCCAAAGTAACCAACGCCGGCGTTGCGGAAGACGTTGGAGACCCACGCCGCGCACCAGTTCTGGCCAGGCGAGGGCGTGGAGTAGCAAGCGTTGACGACGGCCTGCTGCTTGCCCGAGCCGGCATTCTGCTGCGGGGTACCGCCGGCATACGATCCGCCACCCGAGCTTGAACCACCCGAGTAGGAATTGTTCTTGTTCGCGGCAGCTGCGGCGGCGGCAGCCTTCTTGGCAGCCTCCTCGGCCTGAGCGGCAGCGAGAATCTCGGAATCGCGCTGGGCCATGAGCTCCTTGACATCGTCGGAGAGGCCGTTCAGAACCGTCTGGACCTCCTGCTGCTTGGCCTGCATATCCTGCATCTGAGCAGTCTGCTGGTCCTTGAGCTTCTCCAAGTCAGCTTTTTGCGACTCGAGCTCGGACTTCTGCGCATCGAGCTCTTTCTGGATGGTCTGGATGTCCTCGATAGCGTCACGGTCGCTCTTGTTGATCTTCTCGACGTAATGCGCGTTGGCGACGAGCTCCTCAAACGAGCCAGAAGCAAGCAGCAACGACAAGATGTTGGTGCCACCCGACTTGTAGCTTGCCGCCACGCGATCGGAAAGCTCGTTACGCTTCTTCTTGAGCTCCGACTTCTTGGTGTCGATCTGCTCCTGGGTGTCGTCGATCTGACCCTGAACGCCCTCGATGTCGTTGAGCGTCTGAGCGTTCTTGTTAGCGAGCGCCGCGTACTCGTTGGCGATGCTGTCAAGCTGGGCCTGAACCTCGTCGAGCTGGGCCTGGGCGGCACTCAGCTTGTCGGTGGTTTCCTGGCTGGCCTCGGCAGCATGGGCGCGGGCAGGCAGGCCAAAAAGAACTGCAGCAGAAGCGGCGCCGAACAGGGCCTTGAGGGCAGTGCGACGCGAGAGCTCCTGAGTAAAGATGGAATCGCTGTTTGGTGACATATGTACTCCGTTACATGTTTTATTTATATGTCGCTCAAGACATACATATTACCGTACATCCGACGCATCCCAACGATTTCCACGAACGGCAGAAAACCGCACGGCCAGCGGCATGCGCACAGCCCGGAACTACCGTGAACCGTTATGCATTCCCGTCCTATGAGTACGTTAACATCATTACTCTGCTTTTCATTGTGTCAAACAGTTGCACCGCACCTAGCTGCGCTATACTCCCCTCAAGAAGTGTTCCTGATTCGATAGGAGACTACATGTCCCAAGCACTCGACCCTAAAGACACCTGCGTCCTCGTTACCGGCGGTGCCGGCTTCATCGGTTCCCATACCGTCGTTCAGCTGCTCGAGGGCGGCTACCAGGTCGTCGTTGTCGATGACCTCTCCAACTCCAGTGCCGTCGCCATCGACCGCGTCAAGACCATCGTGGGCGACGAGGCCGCCAAGAACCTCACCTTCTACGAGGCCAACGTGCTCGACCGCGATGCGATGAACAAGATCTTCGATACCCACCAGATCGACCGCGTCATCCACTTCGCCGGCTTTAAGGCCGTCGGCGAATCGGTGAGCAAGCCCGTCGAGTACTACCACAACAATATCGAGAACACCCTGGTGCTCATTGACGTCATGCGCAACCATGGCTGCAAGTCCATCATCTTCTCGAGCTCCTCGACCGTCTACGGCGATCCGGACAATCCGCCTGTCACCGAGGAAGACCCCAAGAAGCCCGCGACCAACCCCTACGGTTGGACCAAGTGGATGATTGAGCAGATCCTCATGGATGTCCACACCGCCGACCCCGAGTGGGACGTCGTGCTGCTCCGTTACTTCAACCCCATCGGTGCCCATCCGTCAGGCTTGATCGGCGAGGACCCCAAGGGCATCCCCAACAACCTGGTTCCCTATGTCGCCCAGGTCGCTGTGGGCAAGCTCGAGGCCGTTCAGGTCTTTGGCAACGACTACCCCACCCCCGACGGCACCGGCGTGCGCGACTACATCCACGTGTGCGACCTGGCATCTGGTCACGTTGCCGCCCTCAACTGGATGAACGGCAAAACCGGCGTCGAGATCTTTAACCTGGGCACCGGTACCGGCACCTCGGTGCTCGAGGTCGTCGCTGCCTTCTCCAAGGCGTGCGGCAAGCAGCTGCCCTACGTGATTCGCGAGCGCCGTGCCGGCGATATCGCCGCCAACTGGTGCGATGCCTCCAAGGCCGAGCGCATGATGGGATGGAAAGCCCAGTACGATATCGCGGACATGTGCCGCGACAGCTGGAATTGGCAGAGCCATAACCCCAACGGCTTCGCCGACGCCGAGTAGCAAAAACCTACAAACCGTTCTTGCCCCGATCTCACGATGTGAGACCGGGGTTTTTTCATGGCGCGCAACCATTTACCGAAAACGTGGCAACTTTTTAATCTCACCTATACATGTTTAAACAACATGTTCTACAATAGGGACATCGACTCTAAAACTCGGGGCGGGCTGTTCACCCATCTGCAGGCCGATCCCACAACAAGAAGGTTGGTGAGCACATCCATGGAGCGTGCAAGCGGTGTTCTCATGCCCATCTCGTCCCTGCCCGGACCGTACGGCATCGGCGGCTTTGGCTGGAATGCCTACGACTTCGTCGATTTCCTCGTCTCGTGCAAACAACATTATTGGCAGATTCTGCCCCTTACGACGACGAGCTATGGCGACTCGCCCTATCAGTCGTTCTCGGCCCGTGCGGGCAACCCCAATTTCATCGACTTTGCCGAGCTTATCGAGGCCGGCTATCTGGAGCAGCGCGATATCGACGGTGTGTATCTGGGCTCCGATCCCAACAACGTTGACTATGGCGCGATTTTTAGCGGTCGCCGCCAGATTCTCGACCGTGCCGCCGAGCGCTTCGCCTCCAACAAGCCAGCCGATTTCGACGACTTTGTCCAGGCAAACGAAGACTGGCTCATTCCCTACTGCGAGTTCATGACCGTCAAAGAGGAGTGCGGACTCAAGGCCTTTTGGGAGTGGCCTGCAGAGCTGCGCACCCGCGGCGAAGCATCCGCCAAGGTCTGCGCCGCCCATCCCGCGCGCATGCTCTATCACCAGATGACGCAGTATTTCTTCGACCGCCAGTGGAGCCGCCTCAAGGCCTATGCCAACGAGCGCGATATCCTGATCATCGGCGATTTGCCCATCTACGTCTCGCGTGATTCCGTCGAAATGTGGGCAAGCCCCGAGCTCTTTAAGATCGACGCCGCCGGCAACCCCGTCAGTGTCGCCGGCACACCGCCCGATCAGTTCTCCGCCACCGGCCAGTACTGGGGCAATCCCATCTATGACTGGGATGCCATGGAAGCAGACGGCTTCTCCTGGTGGGAAGGCCGCATCCGCGCCGCACTCAACATGTACGACGTTATCCGTCTGGACCACTTCCGTGGCTTCGAGGCCTACTGGGAGGTGCCGTTCTCCTCGCCCGACTCGTCCTACGGTTCGTGGACACAGGGTCCCGGCCTCAAGCTCTTCAAGACGCTCGAGGAAAAGCTCGGCACGCTGCCTATTATCGCCGAGGACCTGGGCTTCCTTACCCCCGGCGTCATCGATATGCGCGACACCTCGGGCTTCCCCGGCATGAAGATCTTGCAGTTTGCCTTTGAGGGCACCAACTCGTATTACCTGCCGCATAACTATATCGCCAATACCGTCGCCTATGTAGGCACGCACGACAACGAGACGGCGCGCGGTTGGTTCGAGGGTACGGCCACTCCGCGTCAGCGCGAGCAGGCAGTCCTGTACACCCACCAGCAGGCAGGCGAGTCCATAGCCGACGCGCTCAACCGCACCATCGCCGCCAGCGTGAGCGATACCTGCATCTACACCATGCAGGACCTGCTCAATCTGGGCAACGAGGCGCGTATCAACACCCCCGCCACCCTAGGCGGCAACTGGGCCTGGCGCATGCTCGATGGTGCCATCACCCGCGAGCTCGAGCACAAGCTTACCGACTGGACCGAGACCTACTTCCGTATCCCGTCGGAAGCCGAAATCGAGCTTCCCCAATAGGAGCCACCGCGCCTGAACCCACCACACCGTGCGGACGCGCTTGCTTACCCGCGCGAGGCCACCCCAATCCCCTCGCGCGGGCTTCTTATGAATTGCAGACATGTAATCAACCCATTACAGGAGGAAACATGCCCCGTATCGATCTCGCAGAACTTGCCGAGCAGTCTTTTGGCATCTCGCTCGAGCAGCTCGATGACCGTCGCATTTACAAACTGCTTGTTAAGCTCGTGCAGAAGCGCTCAGCCGCCTGCCCGCTCAACAATGGCAAGAAAAAGCTTTATTACATCTCCGCCGAATTCTTGATCGGCAAGCTGCTCATCAACAACATGATCGACCTCGGTATCTATAGCGAGGTTAAGGACCAGCTCACCGCCGCGGGCCACGACCTCAATAAGATTGAGGAGTTTGAGGTCGAACCGTCGCTCGGCAACGGCGGCCTGGGCCGCCTGGCCGCGTGCTTCCTGGATTCCATCGCCACGCTGGGCTTGACCGGCGATGGCGTGGGCCTCAACTATCACTACGGTCTGTTCCGTCAGCGCTTTGTCGACAACCAGCAGAAGGCCGTCCCCGACGAGTGGCTCGGTGAGCAGGACATCCTAGTCGACGATGACCGCTCCTACACCGTCGAGTTCGGCGATTTTGCCGTTACTTCCAAGCTCGTCAACATCGATGTGCCCGGTTACGGCCAGCCCACCAAGAACCGCCTGCGCCTGTTCGACCTGGCGAGCGTCGACGACGGCCTGGTCCCCGGCAGCTCCATCGACTTCGACAAGACCGAGATCGCCAAGAACCTCACCTTGTTCCTCTACCCCGACGATTCCGACGAGCAGGGCCGCCTACTTCGCATCTATCAGGAGTACTTCATGGTGAGCAACGCCGCCCAGCTCCTGATCGACGAGGCCGTCGAGCGCGGCAGCAACCTGCACGATCTGGCCGACTACGCCGTGGTCCAAATTAACGACACGCACCCCACCATGGTCATCCCCGAGCTCATTCGCTTGCTCACCACCGAACATGGCATCGAGTTTGACGAGGCCGTGACCATCGTACGCTCCATGGTCGCCTACACTAACCACACGATTCTTGCCGAGGCGCTCGAGAAGTGGCCGCTCGCCAGCCTGCAGAAGGTCTCCCCTGCCATCGCCGACATTATCGTCAAGCTCGATGAGATCGCGAAGGCCGAGCACGATGACCCGCGCGTCGCCATCATCGACGAGCACGACACCGTCCACATGGCCCACATGGACATCCACTTTGGCTTCTCCATCAACGGCGTAGCCGCCCTCCACACCAAGATCCTGGAGGACACCGAGCTTCATCCGTTCTACGAGATCTATCCCAAGAAGTTCTCCAACAAGACCAACGGCATCACCTTCCGCCGCTGGATCCATGGGGCCAACCCCGCGCTCGCCAGCCTGCTCGACGATGTGATCGGCACCGACTGGCGCAGCACCGGCGATCTGAGCAAACTCGCCAAGTTCGCCGACGACAAGGACGTTCTTGAGCGCCTGGCCGCCACCAAGGTCGAGGCCAAGGCCATCATGCGCCAGTTCATGGCGCTCGAGCAGGGCGTGACCATTCCCTCCAACGCCATCATCGACGTCCAGGTCAAGCGCATCCACGAGTACAAGCGCCAGCAGATGCTCGCGCTCTACATCATCTGGAAGTACCTCGATATCAAGAACGGCAACAGACCTAAGCACCCCGTCACCATCATCTTTGGCGGCAAGGCGGCGCCTGCCTACACTATCGCGCAGGACATCATCCATCTGATCTTGACGCTGTCGCAGTGGATTGCAAACGACCCCGACGTGGCTCCCTACCTGCAGGTCGTCATGATCGAGAACTACAACGTCACCGCCGCCGAGCGCGTGATCCCCGCCGCTGATATCTCCGAGCAGATCAGCCTGGCCTCCAAGGAGGCGAGCGGCACCTCCAACATGAAGTTCATGCTCAACGGCGCCCTAACCCTGTGCACGCTCGACGGCGCCAACGTGGAGATTGCCGAGCTCGTGGGCGACGAGAATATCTATACCTTTGGTGCCTCGTCCAAACAGGTCGAGCAGCTCTATGCCGACGGCACCTATGACGCCGGTGTGCTCTACCGCAAGCCCGGCATTAAACTGCTGGTGGACTTCATCACCAACCCGGCCTTTATGGCGACCGGCAACGTCGAGCGCCTGCAGCGCCTGCACGATGACATTAAGGGCAAGGACTGGTTTATGGCCCTGCTCGACATCGAGGAGTACATCCAGACCAAGGAGCGCGTGTTGGCCGACTACGAGGACCAGGACGCCTGGATGCGCAAGACGCTCATCAATATCGCCAACGCCGGCACCTTCTCGTCTGACCGCACGATCTCCCAGTACAACGACGAGATTTGGCACCTGAGCTAATTTCGCTTCCCTTACCCATCCTCTTGAGAAACGGAGTCGTGGCAACACGGCTCCGTTTTTTGTGCCCGCACGTTACCCTGTGACCCGACTCGACCGAAGAATCTCGATCTGTAACAGCTACTCGGTAGAAACGGCCCCAGCTGTTACAGATTGAGACATACCGCCCCCCCTTGGGTCAATCTCGATCTGTAACATCTAGCAGCTGAAATTCACCTTTGGTGTTACAGATTTAGATGAAATGGTTAGCTCAGCGGAACCGTCTCGATCTGTAACATCTAACGTCCGAAATCAGCCTCACCCGTTACAGATCGAGACAAACGACCGGTCAGACAGCCCCAACACAAAGAAAGGCTCCCCTCTCGCCCAGTGAACTGCACCCCAAAACTTGGACGGCTTAAATAAGAACTACGCCGCAAGGGAC
>CATZMG010000084.1 GCA_958421655.1 uncultured Collinsella sp.
TCGGCGGCAGCTTCATCCTCGACAACTGCTTTGGCATTAACGCAAACGCGCTCGTCGCCGCTCTTGGCGTCGGCGGCATCGCCATCTCCCTGGGCTTTCAGGACACGCTCTCAAACCTTATCGGCGGCATGCAGGTGACCTTTATGGGCATCATCAAGCCTGGCGACAACATCGAGGTCGGTGGTGTATCAGGCGTGGTCCAGGACATCACCTGGCGCCACACGACCATCGAAGATGCCTGCGGGCAGACTATCATCGTCCCCAACTCCAACATCTCCAAGAACACGCTCGTGCATTTGATGCCCTTTGGGCGCGTAGCCGTCCCCGTCGCGGTGAAAGACCCCTCAAAATGGGCTTCGCTCGACGCACTGGCAGACGAGCTGACCAGCGCCACTAAAACGGCCGTCTCGCCCATCTCGGGTTTTGACAAGGAGCCGTATGTGCTCTTTAGCGAGATCGGCGACTTTGGCATTAAGGGCAAGATCATCTTTATCGTCAGCGACGACAGCACTACTTTCACGGCAGCCGACGCCTGCATCCGCGCCATCGCCCCCATCATCGCCTAAACCACCACAAAGGGGACGGGCACCTTTGTGGTGGTTTCGCATCGTGGTACCATGGTTCATATAGTTGTTTAAACGACTAAGGGAGCAACATTATGGAAGAGGCCTATCGTCAAGCACGCAAGCGCGGCGAGCAAGGACGTCGACGCGCCATTAGCCAAAGCGAGCATCCATACCTTACGGACCTCGATAGCTTGGTTGCTCAGCTCCCCTTAGGTCAGCGAGAGAATGTCGGCCTGCGGGATATTCCGCTCGAAATGGTCGTCGGCACGGTCACCAAGGGCCGTCAGTCCGCCTTTTCGTGTAACTTTATGCCCCTGCTTCCGTTTAGCACCGAGTTCGCCCGCAAGTGGTCCAACCTCTACGACATCCAGGTGACCGAGGGCTATCGCGACCCCGTCATCGTCACCGAGTTCATGCATCGGTTCTATGTCCAAGAAGGCAACAAACGCGTCAGTGTCCTCAAATTCCTAGACGCCCCGACGGTTTCGGCCAAGGTCACCCGTCTCTACCCCGGCACATGGGATTCCGTCGAAAGCCGCCTGTACGGCGAGTTCTGCGCGTTTTGGCGCGTCTGCCCCCTATACGAGATCGAGTTCTCGCGTGAGGGAAGCTACGAAACGCTCGCGAAGATGCTCGGTCAGAACCTTATCGAAAAATGGCCGCAGAAAAAGGTCGACTACCTGCGCCACACTTTCCTGCTCTTTAAGCGTGCCTACCTTCGCGCAGGCGGCGATCACCTGGACATTACGCCCGCCGACGCCATGCTCGTCTACCTCAATGTGTACAACCAGGACCGCCTGCTGGATACGCCAACGGATATCGTCGTAAACCGCCTGTGCAAGATCTGGCGCGAGCTGGTCATTGCCGGCAAAAATGACGAGGACAAGGTCGATCTTGTCGAAGCACCGAGCGTCGACGAGGAGGAGACGCCCGCCAAGTCCACCTCTGGCGTGCTCAACTTCTTTATGGGCAAGACCGTCTACTCGACGGCCAACCCCCTGCGCATCGCCTTTATCCATGAGTTCCCCTGTGCGACGTCGAGCTGGGACAGCCTGCACGACCAAGGGCGTCAGTATCTCGATGAGCACTTTGGCGGTATCGTGCGCACCGAGGCGTTCGAGGACTGTCACGATCCGGATGTGTTCTACGCCGCCGTGGAAACGGCTGTCAAACATGGAGCAAACGTCATCTTCTCGACCTCGCACCGCCTGATGGAATACACGCTCAGGGCTGCCGTTGAGTATCCCCGGGTTCGGTTCCTCAACTGCTCTATCGGCCTTCCCCATCAAAGCGTCCGTTCGTACTTTGGCAAGATGTACGAGGCCAAGTTTCTGCTGGGCGCCCTTGCGGCCAGCATGGCGGACAACCACCGCATCGGTTACCACGCGTCGGTCTTCGCCTCGGGCGCACTCAGCGAGATCAACGCCTTTGCGATTGGCGCCTCGCTGCTCGACCCGCGCGCGCAGGTCATCCTCACCTGGGGCGATGTTCCCGCCGGTGGTCTTGCCGAAGCCATGTGCCGCGAAGGCGTAAGCGTCATGACCGGCGCTGACATGTCAAAGTCGCTCGAAGACCCAACGGCCTACGGGCTTCACCGCTTGGTCGACGGCAAAGTCACCGGCATCGCCATGCCCGTATGGAACTGGGGCCGTTACTACGAGCTCATCGTTCGCAGCCTTCTTCACGGCACGTGGGACGAGACCAGCGACGACAACCAAGTGCGCGCTGTCAACTACTGGTATGGCATGAGCTCCGGCGTTATCGACATCCGTTACGCTCCGGGCCTACCCTACCAAACGCGCAAACTCGTGCAGTTGCTCCGCAACGGCATTGTTGTGGGATCCATCAACCCCTTTGGCGGCGAGCTCCACAGCCAGAACGGCGTGGTACAGATCGAAGGCTTCCCTCCGCTGCCGAGCACGCAGATTGTCGAGATGAATTGGCTGGCGGACAACGTGGTAGGCACCATTCCGCAGCTCGACGATGAGCCGAAAGTCCCTGCCCTATGAAAATCCTTGCCATAGCCGATACCGAAGAACGATGCCTTTGGGAGTGCTTTCGCAAGGAACGCTTTGAGGGAGTCGACCTGATTTTGTCCGCCGGCGATCTGGACCCGGACTATCTTGAGTTTTTGGTTACGGTCATCAACAAACCGCTCATCTACGTGCGCGGCAATCACGATGACCGCTACGCACGTCATGCACCGGGTGGATGTATCTGCGTAGAGGACAGCGTGTACACGTACCGAGGGATTCGCATTGCAGGCCTTGGCGGGTCCATGCGTTATCGCGACGGCGCCAACATGTACACCGAACGCGAGATGTCCAAGCGCATGCGTAAGCTGTCGCGTAAGGTTAGGATGGTCGGCGGGTGCGACATTCTGCTTACCCATGCACCCGCCGCCGGTATGGGTGATCTGGACGATCTGCCGCATCGAGGATTCGAGTGTTTTAACACAGCACTCGAATCCTGGAATCCCGACTACATGGTGCACGGGCATGTGCACCAAAGCTACGGTTGCGATTTTCAGCGCGAGCGTCAGCATGTGTGTGGAACGACGATCATCAACGCCTGCGGCTATACGCAGTTTGAGCTCGACCAGACGCACTACCCCATCCGCGGCTGGCAAGCAGCTTGGCTCAACTCACAAACCATGCGCCGCGAGCTCAAACGCCACGAAGCCATCGAGTCCTCAACAGCCAGAACACCCTGGTAACCACCATAAAGGGGACACGGTCCCCTTTATGGTGCTTTTGACGCGATAGCAAGAAACCCGGTCCTGCACAAGGCAGAACCGGGTTTCTTTAGCAATGCTTGCTGTACTCAGGCAGTAACTAGCAGTTACTCAGCCAGGAAGTCACGCTGGACAGCGGGATCGACCTTGACGCCAGGGCCCATGGTGGAAGACACGGAGATGGACTTGACGTACTTGCCCTTAGCAGAAGAGGGCTTGACGCGCAGAATCTCGGTGTACAGGGCAGCGTAGTTCTCGACGAGCTGCTGCTCAGAGAAGGACTTCTTGCCCAGGGGCACGTGGCAGATGCCGTAGCGGTCGGCGCGGTACTCAACGCGGCCAGCCTTGAGCTCGGAGACCATCTTGGCGACGTCCATGGTCACGGTGCCGAGCTTGGGGTTCGGCATGAGGCCACGGGGACCAAGGATCTTACCGATGCGGCCAACCTTGGCCATCATGTTCGGCGTAGCGATAGCGGCGTCGAAGTTGATCTCGCCCTTCTGAATCTGGGCGACGAGCTCGTCGGAACCGATGATGTCGGCGCCGGCAGCCTCAGCCTCACGGGCCTTCTCGCCCTCGGCGAAGACGGCAACACGAACGGTCTTGCCGGTGCCGTGGGGCAGGGAGATGGAACCACGGATGTTCTGGTCAGCCTTACGAGTATCGATGCCCAGACGGAAGTGAGCCTCGACGGTCTCGTCGAACTTTGCAGTGTCGAGCTCCTTGATGAGCTTGGCAGCCTGAAGGGGGGTGTAGAGCGTGGCGCGGTCGATCTTCTCGGCAGCGGCGTTATAGCTCTTACCATGCTTAGCCATGTGCATTACCTCCTGTGGTTAAACGGGCGTGAGCCCTCCCACATCGTATCGTGTGCCCTATTGCACACATTTAACGGGCGCCCCGGTCGGAGCACCCGCCGTTACCATAAGAAATCGCTACTCAGCGATGGTGACGCCCATGGAACGGGCGGTACCGGCGATGATCTTCTTGGCGGCGTCAATGTCGTTGGCATTGAGGTCCGGCATCTTGATCTCGGCGATCTTGGTGAGCTGCTCCTGGGAGAGCTGACCAACCTTGTCAGCCTGGGGCTTAGCGGAACCAGACTTGAGGTTCAGCTCCTTCTTGATAAGGTGAGCCGCCGGCGGGGTCTTGGTGATGAAGGAGAAGGACTTGTCCTCGTAGACAGAGATCTCAACGGGGATGATGTCACCCTTCTTGTCCTGCGTCTCGGCGTTAAAGGCCTGGCAGAACTGCATGATGTTCACGCCAGCAGCGCCCAGGGCGGGGCCGACGGGAGGAGCGGGGTTTGCTGCACCAGCAGGAATCTGGAGCTTAATGACGTTGGCAACCTTCTTCTCAGCCATGGTCATTCCTTTCGAATCACGAGTGTGAAGTACTTGCTATATCGTAAGCACGCACGTGTTAGAAGCACTCCTGAGATGAGCAGTCACAGAAGAAGCACGCTCGCGCGAACGGACGAAAACTTAAGCGATGACAGCGACCTGGTTAAAGTCGAGCTCGACCGGCGTCTCGCGGCCAAAGATCATCAGCGTGACCTTGAGCTTGCCAGCCTCGGTGTTAACCTCGGAGACCTTGCCATCAAAGTCGGTAAGCGGGCCATCGGTGACGCGGACGGACGTACCGACCTCAATATCAACCGAGGTGCGCTTGGGCGAATCGCCCTTACCGGGACGACGAGTCATCTTGTTGTACTCGTCGCGGGAAAGCGGAGCGGGCTTGCCGTTGCCGCCTAGGAAACCGGTGACGCCAGGCGTGTTACGAACACACGTCCAAGCATCGTCATCCATCTCCATGCGGACCAGGACATAACCCGGGAAGATCTTGGAATCCTTGGTCTCACGCTTGCCACCCTCTTTAATCTCGGTGACGCGCTCCATAGGAATCTCGATATCAAAGATACGGTCCTGCATGCCCATAGTCTCGATGCGATGCTCGAGATCGGACTTAACGCGGTTCTCGTATCCAGAGTAAGTGTGAACGACGTACCAACGCTTAGACATGGTTTAGCCCCTCAATCCAGAGAACAGAGCAAGAGCCTCGCCAAAGCCAGCATCGAGCAGAGCGATGACGACGCCGACGACGATCAGAGAAGCGCAAACAACAACCGAGTAGTTCACGAGCTCCTTCTTATCGGGCCACGTGACACGCTTCATCTCGGACTTGACCGAAGCGAAATACTTCTTGGTGCGGGCGAAGAAACCAGGCTTCTCGTTCTTCTTGGACTTCGCAGCCTTCTCGTTCTTCTTGGCAACGGCCTTCTTGGCCTCAACCTTGGAGTTGGCGGCAGCTTTGTTGGCAGGTGCCGGCTGCTGAGCCTTCTTCTTGTTCTTCTTGTTGGCCATTTGGGTTACCTCCGCGCAATGCGCTTATACATGAGTAAACCGTAAGCCCCCAAGTGGGAGCTTACGGAATAATGACTGGCACGCCAGGAAGGACTCGAACCCTCAACACTCGGTTTTGGAGACCGATGCTCTACCAATTGAACTACTGGCGTATGTGACTAGAGACTAGCGAGTCTCTTTGTGCAGCGTGTGGTGACGGCACCAGGGGCAATACTTCTTGATCTCCATACGATCAGGCATGGTCGACTTGTTCTTGGTGGTCGTATAGTTGCGGCGCTTGCACTCAGTGCACGCAAGAGTAACTAGAGTACGCATGTATCCTGAACCTTTCATTTCCGCCCCGTACGGGCACGAGTTGTTACTTTATCAGCTCCACGTAAGTGCTGTCAATGAAAACCTCGAGTCAATTGGTTCTCGGTGGATCCATTCATATTTGGAACACATCAATGAAGCCATCGAGAGCTAATCGACGGTGCATCCAGGACCATTATCGATCCTCTCGACACCAGCAACGGCTCAATATCCATTGCAGAAAAGAACCCGGCACCCATATAAGTGCCGGGTTCTCTAAGTCAGCTATATCAAAGAGCTAATTTACTCAATGATCGTGGAGACGATGCCAGAACCGACGGTGTGGCCACCCTCGCGGATAGCGAAGCGCAGGCCCTCCTCCATGGCGATCGGGTGGATGAGGTCGCCCTCGATGGTGATGTGGTCACCAGGCATAGCCATCTCGGTGCCCTCGGGGAGCTTGACCGTACCGGTAACGTCGGTGGTACGGAAGTAGAACTGAGGACGATAACCATCGAAGAATGGGGTGTGACGGCCGCCCTCCTCCTTGGTCAGAACGTAGATCTCGCCGGTGAACTTGGTGTGCGGGGTAACCGAACCGGGCTTGCAGAGAACCTGGCCGCGCTCGATGTCCTCACGCTTGATGCCGCGGAGCAGCAGACCGACGTTGTCGCCAGCCTCGCAGAAGTCCATGGACTTACGGAACATCTCGATACCGGTAACGACGGTGTTCTGGGTATCCTTGATGCCGACGATCTCGACGGGCTCGTTGAGCTTGAGCTCACCGCGCTCGACACGGCCAGTAGCAACGGTACCACGGCCGGAGATGGTCATAACGTCCTCAACGGCCATCAGGAACGGGAGGTCGTTGTTACGAGCAGGCGTCGGGATGTACTCGTCGACGGCCTTCATGAGCTCGCGAATGGCGTCCATCCACTTGGCGTCGCCCTCGAGAGCGCCCAGAGCGGAGCCACGGATGACGGGGATGTCGTCGCCGGGGAAATCGTACTCGGAGAGGAGCTCACGGGTCTCCATCTCGACGAGGTCGATGAGCTCGTCATCGTCGACCATGTCGCACTTGTTCAGGAAGACGACGATGTAGGGAACGCCGACCTGACGGGCGAGCAGGATGTGCTCGCGGGTCTGAGCCATGGGGCCGTCGGTAGCAGCGATGACCAGGATAGCGCCGTCCATCTGAGCAGCGCCGGTGATCATGTTC
>CATZMG010000085.1 GCA_958421655.1 uncultured Collinsella sp.
AAGTTCAGACGATGATCTACATGTGCCTCACGGGTACGACGGCGAGTGATCTTGTCAAAATGGGGCTCATCAAGACTGGGACGAAATCGCTTGAGGTTGCAATCAAGAAGATTCCCGGGTCGGCACTCGTGAAGATCAACCAGAAGGTCGGCTTCAGATTTATCACGAAGTTCGGCGAGAAAGGTATCATCAACCTCGGGAAAATGCTACCCCTCGCCGGCGGCTTGATTGGCGGCGGCGTGGACGTGGCATCGACGAGTATCATTGCTAAGAACGCCATCAGGATGTTCATGGAGGGTGAGGACCCCGACGGGACCCTGCCCACTGAAGCGGAGGTCGAAAGCATCGAAGACGTTGAGGTGGAAAGCGACCTGCTTTAGTCCTTGCTACACGCCCCCACACCCCATTGCCTAGCCTATGCCGTAGGGACTGCCGGCTGTTATGAGGTATCCCGCCTGCTCCTCGCGGTCTATTCGGCACATCGTGCGCATCGTCTGCTTTGAGTCGCAGGCCGTGTCATTGCCGTCCACGATGGCCTTGTGGTTGTTGAATGTGGTCGAGCCCTTGTGACCCTTGGGCGGTTCTCAGCCCGCATCTATCAGGATTCTGTCGAGCTCGTGCGAGCATCGAGCGTGCAGGGCATGCTCGAGAGCTTCGTCGTCCGCATGGACCACGCCGCGCAGGTTCGCCATGTCGGAAATCGAGGCAAGGTGCTGCAGCCGTAGAACCAGTAGTTCAAATCGATGTTGGCAAGCCTCGAGGTGTCATCGGCGATGGACACGCGCTTCATGCTCTTCTATATGACAACCTTAGCTCTCAGCTAATGAATTCAAGTCCAATCCTTCCTACGATGTGCTGTGTGCCGGCGCGGTAGCCGGATCGTAGGAAGGATGCATAATGAAAAAGCTCGAAAACGATGTGCTGCTGAGCCGTCGCGCTGCACTTGGCGCATTCGCCACCGTCGCTTTGGGGACTGCCAGTCTTCTTGCCGGTTGCGGTAGCGATAAGGCGACCGTCACCGAGGACGCTGACGATGGCGCCAAGAAGGAAGAGACGAAGAAGGAAGAACAGCCGACGACTGACCTAGCTGTTGGCACGACGGTGACCACGGCTGCTGGCCTTTCTGTCGTCGTCGATTCCGTCCAGCCCGGCCTCACAAATTTTGACGGTTCAACCATGACGGGTATTCACGTCACGTACGTCAACAATGGCGATGAGGGCGCAGATTACAATATCTACGACTGGAAGGGCGAGGACGCCAACGGTGCGCAGCAGAACCAGGGTTATTACAGCGAGGGTTCCGATGAGCTGCAGTCTGGTACCCTTGCCGCCGGTGGCTCCGTGGCGGGCAATATCTACTTTGATGGTGACATCAAGAAGGCTCTCTATTTTGCCAACGTGTTTGATAAGTCTGCCGCTGCAAGCTGGGTGCTGGCCTAACATGTCGCTACCGTTGCGCCGCATGGGAGGTGAGGTCGTATGCCCAATAAAAAGCTGACGGACGAGTTACTCAATGAACTCCTCGACGCGCCAAACATCGATGGCTATATCAAAGAGCACGACTTTGCCGCACCGTCGCTTTCGGACTACTTAAAGCAGTTGCTGCAAGAGAAGGGGCTCGAGCGTTCGCGCGTGGTGCGTATGGCCGACCTCAACGAGACCTTTGGCTATCAGATCTTTACCGGTTCGCGCAATCCGAGCCGCAATAAGGTGCTGCAGATTGCCTTTGCAATGGCGCTGTCGATGAAGGAGACCAACCGCGCCCTGACGGCTGCCGGAGTGAGCGTTCTCAACTGCAAGGACCGTCGCGATGCAATCATTATCTTTTGCATCGACCGTGGCTGTAGCCTCCAAAAGGTCAATGAAGAGCTGTATCGCTTTGGCGAGGAAACGGTGAGTTAGTGGCCGATGGCTGAGCCGGCGGTGCCACCAGAACAACCATGCAAACGAGCGGGGTGCGGACATCATGGGGTGTCCGCACCCTGCGTTATGATGGACGCTATGGATACTCAGAGCCCAACATATTCCGATGACGAGCTGACTGCTTCACTTGTCGAGCATTTGGCGTCGCTCGAACGCGATGACAGCTATCGTGTGGAGCGCGTGCTCAAGCTCTCGGATGTCGAGACGACCGAACTCGTCTATTTTGAGGGCTCTGGCGGCGGGTCTCTCGGTCCTTTTGTCCGCAAGCGCATCGATGCTTCGGTGCAGATTGGCGGAGCATATGAGCGCCTGTTTGCGGCCCAGCGTGCCGGTCGTCGTTTTGAGCACTTGCCCCGAATCGTCGATTGTCGCCGTGTGGGCGACGAGCTTGACGTGGTGATGGAGTATGTCGAAGGCGAGACGCTCGAGGCCCTGGTGGGACGCTTGGGGGCGACGCCCGATTATGCCCGCGGGCTGTATCCCGTTCTGTGTGAAGCGGTGGGCGAGCTGCATGCTGGTTTTGCAGCTGCGGGGGAGCCGGGGGTACCGGTAATCCACCGCGACCTTAAACCCTCGAACATCATCGTATCGGGCGTGAGGTATGCGGCCGATGCTGGCATGACCTTCTCGTCGCTGGTGATTATTGACCTGGGAATCGCGCGCGTTTGGCGCGATGGCGCCGACGCCGACACCGTTAAGTTTGGCACGCGTTCCTATGCGCCGCCCGAGCAGTTTGGGTTTGGGCAGACGAGCGTCCGTAGCGATATTTACGCGCTTGGCGCGCTGCTGTTCTTTTGCCTGACGGGAACTGACCCTAAACCGGGGCGGGACATACGTGAGCAATGCGAGGCACATGGCATTCCCGTTCCGCTGGTGGATGTGATTTGCATGGCGATGGCGCTCGATCCCGCCAAGCGCTTTGCGAGTGCAAAGGCACTGGGGCATGCTGCGCGTGCGGCATATGAGCTATGTCTCCCTGCACCGTCGCCCGTGACCTTTTCTGCTGCAAGTGTGCCCCGGGCCGCGGTGCCACAGGTGCAGCGGGTACGGCAGCCGGTTGCCCTCACGCTTCCGTCTTCTGCAAACCGGCGTTCGATCGTCTCTCCCGTGACGTCCAAATGTGCGCGTCTGCTCTCGTGTATTCCCGAGCCCGTAGGGCGCATATGGAATGGATGCGTCTATGCGACAACATTGTTGCTGCTGATGGGCAGCCATTTTGCGGTATTTACGCCAACGGGCGAAAACCGAAACTATCCAACGTGGTTTTTGGCGCTTGAGTATTTCTTTATGGTCGATGGCCTGGTGTTGCTCATTACATTCGGAATGCTCGACCGGCGTAGGCTTCGACGTCGTTTTCCCGTGCTCGGTCGGTATCGGGGGAGTGCTTTTGTCGAACTATGGTTCAAGGCGCTCGGGTTTATGTTTGCCGTCATGTGCGTCGTCGTTGTTATCGGCAACGCGATCGGTATCGTCTCCTAGAGAATCGAAAAGGGGCCCCGTTTGGGGCCCCTTTGCAGTTGCACTTAAATACGGTTCATTTGATTGGCGACCTTGTTGTACCAGTCCTGCCACGTGGGCGGGCAGTACTTCTTGGCGGCTGCCGGAGTAAGCGTGGAACCATAGTTGGCGCCCAGGTAGGCAACGTGGGCGGAGACGCCCTCGCTCCAGCCACCAAAGCTACGCCAACCACCGCCGCGGGCACTCCAGCCCCAGGCGTTATAGGAGCCGGCGCAATAGAGGCCCTTGCTGCTCTCGATGCAGGCGATGGCGGGGGACCAACGGGGATCGACGCCGGTATTCCAGGCGGCGACGGCAAAGTTGTAGCCCTGGCCTGCCATGGGGGAGCCGGCAAGGTAGTTATCGATGCGGCTCGTCCACTCGTTAATGAACGAGTCGTAATCGGAGTTACCGCTATTCGAGCTGTTCACCGTGGTGTCGATGGTGGTGTTGGCGTTGTTGGCCTGGCTGTTGGAGTTGTTGCCGCTTACGCCCTCGCCCGAGATCTTCTCGGCGGCAGCGGCCTTGTCGGCCTCGAGCTTTGCCAGCTCGGCAGCATTTTCCTGCTCGGCCTTTGCCTGCGCCTCGCTGCGGAGCTGCTGAGCCTGCGCCAGTGCATCCTCGGCATTCTTTTGCTCGCCTTCGAGCTGAGACTTGGCCTGCTCGAGTTCAGTCTTGTTCTGCTCGAGCTCGGTCTGCATCTTGTTAAGCTCTTCGATCTCGTCGACGCTCGAGCTTGTAATCTGGTTGGTGTATTTGCAGGTGGTGATAAAGTCACCCAAGCTCTGCGTGTTCACCAGGAAGCTCACGATGGGGCTGGTGCCCTTCTGGTACTTATACAGATCGCGCATGGCGGAGCTTGCCTTGGCCTGCTGCTCGGGTAGCTCGGCCTCAATCTTATCGATGTTCGCCTCATTGGAGTCGATCTGCTTTTGCAGATCCTCGAGCTTGGTTCGGGCGTCGTTGTAGGCGCTCGTGGCGTCCTCGATCTTTTTCTGGGCGGCGGAAAGCTGATCCTGCGTTGCCTGCGAGGCGGCATAGGCCGCGACGGGGGAGAGCATCGGCGTGGCCGTCAGCGCGACGGCGAGCGCGGCGCTCGTGATGATACGAGCCGGCTTCGACGCGAAGAGCGCTGCGGTGCGATGGTTCGAATGCTGCATCCAGTCCCTCTGCAATCAATCGTAGGTTATTGGTCGAGGTGTATTCTACTACTGCTTTCGACCTCTACTTGAACCTTAAAGGTTCTAAAGGGTCAAGTTGAACTTGAGGCTTTGGCCTTGACCTGCGGGAATGGTGAATTGTTGAGAAACCATAGAGTTCAACTTTAACGTTACGGCACCCTGTTTGTGAAGGTTTTTGGCTGCAAAAGCTACCTCAACGTGGGGTTTTGCAACTACAGGGTTCCTTCGCGGCGAGCCCGCTCCACCTCTTTGAGTGCCTCGGTGGGAGTGAAGGAACAGGTGCCGTCGCCGAGCCTGACCACCTGGACGTCGTCACCGACATGGACTTCTCCGCCCTGCAGCACGACGCCAAAAATGCCCTCGTGGGGGAAGATGCAGTCGCCGGCGAGATAGTAGATGGCACAGCGGGTGTGGCAGACTTTGCCGATCTGGCTGATTTCGACGAGCACTTCGCTGCCAATCTTGAGCTGCGTGCCCAAGGGGAGTGAGAGCAGGTTGATACCCTGGGTTGTGAAGTTCTCGCCAAAGTCGCCCTCGTGCACATCGAGCCCGCGTGCCTGCGCCGTCTGGATAGACTCTGCAGCTAAAAAGGAGACCTGACGGTGCCAATGCCCGGCGTGCGCATCGGAGGCGAGGCCAAACTGCTCGATGACGGTGTCGTGCCCGTCGGCGACGGGTGACTTACGCGTGCCTTTGTGCTCCGACGTGTTGATTGAGACGATGCGGGCAGGCCCGTTGTAAGCATCGTTTGCGGTGCGTAGGGGGGCTGCCGTTTGGGCACGATCCGCAAGTTCGCGCTTTGCGGCGTCAATGATGGGGTTGCTGATCGGATGAGCCTGGGGCACAGTGTACCTTTCGACGGGGCTGGCAACATGTTGAATCCTACAACAACGGTGGGTTCATTGCCCGTTGTCGTACACCGGTGATCGCCGCCTTCGTGCTGGACAATTACGCCGATTGCCATAGATACGGTGGAGCTTTGGGTGCCGGCGGCTCGGCACGCTAGAATAAATCAGTTGCACAAAGACCGCCCGTCGTGTGGGCAGTTCTAGATAGGAAGTTTCCATGGCATTGCAGTTTACAGAGCGCGAGTTTATCCCCGTGCTGCTCGGCGGCGACATCAACGCGTATTCGGTGGCGCGCGCTTTCTACGAGGAGTATCAGGTTAAGAGCCTGGTCTTTGGCAAGTATCAGACGGGCCCCGCGTATCGCAGTCAAATTATCGATTACACGCCCAACGTAGATATCGACACCATGCCCGTGATGCTTAAGACCGTCAACGGTATCGCTCGAGCTCATGCCGACAAGACGATTGTCCTGATGGGCTGCGGCGATAACTATGTTGCCCTGGTGGCTCAGGCCAAGGATGCCAACGAGCTGGCGGATAACATCGTTGCGCCTTACGCGCCCTATAGCATGCTTGAGCAGTGCCAGAAGAAGGAGATCTTCTACGAACTGTGCGAGAAGCACGGTGTGCCCTATCCGCATACGTTTACCTTTACTGCGCAGATGCTCAACACGCAAGGAGAGGCGCCTGCCGAGGTGCTCGACCAGATTGACTTCCCCTACCCGATGATCTTGAAGCCTTCCGACGGCATCATGTGGTGGCAGCATGAGTTCGAGGGTCAGAAGAAGGCTTATGAGATTGCCGACCGCGCCGAGCTGGAGCAGGTTATCCGCGATTCCTATGCCAGTGGCTACACCGATGACCTGATTTTGCAGGATCGCGTGCCCGGCAACGACGAGTACATGCGCGTGCTCACCAGCTATTCTGATCGCAACGGCAAGGTTCGCATGATGTGCCTTGGTCACGTGCTGCTCGAGGAGCATCAGCCCCATGGCGTCGGTAATCACGCCTGCATCATCACCGAGCCCAACGATGAGCTTATGGGTGGCGTGCGCAAGCTGCTCGAGGACCTTCACTTTGTGGGCTATTCCAACTTTGACGTCAAGTATGACGAGCGCGATGGCTCGTTTAAGTTCTTTGACTTCAACACCCGCCAGGGCCGCAGCAACTACTACGTAACCAACAGCGGCTTTAACGTTGCCAAGTATGTGGTGGACGAGTATGTGCTCAACCGCCCGTTTGAGCCGGAGTTTGTGACGGCGCAGGACGAGGCGCTGTGGATGGTCGTTCCCATGGGCGTCGTCGACAAGTACGTCAAGGATCCCGAGCTGCGCGCGAAGGTGCATCGTCTTGCCAAGGAGGGCAAGGGCGCCGATCCCTCGTTTATGAAGGGAGACTTTGTCTTTAACCGCTGGTTGCGCATGTGGCACACCAAGCTGCGCCACTTTAAGCTGTTCAAGACGTATTACAAGTAGACGAGCGTGGCGCCCGTCCGGTATGTATCGGGCGGGCGCGGGTATGATACGCGCAATTGCGCGGGCGTCACCAAGGAGGCGGCGATGGAAAAGCTGGGAGTTATCGGCGGCATGGGCGCCGAGGCCACGTCGTATTACTACGACCAGGTGGTACGTCATACGGCGGCTACGTGCGACCAG
>CATZMG010000086.1 GCA_958421655.1 uncultured Collinsella sp.
TGTCGGACAAAGCGATCCTCCTTTAGATTGAACTCTCAACATTCTATCAAAGGCTCTAAGAAGAGCCATGAAAAAGCAGGCTGTGAGTAAAACCCACAGCCTGCTCATTACCAGCTACAAGAGCTTATTTACTCGCCACGGACCAGACGGTCAAAGGCAACGACGGTAATGGTGTCGCCGAGCTCCTTGGAGACCTGCTCAGCGTACTTCTTGATGGTGAGGGAGCTGTCCTTGATGAACTCCTGCTCGGTGAGCACGGACTGCTTGTAGAACTTCTCCAGACGGCCGACAGCCATCTTCTCCTGGATAGCCTCGGGCTTGCCGGACTCGGCAGCCTGGGCCATGTAGATCTGCTTCTCGTGCTCGACGGTCTCGGCCGGAACCTGATCGCGGGTAGCGCAGATCGGGGCGACGGCGGCAACCTGAAGGGCAACGTCGTGAGCGAAGGTCTTGAAGGATTCAGCCTGAGCGGTCTCAGCCTTCTCGAAGGCGAACTCGACGAGGACGCCGATCTTACCACCCATGTGGATGTAAGAAGCGAGCGCGCCGTTCTCAGCCTTGCGGGCAGCGAAGCGGGAGATCTTCATGTTCTCGCCCATGATGTGAATCATCTCGGTGAGCTCGGAGGAAACGGTCTCCTCGCCCATCGGCTTCTCGAGCAGAGCGTCGACGTCAGCAGGCTCGGTGGTAGCGACAACCTCAGCGACCTTGGAAGCAAAGCCGGTGAACTTGGCGTTAGAGCCAACGAAGTCAGTCTCGCAGGAGAGCTCGAGCAGAGCGCCGGTCTTGCCATCCTCGGAGACGAACGCGGCGACAGCGCCCTCGTTGGTCTCACGGCCAGCCTTCTTGGCAGCCTTGGCAAGGCCGTTCTTACGCAGAACGTCGACAGCGGCGTCCATGTCGCCGTCAGCCTCGACGAGAGCCTTCTTGCACTCCATCATCGGGGAGTCGGTCATCTCGCGGAGCTGCTTGACCATAGCGGCGGTAATCTGGGCCATTGTGGTTCCTTTCAAAGAGATGAAAAAGAATTAACTAAGACTGATTTACTCGGCCTTGGGCTCAGCGGCCATCTCGGCCTCGGAGACCTGCTCCTTGCCGGAGCCAGCGAGGCAGGCGTCAGCCATGAGCTCGCACATAAGGGTGACAGCGGAGATAGCGTCATCGTTGCAGGGGATGCCGTACTCGACCTCGTCGGGATCGGAGTTGGTGTCGATCAGGGCGACGACGGGGATGTTCAGGCGCTGGGCCTCCTTGATGGCGTTCTCCTCGCGCTTGGTGTCGATGACGAAGAGAGCCTGGGGCAGACCCTTCATGTCGCGGGCGCCACCGAGGTTGGTCTGGAGCTTAGTGAGCTCCTTGCCGAGAACAGCCTGCTCCTTCTTGGGCAGAACAGCCATGCGGCCGTCCTCGACCATGGCCTCGAGCTCCTCCATGCGGTTGATGCGGGAGCGGATGGTGACGAAGTTGGTCAGCATACCGCCGAGCCAACGCTGGTTGATGTAAGGCATGTTGGCGCGCTCAGCAGCGTTCTTGACGGCCTCCTGAGCCTGCTTCTTGGTGCCGACGAACAGCACGTTGCCACCCTTGGCGACGTTCTTGACGAAGGTGTAGGCCTGGTCGGCGTCGAGGATGGTCTGCTTGAGGTCGAGGATGTAGATGCCGTTGCGCTCACCGAAGATGAACGGCTTCATCTTGGGGTTCCAGCGACGGGTCTGGTGACCGAAGTGGCAGCCGGCCTCGAGCAGGGTGCGGATATTAATCTTGGTAGCCATGTTAAACCTCCTGTGGTTTGCCTCCGCGCGGGGTCATCCTCCAAAACCAACCCGGACATGTGCTACCAAAGCCCGGGCACCACGGTATGAAGTAGCCGCGCGTGCGTGATAAAAACATGTTGCCGTGAAGCAACCCGATGAATGATAGCAGGAATGCCTCTTCCTGCCAACCCGCAATCAAAACCACACACCTGAGTGCGGCGCGGGACGTGCCAGCCACTATTCGCCGCGGGGATGGGCTTGAGCCACAGCCCGCTTAAGCCGATCGGGTGTGAGATGCGTGTAGATCTGCGTCGTGGACAGGCTCGCATGACCTAGCAGCTCTTGAACCGAGCGCAGGTCCGCACCGCCCTCGAGCAAGTCGGTCGCAAAGGTATGGCGCATCGCATGCGGGGCGATGTCAGCCGGAATGCCGGCGAGCGTCGCCAGCGTATGGAACCGCCGCCGGAGCATCGCGGCGCTCATGCGATTGCCGCGCGCCGATATAAGCAGCGGATGCGGCCCGGTAGCGAGGTCGCGGCGCTTTGCCCGAGCGAGCAACTCCGGCCTCCCCTCTTCAATATAGAGACGCGTCACATCGAGCGCACGACGATACAGAGGAACGATGCGCTCCTTGCTTCCCTTGCCCCACAGGCGCAGTGTGCGCTCGGACCATGAGATGGATTCCACATTGAGCGCCGCAAGCTCTGAGATGCGGGCACCCGAGGCATAGAGCAACTCGAGCATCGCCGCATCGCGCAGTCCCGCGGGTGTTGAGGTATCAGGCGTCTTGAGCAGCGCCTCGACCTGCTGGGTCGTAAGGACGCCCGGCAGGTCACGCGGCAGCTTGGGCGACGCGATCGCCGAGACCGCATCGCCCTCGACAATCCCCTCGGCAGCCATCCAGCGATAGAGAGATCGAATAGCCGACAGGTGCGCCGCAAGCGTTCGGGGAGCCACCTGCTCACGCGAAAGCTCGGCAAGATAGCGACGAATGGTGCGCACGTCGGCAGCGAAAGCATCAATATCCTCGCGCTCGCACCAGGCAGCAAAGCGCTCTAGCCTCGAGCCATAGGCCGTCACCGTGTTGGGAGAAAGCCCCTCAACGCGTGCGATATAGGCGATAAAAGAGTCGACGGTGTCGTACAGGTCAAAGGCTATGACCGGTCGCCTCCAAACAAGTCGGAACGCGTGGCCAAGTAGGCATCGAGGGCCTCGAGCGCACGGTCCGCATAGGCCTGATAGCGGTCGCGCTTGCTGCGGCGCTTACCATCCTCGAGTGGCGGCACCAGGCCAAAGTTGACATGCATAGGCTGATAGCCCACGGTGGCAGGATCGGTCGCATAGCCCACGAGCGCACCCAGGGCACCCACACGCGGCAACTCGACGCCCGCGGCACCGATAGCCTCGGCATAGGTGTTGAGCGCCGCGAGCAGACCTGTCGCCACGGCTTCCATGTACCCCTCGGTGCCGGTGATCTGACCGGCCAGGCGCACGCCGGTACCGGGCACGGCAAAGGTGCTATCGAGCACGTGAGGGGCGTCGACAAAGGTATTGCGGTGCATGACACCGTAGCGGAAGAACTCAGCGTTCTCCAGGCCCGGCACCATATGGAAGACGCGCTTCTGCTCGCCAAAGGTCAAGTTGGTCTGGAAGCCCACCAGGTTATAGGCGGTCTTCTCCTTGTTCTCGGCACGCAGCTGAATCGCTGCCCAGGGGCGACGTCCGGTACGCGGGTCGGTGAGGCCGACGGGCTTCATGGCGCCAAAGCGAATAGCGTCCTTGCCGGTGCGCACAACTTCCTCGGCAGGCTGGCAGGCCTGGAACAGATCGCCGCCCTCAAAGTCTTTGAGCACCACACGGTCGGCCGTGGTAAGCGCCTCGATAAAGGCCTCGTACTCCTCCTTGTTGAGCGGAGCGTTGAGATAGTCGCCGCTCTCCTGCTCCTCGTAGCGCGACTGCGAGAACAGCACGTCCATATCGAGCGTGGAGGCATCGACGATCGGCGCCGCCGCATCAAAGAATGCCAGGGCATCGCCACCGACGAGCTTCATAACCTCTTCGCTCAGCGCCGGTGAACACAGCGGGCCCGCGGCAATGACCACGTGACCCTCGGGAATCTGTGTGACCTCACCGTGCACGACCTCGATATTGGGACGGGCGGCAACCTCGGCCTCGACAAGCTCGGAAAACTTGACGCGGTCGACCGCCAAGGCACCACCGGCGGGAACAGCGGCGCGATGGGCGCAATCGAGCAGCACCGAACCCATGCGCTCGAGCTCGGCTTTTAGTAGGCCAGCAGCGGAATCTGGACGGGTCGACTTAAACGAATTGGAGCAGACGAGCTCTGCCAGGTGATCGGTATGGTGGGCCGGGGAGCTCACCTGGGGGCGCATCTCGCACAGCTTTACGGCAAACCCGCGGTCTGCCAGCTGGATCGCGCACTCCGAACCCGCCAGACCGCCACCGATAACCGTCACCTGATCAAACTGCATCTGCAAACACCTTTCTAATTGACACGTTTTCCATTGTGACCGAAGGGCGTCTGGGCGTGAAGGGCAAACTTGGAGGGCGCATACCTTCCATCCATCATGCGCTCGATAAGGCCCTCGAGTTCAAGCGAACCCAAGAGTTTGAGTACGCCGACAGCATCGAGTGAGACGAGCGCCGCGATGTCGTCGACCTTGAGCGGAGAGGCGATGAGCGCATGCATCACGGTCTGCTGTGTTGGATTCAGGTCGGCAATGCCGGGAGCATCGGGGCGCGAGTAGCGCAGGGTGCCGTATATGCGAGAGATAGCCATCTCGATGGACTCCTCGTCGACAATGCAGCAGGCACCGTTCGCAATGAGGTAATTCGTGCCACGCGACTCGGGCGATAGGATCGACCCCGGCACGGCAAGAAGTTCGCGCCCCAAATCCATAGCAGCCTCAGCTGTAGAAAACGTCCCGGAAGGCATACCCGCCTCGGATACAAAGAGGGCTTGCGACAGGGCCGCGATCACGCGATTGCGGCGCGGAAAGGCAAACTTGCGCGGACCCATGCCCCACGGAGAGATCGACACGACCGCGCCGCCCGTATCGAGCGTGCGCGTAATAAGCCCCGCGCTCGAACGCGGGTAGACCACGTCGGCGCCCGTCCCCAGCACCACGACGTGTTTGCCGCCGGCGTTGACCGCAGCCCAACCCGAGGCCTGGTCACAACCGACCGCGCCGCCCGAAACTACCGTCACTCCCGCCTCAACCGCCACCTTTGCCGCAAGCTCTGCCACGGCAAGACCATACGGCGAGGCCTTGCGCGCGCCGATGATGGAGAGCGCGGGTGTCGAAAGCACCTCGGGATTGCCGCGCACATAAAGCGTCTGGGGTACATCAGAAAGCTCCAAAACGGTCTCGGGATACAACGCATCACCTGGATGCAGCTCAAAGGTCCCCTCGGCCATCATTGGTCCCTCCTTCCCTGGTACATCGCCGCCTCGAGCACGTGATCCTGCGTCACTTGCTCGCTCTCGGCGACGTCTGCAATCGTGCGCGCAATGCGAACCAAGCGCACGATGCCGCGGCCCGTGAGATGCGTGCGTTTGGACAGACCGAGCACACACTTCTCCGCCGCATCATCGAGCTCAAAGGTCGAAACGACGCCGTCAATGGACCGTGTCTCGTCATCCTCGGCCTCGGCATCCGCATCGTCCATACGGGACTCGCGCCAGGCGCGAAAGGCGCGACCGCGCACAACGTAGTCACGTAACTCGGCCGACGACATACCCTCCGCGCCCTCGATAATCACCTGAGGGTCGGGACGGGTCACATCGATCATCATGTCGATACGGTCGGCCAAAGGACCGCGCAGTTTAGACCGATAGCGCTCGACCATCGCCGCCGAGCAGCGACACGGTACCTCGCGATCGCCCAAAAAGCCGCAGGGGCAGGGATTGCTCGCAGCCAGCAGCTGAAAGCGCGACGGGAAGGAAAAAGCCCCGTCGACGCGTACGATCCTGACGTAGCCGCGTTCGATAGGCTGACGCAGCGTCTGCAGCACACCCGTGGGAAACTCGGCAAGCTCGTCCAAAAAGAGCACGCCGCCATGGGCAAGGCTGATCTCACCCGGGTGCACCGGGCGTCCGCCGCCGATAAGGCCTGCGGTCGAAATACTGTGATGGGGACTGCGGAAGGGCCGGTGCCCCGCCAACAAGCCATCAATGTTCTCGCCCAAAACCGAATGGATGCACAGCGCCTCCTGTTGATCCTCGACGGAAAGCTCGGGCAGGATGCCGGTCATACGGCGTGCGAGCATCGTCTTGCCCGATCCCGGGGACCCAATCATGAGCAAGCCGAGTTCTCCTGCCGCCGCAAGCGCCATGCCGCGTTTACCGACTTCCTGCCCCAGCACGTCTGCATAGTCGAGCTCGGGCTCAAAGGTCGCCTCGACACCCTCGGAATCCAAGTAGTGCCGTGCGGCATCGCCCATGCCGTGAGCAAGCTGAGACAGATGGTCGATAAAGCCGCAATCCACGCCCGCGAGTGGCACATGCTGGTCGGACCTGCCGGCGATAAAAGACAGCCCCATGTCGCGAGCCAATAGCTGAAACGCCACCTCGCCTTTGACAGGAAGCACCGTGCCGTCCAAGCCGAGCTCGCCGGCGATAAGACAACGATCGAGGTTGTCGCGGGGAATCTGACCATCGGCCGCTAGAACCGCGATGGCGATGGGCAGATCAAAGCCGCTACCGGTCTTGCGAATATCGCCGGGCGCCAGATTGACCGTAATGCCCGAGCGCGGGATCTCAAAGCCGGCCGAGCGCATCGCACAGCGAATACGACCACGTGACTCCATCACCTCCATACTCGGGATGCCGAGCATCTGAATGCCCGGAACGCCGCCGGCAAGCGAGACCTCGACCGTGACGTGAATCGCCTCGACACCGCGGATGCAGGCCGCGTGAACGGCAAACGTCTCGAACGCCATCACGACACCTGCCAATCGAACGCGTTGTACTGATGCTCGATCTCGGCGATATGCCCGCCGCGAATGGTGACACCCACTGCATCGAAGCGGATCGCCTTGAGCGGATAGTGCTCCATGAGATAGCAACTTGCGATACGGCGATACCGACGCTGCTTTTGGGCATCCACGGCCTCCTCGGGAAAGACCCGCGTGGTGCAATCCAGGGCGACGCGCCTGGTCTTGACCTCGGCCATCA
>CATZMG010000087.1 GCA_958421655.1 uncultured Collinsella sp.
TACAGCTTTTTTGCAGGTAGTCATCGGGGACGTTCTTAAATGACTAGTCGTTAAAGAACGTCCCCGATGACACGGTGGCCCTATTCCTCAATCTCTTTCCAGCACTGTGGATCGGCGTCGTACATATCACTCGTGTAGCCATACGTCACAGCGGGGCAGCCACGGCACCAGCCAAAAAGCTCGCATTTGGAGCACTTCTTGAACTTCTTAAAGTCACGCTTTGCTTCCATCTGCGGTGAAAAGAAAAGTTCCTCGAGCGAGTTCTCGGCGACGTTGCCCACCTTGCCCTCCATGCGACGGCACGCGTAGACGTCACCCGTAGGCAGCACCGTCATATGGCCCGTACCGCAGTGGCAGCCGCCATAAATCATGCCGGGCTTGGCGTCTTCAGGGATGGTGAACTTACCCTGCTCCCACAAAAGCAGCGTCCACAGGTGGTCCTTGAGCTGGAAGAACGTCTTGCAGCCCGCCGCCTGATGGAACTCCATGCACTCCTGCGCGGCCAGCAATACATCGCGATACTCCAGCGGCTCCAAATGGAACTCATCGCGCTTTTGACCCGACGTGGGGCAATATCGTCCAAATGCGAACACATCGACCTCGAGGCTCGCCACAAGATCGATGAGCTGCGGCAACTCGGCAGCATTCATGCTCGATACCGTGTTCATGACGGCAACCCAGATACCCGCGCGTTTAAGACAACCGATGGCGCGCACGGTCTCGGCAAACGAGCCAGGTTTGCGGAAGTAATCGTGCGTCACCTCGAGTCCATCGAGCGAAAGTTGATATTTGCGGCACCCCAGCTCTTTCATGCGGGCACAGGCCTCGTCGGTCAGATGGAACGGATTGCCCATCACGCACCACATAAAACCCCGTTCATGCAGGAGCTCGGCAAGGCGCCAAAAATCGGGATGAAGAATGGGGTCACCGCCCGTAACGTAAAAGTACGGCTGACGGCCGATGCGCTCACAGAGCGCCTGGGCCTGATCGACGACCTCGACCATCTGCTCCCACGGCATGCGCTTAAAACCAGCGCAGGCACCGTTGGCAAAGATATAGCAATGTTTGCAGCGCTGATCGCATTCATCCGTAATATGCCATTGGAAGGCAAACGCAGGCTTTTGCATTGTGGGACTCCCTTGGTCGATGTTGAAACTGATGACGGTATTTGGGCTACAGGCGCTCAACGGCGTCGGCGGGGCAATTCTCGGCACAGGCACCGCAATGCAAGCAGTGCTCTGGCTCTATGCGATACGTGTCTCCCGGCTCGATGCACTTCTGTGGACAGCGTTCAAGACAGGTGCCGCAACCGATACACGCATCGGCATCGATGCGGAAACCCCTAATAGGCGCTGGCGCCGTGCCCTCGTCTAAGGCGAAGACCGCGCGCTCGATAGGATGAACTCCCAGGTTGAAGTAGTCGAGCACTATGTTCTCAACCTTAAAGATGATGTTGATCTCGCGCGTATCACCGGGATACACGTTGGCAAGATACGGCTGCTCGGCGTAAATCACGTCGCGCCAGTGAACTTGCTCGGACTCCGAGACGGGAGTGGCAACGCCGGACATGCGGATCATCTCGTTAAACCGCGTGTGGACAAGCGTTTGGACACGCCCGCCTGCCATAAGCTGACGGGCCATCTCTTTGCCGCGCGCCGTAAGAAAGTAGATAGCACGGGGCTCGTAATGAACAGCGCTCATGCAGCGAATTTGCGGCGCGCCACTTTCGTCCACAGTTGCCAGCGAGAGCGTCCCGGCAAGCTGCATCTTTTTGAGGCAAGTCTGAGCATCCATTACGAGTCCCTTCCTAGCGATTGCTTACTGAGCGTCAGCAGCGCCGCAAGCGGTGCCACAGGCCGGAGAAGCCTTTGGACCGGCAGAGCCGCAAGCAGGAGCGGCCGCGGGATCAGCGGAGCCGCATGCGGGAGCGGCAGCCGGGTCGGCAGAGCCGCAGGCAGTACCGCAAGCAGGGGCCGCCTTGGGATCGGTGGAGCCGCAAGCAGGAGCGGCCGCGGGATCAGCGGAGCCGCAGGCGGGAGCGGCAGCCGGGTCGGCAGAGCCGCAGGCAGTACCGCAAGCAGGGGCCGCCTTGGGATCGGTGGAGCCGCAAGCGGGCGCAGGGTCGGCAGTACCGCAGGAGGCGAAAGCGGCGACGTCCTCAAGATTCTCGGACATGGCATTTCCTTTCGATCGAGGACGGCCAGTCGAAGCCATCCGGTTTTTGACGCTCTTTGCGTCTATATGCATCATGCGAGGAAAGCGGCCCACCCAAAAGAAGGCACTAATCTATTAGCCAGTTACCAAAAGGTAAGTAGTAGTCGCGAGTAACAGCGGCTGCAATAATGTAAGCAACCTACCTGATTGCGAGGTTGCTATGCTCACCAAAGAAGAACTGCCTCCCTGCCCCGTCGCCACGTGCTTTCAGCTCTTTGGCAACAAGTGGAAGATCTATATCATCCAGCAGCTCCTTGAGCAGCCGCTGGGCTTCAATGCGCTACATCGCGCTATTCCCGGCCTCAGCCAAAAGGTGCTTTCGTCAAACCTAAAGGAAATGGATGCCGCGGGGCTTATCACGCGTACCGTCATTCCCGAAACGCCCATCCGTACCGAATATGCGCTTAGCGAGCTCGGTCAAAGCCTTATGCCCATCATCGATTCCCTGGTGGAATGGGGTACCGATTATCAGCAGCTCGTACGAAACTCCTAGCAGCGGCGGGCTTCTGCAAATTGAGCGCCGCGGGGCATACCGCTCCACGGCGCTTACCTTTTTGTGCCTTCTTTTGAAGAAACGAACCTGGTTGCACACTACTGTCAAACGCACCCAACTCAATTGGACAGGAGGCCAGCCATGAATCAAGCCGAGCGTCGTGTTTGGCTTATCAACGCATTACTCAATGAGCGACCGGACGGGCGCGACTTTACTGTTCCCGCTGGAGCCAACGAGCAACGCAATTTGCTCAGGGCCCTTATGAACGTACGGCCGCCCGAAGCACTCGCGATAGAAACGCTCAACGTCCAGGACGCCTACCTGCAGCAACGCCTTGCCGAGCGCGGCGGAGCGACCGATGCCGACACGCTCCCCTACCGCAATCGCATTTCCGTCTGGCGTGGTGATATCACGCTGCTTAAGGCCGACGCCATCGTCAACGCCGCCAACAGCCAAATGCTCGGCTGTTTTGTGCCGGGACATCACTGCATCGACAACGCCATTCACACCTACGCCGGCATGCAGCTGCGCCTAGCGTGCGCCGGCCTCATGTGCAAGCAAGGACATGAGGAGCCGACGGCACACGTCAAGGTTACGCCGGCGTTCAACCTGCCCAGCAACTACGTTTTCCACACCGTTGGCCCTATCGTGCCTGGCCATAAGCCTGGCCCTCGCGAGGAATTGCTCCTACGCCGCTGCTACACCAGCTGCTTGGAAGAGGCGACACACCAGGGACTCGGTACTCTCGCGTTCTGCTGCATCTCTACTGGCGTCTTTGGCTATCCGCAAGAGGCTGCCGCGCGCGTCGCCATCGATGCCGTTCGTCATCATCTGGACCATAACGACCCCGACCTTAAGGTGATCTTCAATGTATTTCTCGCGTCTGACGAGGCAATCTACTGCAACCTTCTCCAAACAAATCGATAAGCTCCGGGCCGCACTCGACGCATCCGACGCCGTGGTAATCGGCGCTGGCGCGGGACTTTCCACCGCAGCGGGCTACACCTATTCGGGCGAGCGTTTCAAGAAGCTCTTTGGTGACTTCGCCGCACGCTACGGCTTTACCGATATGTATTCCGGCGGTTTCTATCCCTATGATTCGCTCGAGGAGTACTGGGCGTTTTGGAGCCGCTACATTCTGTGCAACCGATACGACCCCGTACCGACACCGCTCTACGAACAACTCTTGGACATAGTGCATGGCCGCGACCACTTTGTGCTGACCACAAACGTAGACCATTGTTTCCAACGCGCTGGCTTTGACAAGCAGCGACTCTTTTACACGCAGGGAGACTACGGCCTGTTCCAGTGCAGCAAGCCCTGCTGTCAGGAGACCTGGGACAACGAAGAGCTCGTACGCCATATGGTCGCCGCCCAACAGGACCTGCGTATCCCGACTTCGCTTGTGCCCCATTGCCCCCACTGCGGTGCCCCGCTTACGATGAACCTGCGCGCCGACGATACGTTTGTGCAGGATAAGGGCTGGTACGCTGCAGCCGATCGCTACCAGGACTTTTTGCGCCGCCACAGCAATATGCGCGTTCTGTTCTTTGAGCTTGGCGTGGGCGGCAACACGCCCGTCATCATCAAGTACCCGTTTTGGCAGATGACGGCCAAAAACGAGCACGCCGCATACGCATGCGTTAACCTTGGCGAGGCAGTCGCTCCGGCAGAAATCGCCGATCGCAGCATTCTGATCGACGCCAGCGCAGAGCGCGTGTTGAATGCACTTGCCGTCCAAGCCATCAGATAGCAGGGAGCAACATCGCCCTAAACGTGTACACCAGCATCCAAAAACGACATTTTTCGACATCTTTGGATGCTGATGTACAGCTTTTTGCTACTCATTGGGGACGTTCTTAAATGACTAGTCGTTAAAGAACGTCCCCAACGACCAACTAGCCGTGGAAGCGGGCTATGGGTGCAAGTGGCTGCTCGCGAAAGACGCGATCGACGGCGGCGCGGTATTCGTCGACCTTTTTAGTCTTGCGTACGAGTTTATGAACGGTAGCGGGGTCGGCGAAGGCGCATTTGGCGTAGAACCACCACTCCTTCATGCGAAAGACCGCGTTACCGCCAATCTCTTCTGCATATGCCGCAAACAGCGCGTCGTGGAAACGCTGCAGCTCAGCAGCCGTTGCAGCAGGGCCGCCCTTGACCATGCGAGCCAGCGCGGGGTTCGCAAGCAAGCCACGCCCCAGCATCACATGGCGTGTACCGGGATAGGCCTCCACCAGCGCGTCCATATCCTCAAGATCAAAAATGTCGCCGTTGTATGCCACCGGAAACGGTGCCCGCTCCAACGTCTCGCCATAAAACTCTTTGCGCGGCGAGCCCGTATAGCGGTCCTTTTGCACGCGCGGGTGCACAATCAGCTCTGCCAGCGGCATGCGGCAATACAGATCGAGCACGCGCTCGTATTCGTCGTCGCTCTCCAGCCCCAGCCTGGTTTTTACCGACACCGGCAACGGCGAACGTTCGCACACATCGCTCAAGAACACTTCGAGCTCGTCCAAGTGGCGCAAAAAGCCCGAGCCCTTGCCCTTGGCGACAACCGTCCCCGAGGGACAACCCAAGTTGAGATTGACCTCGCGATAGCCCATGTCGGCGAGCACCTGTGCCGCCCACACAAACTCGTCCGCGTTCTTGGACATCAGTTGAGGCACCACGTTGAGCCCCTGGTTATTAGCCGGATCGATCTCCTTAAACGCCTTGCCGCCAAAGCGGTTTCCCACCCGCGGCGGCGGCAAAAACGGCGTGTAATAACAATCGAGCGCGCCAAAGCACTCCGCATGCACGCGACGGAACACATGCCCGGTAATCCCCTCCATGGGGGCCAACGATAGAATCATCAACATCCACTCTCAGATCAACGAACGTGACAAAGGAATCGCCCCTTTGTCACATGCATTATGCCTTGTCCTTGAGGCGGCCCACAAGGCGGAGGCGGTTACTTGACGCCAACCAGCCAACCAGTCGTCGCTGTGCAACGAAGGTGAATGGCGCCCACGATCAAGCGAGCACCAACAGCACGCTGTTGACCGCTATGTATGAACAACAGACATCCTCCACTCATCTATACTCAAGAGCGCGTGCGCATCGCCCCCGAAAAACGATGAGAGTCGAGGCCCCCATGCAGCAACTCACCGAGCAAGAAAAGAAACGCATCCAGCGGTACTGCACATACCCCAAAATCGCAGCGACCGCACTCGTCATGTCGTTCGTAGCATGCCTGTTGATGTTGCCGCTCCAAATGGTCAACGATATCGCGTTTCACCAAAAGGAATTCCAACCCGCGGGCATATATACCGCCATCGCACTCACCGTAATCGAACTCACCATCTTTTGCTATTGCGCTCTTGCGCCGCGCTTTGGAATGCGGGGCAGACAGTGGAAGGAGCTGCAGAGCAGGCTTGCGGTAGCCCAAACCAACAAGGACCGTTCCGCGGAGGTCGTCGGTGTGCTCGCCACGCAAGCTGCCGGTCGTCTGCTCAAGAACAGCGATAACGATGTCGCGCGCAACTTGGGCGGCGCCGCAGAGATTGCCGGAGCCGTAGGGGCAGTTGCCACCGCGACGGATGTTCTAGCCGAAACCTCAAGCAATGCCGAAGCCATGGCAAACGCATACGGCGTAACGATTCCAAGCGTCAAGAAGCAGATCATGGCTCTCGTGGTAGTGCCCGCCATTGTGCTACTTGGGGTCTACATCCCGCAGTTTGTCCAGGGAAATAACGAGCTTCAGGCAAGAAAGGCTGCAGCTGCCGAACAGCTCACCATTGCACAGGATGCCCTGGAGCCCGTGTGCGAACGCGTCGCAGCAGACGACCCATACGAGTCGTATCACGACTACGGCTACCGCATTATCGGCTATCTACGCGATAATGACCTCGGCACTCAAACAGCCTATGTCTACCTTTCTTTCGATGCAGATGGCATGCTCACGGACGTCGATTACACCAGTCAGATCGACCCCGAGGCAAGCCTTGCAGACAACCTCGCCCGCGCCGAGCAGGATATCGCGACGCTCTGTACCCCGCTCAATGGGTTGGACATTTCCGTTGCCACACCGGGCCTCCTCACGCCATGCAGCCTGTCGGATGATTTTAAACAGGCATTTTTAGCCG
>CATZMG010000088.1 GCA_958421655.1 uncultured Collinsella sp.
CTCGGTGACGGCGCGGCCCTTAGGGTCGAGCATGGCGCGGACGCGGCCGTAGGTGAGGCTGGCGACCAGCGTATCGCCCACGTGCAGGGTACCGCGGGTCACGAGTACGGTAGCGACCGAGCCGCGGCCCTTGTCGAGCTTGGCCTCGAGGACGTTGCCGGAGGCAAAGGTGTCCGGGTTGGCCTTGAGCTCGAGCACATCTGCCTGGAGCAGCACGGTCTCCAGAAGGTCGTCGATACCGATCTTCTGCTTGGCCGAGATGTTGACGAACATGTTCTGTCCGCCCCACTCCTCGGGGATGACGCCGTACTCGGTGAGCTCCTGGCGCACGCGGTCGGGGTTGGCTCCCGGCTTATCGATCTTGTTTACGGCGACGACGATGGGAACGCCGGCGGCCTTGGCGTGGTTGATGGACTCGACCGTCTGGGGCATGACGCCGTCGTCGGCGGCGACGATCAGGATGACGATGTCGGTCACCTTGGCGCCACGGGCACGCATAGCCGTAAAGGTGGCGTGACCCGGGGTATCGATGAAGGTGATCTTGCGGTCGTTGATCATGACCTGATAGGCGCCGATGGCCTGCGTAATGCCGCCCGCCTCGCCGGCAGCGACGCCGGTGTGACGGATGGCGTCGAGCAGCGACGTCTTGCCGTGGTCGACGTGACCCATGACGGTGACGACCGGGGCGCGCGGCTTGAGGTCGGCGGGATCGTCGTAGAACGAGAAGGTGTTCTCCTCCTCGGGGGTGATGATCTTGATCTGACGGCCCAGGTCGTCGGCAACGAGCTCGACGAGGTCGTCGGACATGGACTGCGTCATGGTGAGCGGCGTACCCAGCAGGAACAGGCGCTTAATAATGTCGTTGGCCGGAACGTCGAGCGCCTCGGCAAGCTCCTGGACGGTAACGCCCTGGGAGACCTTGATGGCGTCGAGGTCCTCGGGGTTCACGCCCTGAGCCAGCGCCTCCTCTATCTTGCGCTCCTCCTGAGCCTTGGCAGCCTCGCGCTCGCGCTTCTCCTTGCGTTTCTTGCGGCGACCGGTGGACTCGCGAGAGGCCTCCTCGACGGCGGCACGAGCCTCCTCGAGCACCTTCTCACGGCTGTACTCCTCGGCCTCGCGAGCCATGCGGCTGTAGTGGTCCTCTTCGTTGTTGTGACCGCCCTTGCGCTTCTTGCCCTTGCCCTGCTTGTCGGGGTTGGGGAAGTCCATGCCGGCAGCGACGTTGTTGCTGGCGTTGGTGCGATGGCTGTGCGGACGGCTCTCGGAAGCGTTGCGCTCGGAGTTGTTGTCGGAGGCGTTGCGATCGTTACGACGGCCACCGCGGCGGTCGTTGTTGCCGCCACGACGGTTACCGCGCTCGGCGGCGCGCTCGGCCTTGGCCTTGTCCTCGGCGTCCTTCTTCTCTTTGAGCACGGTCTCCTGTGCGGCGATCTGGTCGAGCAGCGAACGGAAGCGCGAACCGGAGTCGGAAGCGGGAACGGCGCGGCGCTGGGCCTCGCGGGCAGCCTCCTCCTTCTCGCGGGCAAGGCGCTCCTGCTCGGCCTTCTTCTTGGCCTCGGCCTCGGCGCGGGCAGCCTCCTCGGCAGCCTGGGCTGCGGCAAACTGGCGGCGCTCCTCCTCGCGTGCCTTCTCGGCGGCGATGCGCTCGCGCTCGGCCTCGGCGGCGCGTGCGGCCTCCTCGGCGGCAGCCGCCTGCTCCTCGGCCTGCTTGGCGGCCTCGACTTCCTGAGCGCGGGCCTCGATCACCGAGGCGAGCTGCTTGCGGACCATGGCAACGTAGGCGTCCTCCAGGGTGGAGGAAGCGGACTTAGCGGGAATCTTCATATCGGCGAGATGACCCATCAGTTCCTTGGAGGTCATGCCGAACTCTTTGGCCAGGGTGGACACACGGACTTTTGCCATATGACTTCACCTACCCTTTCTGGCACCTTGGGTGCCTAGAGACTGAACGAGCGTGGGAGACGCGCCGGGACCCGCCCGGCGCGACCGCGCGCTAGATCAGGTCCTCCGCATCATCGAAGGCGTCGGTGTCGTGGACACCGCAGAAACGGGAGCCGGGACGAGCCTGGTTGCGGCACTGGATGCCGTCCTCGGACACGTACTCGCAGCGGCGGACGTCCTCGTCCTCCTCGTCACCGATCAGGTCGGCGGCGGGCTCCTCGTGAACGGGAACGTTCTTGAGGATGTCGGCGGCGAGCGTCTCGGACTTAATGTCGATGTGCCAGCCGGTCAGGCGCGCGGCGAGGCGGGCGTTCTGGCCCTCCTTGCCGATGGCGAGGGACAGCTGGTCGTCAGGCACGATGACGCCGGCGTAGGCCTTCTCCTCGTCGATGAGGACGCGGGTGACCTTGGCGGGCGACAGGGCGTTGGCGACGTAGACGGCAGGATCGGCATCCCACAGGATGACGTCGACGCGCTCGCCACGGAGCTCGCCCACGACAGCGCGAACGCGGCTGCCCTTGGGGCCGACGCAGGCGCCCACGGGATCCAGGCGGTCGTCGAGCGAGTGAACGGCGACCTTGGAGCGCTGGCCGGGCTCGCGGGCGATCGACTTGATCTGGACGGTGCCCTCATAGATCTCGGGCACCTCCTGCTCAAACAGACGACGCATGAGCTCGGGGTGGGTACGGGAGATGACAATCGGCGGACGGCTGTGCTCGCCACGAACCGGCTGCAGGTTGGAGTTGGGATCGCGAACGTCGATGATCACGGCCTTGATGTGCTGGTTGTGCAGGTAGCGCTCGCCCATCGGACGCTCGTTGCGCTCGTTCTCGTAACGACGCTGATCGAAGTGCGGTAGCTCGGCCTCGACGCCCTCGCGGATCTTGACGATCGTGAAGTCGGGCGTGGACTGCAGCACGGTACCGCTGATGAGGTCACCGATGCGGCCGGAGAACTCCTCGTAGATCTGCTCGCGGGCGGAGTTACGCACAATGGCGTTAATCTCGGCCTTAGCGTGCTGGGCAGCGATGCGGCTCGTGTTCTTGGGAGTGACGTCGATCTCCTCGAACTCGGTGAAATTGCCCTCCTCGTCCATGGAATCGTCGATCGGCTCCAGGCGGTAGACGTAGATCTTGCCGGTGGTGCGGTCGATGGTCACCTTGGCGCCCCACTCAAGATGCAGGATCTCGGCATAGCTCTTGGCGAGCGACTGCTCCAGACGGTCGATCAGGTAGAGCTGGTCGATGTGCTTCTCCTGGCAAAGCTCCATCAGGGCGGACATCATGTCGGATGCTGCCATCTTACTTTCCTTCCTTCGCGGGCTTGAAGTCGTAGGTGGGCTTCAACTTGCACTTTTTAACATCAGAGAAATCGAGGGTAACGGACTCGCCGTCCTCGAGCTCGAGGGTCACGTTCGTCTCGGTGGCGGCGGCAATCTTGCCGGCGTACTTGCGACGGCCCTCGGTGGCGGTGGAGGTGAGCTCACAGTTCTCGCCCACAAAGCGGGCAAAGTCGCACGGGCGGCGCAGCGGGCGCGCCATACCCGGGCTCGACACCTCGAGCGTATAGCTCGAAGAGATGGGATCGAGCTCCTCAATCACATCGCCGACCCACTTGGTGTTGGCCGTGACGTCGTTGAGCGACAGGCTCTGACCCTCGGCACCCTCGATACGCACGCGCACGCAGGGGGCCTTGGTGGCACCCACGAGCTCGACGTCGACGATGTCGACATCGTGCTGGGGAGCGACGGCCTCGAGCGCGTCGATGATCGCCTGCTCGGTCTTGGTCTTGACCATTGCGGCACCTCCATCCATACAAAAAAGAAGCGGGGCCGAAACCCCACTTCTTTCAATTACAACTTCATTTGCAAGCAAACTATACCAATAGCTGCAGAAACGTGCAAGCACAGTACGAATCTGCAGGTCAGCGTGCGCACAGCTTCTCCACAAGAATAGGACAATTGACCGAAGGCACCTAGGCAGGTACATGCAAAACGAGGGACGACCCAACCGGATCGCCCCTCGTCTTTTATGCGTCAGCTAAGCGCGTAGCGCTTACTTGACCACCAAGTTGACCAGCTTGCCGGGCACGCAGATGGCCTTGACGACCGTCTTGCCCTCGAGCCACTTGGCGACAGCAGTCTCGGCGGCAGCCTGCATTTCCTCGTTGGAGGCATCGCGGGGCACGTCGACGCGGCCGCGGACCTTGCCGAGCACCTGGACCACGATCTGCACCGTGTCCTCGATGGACTCGGCCAGGTCGAACTCGGGCCAGGCGGCGGTGTAGGCGTTGCCCTCGCAGCCGAGCGCCTCGTGCCACAGCTCGTCGGCCCAGAACGGGCAGATGGGGGCAAGGACGCTCACGATATCCTTGGCCACGCCGTAGCACAGAGCCTTGTCGCGGTCAGCGCCCTCAGTGGCGTTGAGGTAGGCGCTCGCCGCGTTGACGAGCTCCATGACAGCCGAGATGGCGGTATTGAACTGGCCGCGGTCGAAGTCCTCGGTGCATTTGGCGATGGTACGGTGACGCTCGCGATAGAGCTTCATCGCAACCTCGTCGAGCGCGGACTTGTCGAAGGCCACGTTGGCGTCGCCGGACTGGACGAGCTGCCACACGATACGCCAAGCGCGCTTGATGAAGCGGTTGGCGCCCTCGACGGCCTTGGGATCCCAGTCGAAGTCCTTCTCGGGCGGGGCGATAAACAGGATCGCCAGACGCATGGTGTCGGCACCGTAGGGCTCGATAACCGAGCTCGGGGGTACGACGTTGCCCTTGGACTTGGACATGGTATCGCCGTTCTCGTCCTTGACCATGCCCTGGCACAGCAGGTTGGTGAAGGGCTCGTCCACGCTCAGCAGACCCAGGTCGCGCAGGGCCTTGGTAAAGAAGCGGCTGTAGAGCAGGTGCAGAATGGCGTGCTCGATACCGCCGATGTAGTTATCGACGGGCATCCAACGGTCGGCGGCCTCGCGGGAGAAGGGCAGCTCGGTATTGTGCGGATCGGTATAGCGCAGGTAATACCAGCTGGAACAGGTGAAGGTGTCCATGGTATCGGTCTCGCGCTTGGCCGGGCGGCCGCAGACCGGGCAGGTGGTCTCGTAGAACTCCTTGCACTCGGCAAGGGTCTCGCCGGCGCCCAGGTCCAGGTTCTCGGGCAGCGTCACCGGCAGCTGATCCTCGGGCACGGGCACAATACCGCAGTGCTCGCAGTGGATGGCCGGGATGGGGTTGCCCCAATAGCGCTGACGGCTGATGAGCCAGTCGCGCAGGCGGAACTCGACCTTGCGACGACCGCAGCCCATGGCCTCGAGGTCGGCCACGATGGCAGCCTCGCCCTCGGAGTGCTTACCGCCGCGCATGCCGGTGTACTTGCCGGACTGGACGAGCGTGCCCTCGGCAGCGTGAGCGCAATCCCAGTCGACGTTCTCGGCATGGAAGGTATCGATGGTCTCGCCGCTGGCCTCGACGGCAGCGCGATCGACATCGTCCAGGATGATCGGCACGATCGGCAGGTCGTACTTGCGGGCAAACTCAAAGTCGCGCTGGTCGCCACAGGGAACGGCCATGACGGCGCCGGTGCCGTAGTCTGCAACGACATAATCGGCAACCCACACGGGGACCTTCTCGCCGTTGACGGGGTTTACCACATAGCGGCCCGTGAAGGCACCGTGCTTCTCGAGGGTGCCCTGGGCACGCTCGACGGCAGAGATATGCTTGGAGTCCTCGACAATCTTGGTGACGGCCTCCTCGTACTCCGTGCCCTCGACGAGCTCGTGCAGGCCGGCGTACTCGGGAGCCAGGACAAAGAAGGAAACGCCAAAGAGCGTATCGGCACGCGTGGTAAAGACGGTGATCTTGCCCTCATCGCCCTCGATGGGCTCGCCATCCTGGTCGCACAGGGTAAAGTCGACCTCGGCGCCCTCGGAGCGACCGATCCAGTTGGCCTGCATCTGCTTAACGCGCTCGGGCCAGCCGGGGAGCTTCTCCAGGTCGTCGAGCAGTTCCTGGGAGTACTCGGTAATCTTGAAGTACCACTGCTCGAGGTCGCGCTTCTCGGGTTCGGTGCCGCAGCGCCAGCACTTGCCCTCGGTGACCTGCTCGTTGGCCAGAACGGTCTTACAAGTGGGGCACCAGTTGACCGGGTTCTTCTTGCGATAGACCAGGCCCTTTTCCCACATCTTCTCAAAGATCCACTGACCCCAGCGGTAGTAGTCGGGGCTGCAGGTCTTGACCATGCGATCCAGATCGTAGGAGAAGCCCATGCGCTTCATCGTGGCGAGCGCCTGGTCCATGTTCTTATACGTCCAGGCGGCAGCCTGCGTGTTGTGCTTGATGGCGGCATTCTCGGCAGGCAGGCCAAAGGCGTCAAATCCGATGGGGTGCAGCACGTCGTAGCCGCGCATGCGGGCCTGACGGGCCATGGCATCGCCGATAGTGTAGTTGCGCGCGTGGCCCATGTGCAGGTCGCCCGACGGATACGGGAACATCTCGAGCACGTACTTCTTGGGCTTGCTGTCGTCGGTGTCGACGGCAAAGAGGTTAGAGTCCTCCCAGGCCTTCATCCACCTGGACTCAATGGCCTGCGCGTCGTAGACAGGGATCTCGTCCTTATGATCTGTGCAATCGCACATATCAGCTCCTTTTAACTTGATTGGGGTCGGGCGGCTAGGCTTTGCTCGCTGCTGCGGACAGTCCTGCTCGCACGAAGGCCACATTAAGTGGCCTTCGGCTCGTGCG
>CATZMG010000089.1 GCA_958421655.1 uncultured Collinsella sp.
CTCAAGCCCCGCGGCCCGAGCAACAGAAAAGGGATCGACGACGCCCATGAACACTCCTTAACAAGCAAAACGAATACGTGAGCGCCGTTTATGCCAGCACCCAACCGTCCGTTATTGTCCCACATGCGACATGGTCCACAGCATCCCAATGCAAAGCACCGCCATCAATCCCGTGCACACGGCAGCGATCACGGAATCGCCCATACGCCTTCCTAACGAACGCGGCTCGCGCACTTGCTTGGCCCCGTACATCATGGCCCCTCCTTCGGTCCAGCTCTTGCCATGGCCCCATCATCGCAGCGCCGCGCATACGCTGCCATCGATTTTGCTTACGCCCAGCTTTCCTTTTTGAAAGGTTGGGCCGCACAGGCAAGAGTCGCTTTCAGGCGCATGCATCGCCGCGTTGAACTACAATGTGCTTCACCATATGTGCAGCACAAAGGGTGCGCCAGGTTGGCGTACTCGTATCGAAAGGACCAGCCATGAGCTTCACTCGCAAGACTCTCAAAATCCTTGCCCTGATTTATTTTGTTCTGGGCATCGCCAGTCTCGTCATTGGAATCGCCGGCATCGCGACCGGCAAGCTCGAGTCCACCTACGGATCGAACGCCATGCTCGCCGCGGCCGTGATTATCGCCAAGGGCCTCATCGATCTCGCCGCAGGCGTTGCGGGCATCAAGGGTGCCAACAAGCCTTCGCAGGTTGACGGCGCGTTTAAGCTCGGTATCGTTGCTGCAGTCGCCACGCTTGCCCAGGCGGTGCTCACGCTTCCCGCGTTTGGCGGCGACGCCATAAACTATGGCGCCTTTGTCATCGTGGTGTACGACCTGTTCTTTGTTCAGCAGGCACACGACGTTAAGGCCGAGAACAAGGATCGTCTGTAGGCACCTGCCCCCACAGCTCCCTGCAGCCAAGCAACTAAAAAGGGCCGATCGCGCATCTCCGCGGTCGGCCCTTTACGTTTGCCCAGATAAAACCTGCCAAAATAAACCTGTCCCTTTTTGGTAGGTTAGTGGCGGTACTCGGCGATGATAAAGTCGATATCGGTCTGAAGGGTATCGAGGTTTGCCAGGCGCTCTTTGTCGGCGGGGCGCGTGCGGTAGTAGTAGGGCGTCATCTGGAACACCGCCTCGATGTCAGCCTGGGTCTGGAGGGTGATGGAAGCTGTCACCCGCTGCGTTCCGACCAGTTTAAGCTCGGTGGTCTGTGGCAGCTTTTCGTCGTTGAGATATGGCGTGTCGTAGAGCACCTCCTTGAGGCCAAACAGATGCCGAGAACCCGGCACCACGGTGTAGAGCGAGCCCTCGGGCGCCAGCACGCGGGCAAACTCACGCTCGTTAAAGGGAGCGAAGAGCTCGGTCACCATATCGAAGGCGCCGTCCGCCACGGGGATGTCCTTCATGTTGGCCACGAAGTAGGTCGCATCGCCGCGCTTGGCAGCCAGGCGCACCATCTCCTTGCCCAAGTCGAACCCGTAAGCATCTACGCCCGATACCGCGCCCATGGCGCTGGTGTAGTAGCCCTCGCCACAGCAAATGTCGAGCAAGGTCATAGGACCGTTCGCAGACGCAGCACGCCCAGTCGCCCGCTCGCGCACCAGCTCGACCATTGCGTCGCGCAACGGCGCGTAGTATCCACGGTTCAGAAAGTCACGACGGCTGCGCGCTTGCGACTTGGGATCGCCCATGGAGTCGCCGCTCTTGGACGAGCGCAGCAGATATAGATAGCCCTCGCGCGCACGGTCAAAACGGTGTCCGCCCGTGCATGCAGCACCGCGCTCGTCGTCCACCAACGGTTCATGGCAAACGGGACACAACAACATGGCAACTCCTTAGCGCGAACAACACAACGCCCACCATTGTCGCACGCCTTCCCCACCTAGTCATAGAAGAGACAAGGAGTGTCCCCAGCTGCCGACAGAAAAGGAACGTCCCTAAGCGCCGGCTGGCTGCATTAGGAGTATCATCGTCTGCGCAAATAAGCACGAAAGAGCATATTAGAGATTGAGAGCGTATGGCTGATACCGTATCTAAGCATATTGACATGACCACCGGATCGCTGTGGCGCAATATTCCCCTGTTCGCCTTCCCCGTGGCCGCCACGAGCATCTTGGAGCAGCTGTCGAACCTCATCGCCACGGTCATTATCGGTAACTTCTCGGGCGACCAGGGAACCCTCGCCATGGCGGCGGTCGGCTCCAATGTTCCGCTTACCAGTCTTATGCTCAACCTGTTTATCGGCATGTCGCTTGGCTCCAACGTGGTCATCGCCAACGCTATCGGCCGCAACGATCAGAACAGGGTCAAACGCGCCGTCCATACCTCGATTTTAATGGCGCTCGTGGGCTTTGTCGTCATCGCTCTGGGCGAGATCTTTGCCGAGCCCATGCTCGCCGCGCTCAACGTTCCCGCCGAAACCATGCCGCTCGCTTCGCTCTACCTGCGCGTCTTTTTGCTCAGCCTGCCCTCGATCTTGCTCTACAACTTTGAGGCCGCGATCTTCCGCTCCGTCGGCATCACCCGCATGCCGCTGCAGGCGCTTGCCGTGTCCACCGTCCTCAACATTGGCCTAGACCTCATCTTTGTCCCCGTACTCCACTGGGGCGTCGCGGGCGTCGCCATCGCCACCGCCATCGCCTACACCGTCAGCGCCGCTACGCTCTTCATCCGCCTGCTCAAGACCGACTCCGTCGTCCGCGTCACCCTACGCGACCTGGCTATCGACCCCGTCGCCCTCAAGCGCATCGTCAAGATCGGCCTGCCCGCCGGCATCCAAAGCGCCGTCTTTGCCGTCGCCAACATCATCATCCAGTCTGCCATCAACAGCCTGGGCACCGAGGTCATGGCGGCTTCGAGCGCCGCCATGAGCCTGGAGTACGTGTGCTACAACCTGCTCAACAGCTTTAGCCAGGCTTGCACCACCTTTGTAGGACAAAATCACGGCGCCCGCCAGATCGACCGCTGCACCAAGACGCTCAAGGTCTGCCTGGTCGAAGGCGGTATCGTTGCACTCACCACGATCATCGTTATTGTCGGCCTAGGGCGCGAGATCTTGTCGCTCTTTAACAGCGATCCCAACATCGTCTCGATCGGCTATATCCGCGTGTGTTCGATCTTCCCGGCGTACGCCTTTAGCATGTTCTACGAAAACATGTCAGGCTACCTGCGCGGCTTTGGTATCTCGCTCACGCCCGCCCTCATCACCATGATCTGCGTCTGCGGCATCCGCTTCTATTGGGTGTTCTGCGTGTTCCCGCACTTTCGCACCTTTGCGAACATCATGATGGTCTACCCCATCAGCCTGGGCACCACGGCGTTCTTTATGGTCGTGGCGGTGCTACTCTGCCACCCGGCACGCACCTATCGTGTCACCCAAGCCAAAGCGACAGCCCGCTAAACACAGCACTCAACGCCACGCCAGTCATTAATTGACAATATGCGAGCTCATATAGTCGATAAAGCGCCTCGTGGCGATGGGCATGGTGTCCCAGCTGCGCCAGGCAGCCACCACATCGCGCGAGGGAGCATGCACGATGGGCCGCACATGAATATCAGCTTGCATGCCCTCTACAGTACGACGGTAGAGCATGCTCACGCCCAGGCCCTCCTCCACCATCGCCATGATGGTGTAGTCGTCGGTCACCTCACTCGTCACGTGCGGCGACAGGCCATACGCCGCGAATGCATCGAGCACCAGGCTCTGTTCGCCCTCATCCAGCAGCACAAACGGCTCGGACGCCAGGTCGGCGAGTGTCACCTTTTCCTTTGCCGTCAGCGGATGCGCGGCCGGCAACAATGCCACCAACTCGTCGTGATAGACCACACGCTTCTCGAGCCCAGCGGTAAATCCGCGCGCCGTAAAGCAAAAGTCAACCACGCCATCGTGCACCCATTGAGCGTTGCGCGTGTAATCGCCCTGCTTGAGGGTAAAGCGTACGCCCGGGTGCAGCGCACCAAAGTCGCGAATCACGCGCGGCAATACGGTGCGGCTCACGTTGGTAAACGTCGCGATACGAATATCCGTCGAGGAGAGCCCCAGCAACTCCTGACGTTTGCCCTCAAGCTCGGCCTCGGCAGTTACGATCTGTCGCAGATACGGCAGGTACTGCTTGCCGTCGCGCGTAAGCGAAACGCCTTGCTTACCGCGCTCGATAAGCGTGGTACCCAGCTCGCGCTCGAGCGCCTTGACGGCCTGGCTCACCGCACTTTGCGTATAGCCCAGCTCGTCCGCCGCGCCCTTAAGACTGCCGCGATCGACCACCATACAAACAATTTGATACCGCGATGCCATCGTGCCTCCACATCGATGTAGCCGTAAAACGTTTTGCCAGGGCTTTTTCTTCCAGCATTAGTATTTCTTAACCATACTGAAGATACATTCGCTTTACTACATCCACATCTGGGAGCAGAATCCTTTTTACGAAACCGTTCTGTAACAAAAGGAGTCCCATGGATCGCAAAAAAGCAATCGCGCTCTCATTTTCCGTTCCCGTCGCATGGGGCTTTTCGTACCCCCTCATGAAGATCGGCATGGACAGCATGAACGCCACGAGCATCGTCGCGCTGCGCTGCATCATCGCCTTTGCGGCTTGCCTGCTGCTCTTCCACAAGCGCGCGTTCCGCATCAACCGCGACCTTATGGTTCGCGCTGCTATCATCGGTGCCATCATGGCAACCGAGCTCACCTGCATGTGCCTGGGCTCCAGCCTCACCTCTGCCTCCACTGCCGGCTTTTTGCAGAGCCTGACGGTCGTGATCGTGCCGTTTGCCAACGCCGCCCTGCTGCGCCGCGCCCCCGGGCGCAAGGTACTCATCGGCACCGCCATCGTCACCTGCGGCATGCTGCCGCTCTCGGGCGCCGACTTCACTAGCCTGAACCCGGGCGCGCTCATCATGCTGCTCTCCGCCTTTGTCTACGCCGGACACATCATTGTCGCCAAGCGGTTTGTCGAAGAAGTCGATCCGCTGTCCCTGGGCGTTTGGCAGCTGGGCTTTGGCGGCCTGTTCTCGGGCATTGCCGCATGCGTCTTTGGCGGTTTCACGCTTCCCGGCACACCCAGCGAGATCGTGGTCGTCGTCGCGCTCGCACTCATCTGCTCTGCCTACGGCTTTATCACCCAGACGCTCGTGCAGCCCCACGTGCCTGCCGAGACCACCGGCTTCGCTTTCTCGCTCGAGCCGGTCTGCTCCGCTGTCTTCTCGTTCTTCCTGGTCGGCGAGGTCCTGAGCCCCATCGCATTCTTTGGCGCCGCCCTCATCCTCACCGGCGTCATGGTGGCAACCGTCGAGCTTCCGCGCCTTCGCGCACATGGACAGGCTCGCATGGCAGGAGCGCCCGAGCAAGTCTCGTAGACCCCGCTCTTCATACAGCCGTGGCATAAAGGCAACCGGTGCGCCTTTACAATAGATGCCAACAGAGCATCTGCCATAAAGGAGCCCCATGGACACCGTAACCCGCGACCGCAACATAGCAACTTGGTTGGGCGATGCGCCGCAGCCGGTACGTGACACTACGAACCAGCTGCTCGAGCGCATCGCCCTTTTGCGTGTCGAGCAAACCATCTACCCGGCACAAGACGACATCCTCAATGCCCTCGCCTACACGCCGGCCGACCAGGTCAAGGTTGTCATCTTGGGTCAAGACCCCTATCACGGACCCAACCAGGCCATGGGGCTGTCGTTCTCGGTCCCCGCGACGCAAACCAAGTTGCCGCCGAGCCTGCGCAACATCTATAAGGAGCTCAAAGCCGATCTGGGTTGCCCCATTCCTTCCACAGGAGATCTAACCCCATGGGCACAGCAGGGCGTCCTGCTTCTCAACACCACGCTCACCGTGCGCGAGCATGCCGCCAACTCGCACGCCAAACTGGGCTGGAGTACCCTGACCGACTACGTTATCGAACGCTGCTGCCAGCTACCCCAGCCGGTAGTCTTTTTGGCATGGGGTCGCTTTGCCCAGCAGATGGTCGAAGGCAAGCTCGCCGCTACCGGCGCGGGCAAGGCAACCGGCAAGTTCTGCCTGGCCTCTACGCACCCCTCGCCGCTTTCGGCCAACCGTGCCACGGCAGAACTCCCCGCCTTTATGGGGTCGCGCCCCTTCTCCGCTGCCAATCGGCTACTCGAACAACACGGCTCGACCCCCGTCAACTGGACTTGCCTCGACTAAAAATCGATATACCAAAAACGCGCCCGACGGCTTTCTGAACCGCCTCCCATTTCTTGGACACGAGAAATGGGAGGCTTTTTATGCGTGTCGACTTGA
>CATZMG010000090.1 GCA_958421655.1 uncultured Collinsella sp.
CGGCAACGGCACCTGCTGCCGCCACCGCCTTCATATGCTCTGTCATTTGTCGAGCAAACGCACGCACGAGCTACTCCATGTAGTAGAAATCATCGGCCGGGAGCTTGCCGCCCACGGCGCTCGCGTCCGCATCGGCCAGCACCTGCAGGTACCCGCCGAGCGCCGCCTTCATATCCTTCCCCGTCTGGCACACGAGCATGCACCCGGGAATCGCCTTTTCGACAATCGCGGCGTTATCGACGATACCCGCATCGACCACGGCCTGCGCCCAGTCTGCCGGCGCCGCGTTCACGGCCTCAACGCTCGCCTCATGGCAGCGCAAGAATTCCGCCACGGCCTCGGGATGCTCCTCGACAAAGGCACGGCGCACCACGGTCACGCCCATCAGCAGGCGCGAACCCGTGTCACCCGCCAGCTCATCCCACACATCGGTCAGACTTACCGGAGCCGACAGCTTGCCTTCGCTCTTTGCGATGGCAGCGGTCTTGAACGGCTCGGGCAGCACGCCCACGGCAGACGGATCGGCAAGCAACGCCGACAGCACCTCGGTGGGCTCGCTCTTAAACTCAAGCGCCACCTGGCCGGTCAGGCCCGTGCGCTCCAACAGGTAGTTCATGACGTACTCCGGCGTGGTGCCCTTGCCCGTCATATAGACAGTATGGCCCGCCAGATCGCCAAACGAGGCCACACTCGCGTCGCCCGTCACAACGTTCAGCACGCCCAGCGTGTTGATGTCGATGACCTGCACCGCACCCTCAGTCTTGTTGTAGAGCACGCTCGCCACGTTGGCGGGCACCAGGGCGATATCGATATCGCCCTGAATGACCTTGGGCACGACCTCGTCGGCCGCGGCGCTGATCGCAAAGTCGAACTCATTGTCCGTCTCGCCATCGGCAGCCTGGTCCATAAACTGCACCAGACCAATCGAGGTCGGCCCCTTGAGCGAGGCGACGCGCACCTCGACCGGCTCTGCAGCAGCACCGGCGCCGTCCGTGGCAGCCGAGCCCGCGGCGGACCCGGCACCGGCAGCCCCGCCGCCACAGCCCGCGAGCGCAAGTGACAGGGCGCCCGCGGCGAGCGCCGAGGCAAACCCCCGGCGCGACATTTCAAAATCAAACGCGCGCATCGCTAGCACGTCCCCTCGTTAGGCATCGTCCATGCGTGATGGTCGGTATGCAGCAGCTCCTCGGCCAGCGGCGAGAGCGGCTCGCCCAAGAACTCGCGATAGCACGCCTGGACATCGGGATTCTCGTGCGAGAAGCGAATCTCGGCGTTCGCATCCAGGCCCCACAGTACCTGGCCGCGCTCGGCTGCCAGCTCGCAACCGTCGTGGATAGGCTGACCGCCGCCACCGACGCAGCCGCCCGGGCATGCCATAACCTCGACGAAGTCATAGCTCACACGGCCGTCGCGAATCGCATCGAGTAGGCGGGCGGCGTTGCCCAGCCCGTGCGCCACGGCGACGCGCACCTTGGTGCCATCGATATCGGCCACGGCCTCCTTCCAGCCGTCTAGGCCGCGCACGTCGGTAAAGAAATCGGCGTCGGGGTTCTTGCCCGTCACCAGGTAATAGGCCGAGCGCACGGCGGCCTCCATCACGCCGCCCGTGGCGCCAAAGATCACACCCGCGCCTGTGCCAAAGCCCAGCGGCGTATCGAGCGGCTCCTCAACCAGCGTGTCCACGCTCACGTGGCTCGCGCGGATCATGCGCACCATCTCGCGCACCGTCAGCGCAACGTCCACATCGGGTGCGCCGCCCTCGCCCACCATGCTCGGCAGCGCGCACTCGGCCTTCTTGGCCGTGCACGGCATAACGGACACCACGAACAGGCGCTCGGGCTCCACGCCCAGCACCTTGGCGTAGTAGGTCTTGGCGATGGCGCCGAACATCTGCTGCGGCGACTTGGACGTGGACAGGCTGTCGACAAACTCCGGATAGCGCGCCTTCACAAAGCGCACCCAGCCCGGGCAGCAGCTCGTAAACATGGGCCAGCCGCGGCTATCGTCCTCGCCCTTGACGGCCTTCCCTAGACGCTCGAGCAGTTCGGAGCCCTCCTCCATAATGGTGAGGTCGGCCGAGAAATCGGTGTCGAACACGTACTCAAAGCCAACGCGGCGCAGCGCGCAAGCCAGGCGCTCAACGGTGGCCTCCTCGCGTGGAATGCCGAGTTCCTCGCCCCAGGCGCTGCGTACGGCAGGCGCAATCTGCACCAGCACGATCTTGTCGGGATTAGCGAGCGCGTCAAACACGGTCTCGGTATCGTCGCGCTCGCGCAGTGCGCCCGTCGGGCAATGCGTAATGCACTGGCCGCACGCGACGCAATCGGTCTTGCCGATCGGCGCGCGCCCGCGGGTACCCACGGCGGTATGCGTGGCGCGGTTGGTCAGGTCCCAAATCCCTAAGCCCTGCACGCTCTCGCACACCTTGATGCAGCGCATGCATTTAATGCACTTGTCGTTTTCGCGGATGATGGGAAAATCGAAATCCCAGCCCTCGCCCGCCAAATGCCTTTGATACGGCAGATAGAAAATGCCCAGATCGTTGGCGATGGTCTGCAGGTTGCAGTTGCCGCTGCGCACGCAGCTCGTGCACTGCGAATCGTGCTGGGACAGCAGCAGCTGCACGTTGGTGCGACGGGCCTCGCGGGCCTTGGGGCTGTTGGTGTGGACCACCATGCCGTCGAGCACGTAGTTGTTGCAGGCGGCAACCAGCTGGTCGCAGCCCTCAACCTCGACCACGCACACGCGGCAGCCGCCGATCTCGTTTAGATCGCGCAGGTAGCACAGGGTGGGAATCTGGATGCCGACGGACTTGGCCGCGTCCAGGATCGTGGTGTGCTCGGGTACCACGACCTCGCAATTATCGATAGTGAGCTTGACCATATTAAATGCTCCGCTTTCGGTGTTGTCGCTGACAGTGGGGTTGCTGAGCTCTACCATTCCAGGTTCCTCCCTCCGCGGAACGCGCCAAAGCCAAAGTGGTCGCAACGCAGGCAGCGGCTTGCCTCCTGGCGTGCCTCCTCCTCGGTAAGGCCCTGCTCGACCAAATTCCAATCGTGAATACGCTCGCCAGCCTCGCGCTCGCCCAGCTCGCAGCGGCCGCACTCGTGCTTGCCCTTAAACTGGACGGTCGGCAGCTCCACGTCGAGCTTGATCTTGTGGTCGAAGCCCAGATAGCGGTCGATATTTGCCGAAGCCACGCGGCCGGCGTTGATGGCACGGATGACGGTGGCGGGGCCGGTCTGGCAGTCGCCGCCGCTAAAGAGGCCATCGAAGTTGGGCACGGCGCCGTCCGAGTCGGTGACCACGCAGCCCCACTTGCAGACGATGCCCATGTCCTCAAACGGCTTGGAATCGATGTCCTGGCCGATGGCCACGAACACGCGCTCGCAGGGAATGACGCGCTCGGGCGTGGCGGCGGCACGTGGGGCCGGACGACCGCGACGGGGCTCGCCGATAATCTGCGGTTGCACGCGCAGGCCGCTCACGCGACCGTCATCGCCCGTCTCTATACCGAGCGGGGCTGTGAGCTCCAAAACCTCGCAGCCCTCGGCCTGGGCGCCGGCAATCTCGGCGTCCTGGGCCGTCATATCGCAGATGCGACGGCGGTAGACAATGCTCACCTTTTCGGCACCGCAGCGCACGGCAGAGCGCGCCACGTCCATGGCCACGTTGCCGCCGCCGATGACGCACACGCGCTGGCCGCTCAGGTCGGGCAGCCCGTCGTCTCCAATGGTACGCAGCATCTTGACGGCCGACTCCACGCCGGGCGCCTCTTCGCCCGGAAGGCCGAGCTTCTTATCGCTGTGGGCACCGATGGCCAGGTAGACGGCATCGAACTCGTCGCGCAGGCGGGCAAGCTCCTCGCCGTTCACGGAGTGGTCGAGTTCCACGTCGATGCCGGCGCTCAAGATCCAGTCAATCTCGGCCTGCAAGCGCTCGCGCGGCAGACGATAGCTGGGGATGCCGTAGCGCAGCATGCCGCCCAAGTGGTGACGCTGCTCAAAGATGGTCACCTTATGGCCCATCACGGCCAGGTAGTAGGCGCAGGAAAGGCCGGCCGGGCCGCCGCCGATCACAGCGACGCGCTTACCGGTGTTGTCCACTACATGCGGCTTGTGGTCGTTGAGGTCACTGTGCTCAACGGCAAAACGCTTGAGGGCGAGGATGTTCATGGGGTCGTCGACCATGCCACGGCGACAGTGCATCTCGCAGGGATGCTCGCACACCAGGCCGCAGACGAGCGGCAGCGGGTTGTTCTTGCGGATGACCTTGACGGCATCAGCATAGCGGCCGGCCTCGACGAGCGAAATGTAACCGGGAATGTCGACGTGCGCCGGGCAGCCCGAGACGCACGGAACGCGGGCCTCGCGATCAAAGCCGCAGGAATGCTCACGGATGTGGTGCTCAAAGTCATCACGGAAGCCACGAATAGCTGTGAGCGCCATGGCGCCGGCTTCGTAACCGATGGCGCAGTCGCTCGAAAGATAGATGGTGCGGGCCGTGCGCTCAATCAAGTTGAGCGTGGACTCGTCGGCGCGGCCCTCGAGCACATCGGCGAGCAGATCGCTCAGCGCGCTCAGGCCCACGCGGCAGGGCGTGCACTTGCCGCAGCTCTGCGTCGAACACAGGTTGACGAGCGCTGCCGTAAACTCAACGGGACACGGGGCGAGCGAGCTCACCGCCAGACGGCGTCCGAGCGCATCGTGCAGGTCGTCCATGACGGCCTGAGCGTGGCTGCGTTCCATTACATGCAGTCGAGCCATAAGATCCCCTCTCACATGGCAGCCCGGAGGCGAGGCCGGGCGAAATTGCTACACGCTCAACACTGACCTAAAAAGTTGTTAGGTCTCCACGCAGTTCGGCAGGCGGCATGAAATGTCACCCTCAGCGGTGAAATAGAACATTACCGCAGATAAATGCCATATTTGATAAAACGCGTTACCAAATGACAATGCCCCGCCCACGCAATCACGTGGACGGGGCATTGCTCCAGGTATGCGGCCAGCGACCCTGTTGCTTTTACTTAAGCTCGGGCCAGTAACCCTTGTTGGCCTCGATCATGTCGTCGAGAACCTCCTTGGCGACCTTCATCGACGGCACGGTCTTGTTCAGCGTAAAGGCCTTGAGCGCCTTCTCGTACGAACCCTCAATCGTAGCCTCGACCACGAGCTTCTCGGAGTTCAGCTGCTGCATCATGAGGCCCTGCTGGAACAGAGGAATGTTGTCGCGGCTGATGACCTCGGGGCCGTTCTTGCCAATGTAGGCAGGCAGCTCGACCATAGCGTCGTAGGGCATGTTGGGGATAGCGCCCTTGTTCTCGCAAATGACCAGGAAGCGCTGCTTGGTGTCGTTCTTCAGAGCGATAGCCAGATCGGCAATCCAGTCGCCGTGGCTGCCCGCATAGAACGTGCTCTCGTCGATCTCGCCGGTCTTCTCGTAGTGGTCGATGCCGTCGAAGAGGTTCTTCTCGCGCGTCTCCTCAACCTCGTTAGCACGGGTGCGCTCGGGGTTGGAGTGCTCGACGAACTCCTTCTGCTGCAGGTAGTAGTTCAGATACGTGTTGGGCAGGTACTCCGGGAAGCACTCCATGATCTCGTACTCGCCCTTCCAGACGTAGTACCAGCTGCCCTTGGTGTGGCGGTTCTGCTCGGGATGCTCGTCGGTGGCCTCCTCGGGCTTCTTTGCCATGAGCGAGCTCATGCCCTTGAGGTACGAATCGGGCAGCAGAATCTCATGCTCCTTGATGTACTCGCGCAGCTGCGGGAGCACCTCCTCGCCCTTGTGGCGGATCGAGGTGAACCAACCAAAGTGGTTGAGGCCAAAGTAATCGTACTCGACATCCTTCTTGTCGATATCGAGCGCGGCGCAAACCACGTCGATGATCGCGATCGGCATGTCGCAGATGTTGATGATGCGAGCGTTGGGACGCAGCACACGGCAGCCCTCGGACACGATAGCGGCAGGGTTGGAGTAGTTGAGAATCCAGTAGTCCTTCTTGGCGTACTTCTCAACGTCATCGATCAGCTCGACCATGGGGAAGATGGTGCGCATGCCGTAGGCAAGGCCGCCGCAACCGCAAGTCTCCTGACCCACGCAGCCGTGACGCAGCGGAATCTTCTCGTCCTGCTCGCGCATGGCGTAGCCGCCCACGCGCATCTGGGCAAACACGAAGCTCGCGTCGGTAAAA
>CATZMG010000091.1 GCA_958421655.1 uncultured Collinsella sp.
CATCCACGTGCGCACCACCAAGCCATTTGGCGAGTCCACTGTCGCGCGCGTCCTGGAGCTCGAAGAAAACGCCAGCGAAAAGAAGGCGCGTACCGAGAACTTCATCACGCGCTTTGCCCGCGTCTACACGCCCGCCGTCACCGGCGCGGCCGCGGTGCTCGCGCTCGGCGGCGGCCTAATCACCGGCACCTGGTCCGACTGGATCCTGCGCGGCCTGACTTTCCTGGTCGTCAGCTGCCCGTGCGCGTTGGTGATCAGCGTCCCGCTCAGCTTCTTTGGCGGCATCGGCGGCGCATCCAAGCTGGGCGTTCTCATCAAGGGTTCTAACTACCTCGAGACGCTCGCCGACGTGGACACCGTCGTCTTTGACAAGACGGGCACCCTCACCAACGGCACGTTCTCGGTGGTCGCGGTACACCCCGAAGCCGGCTATACCGAGCAGTCGTTGCTCGAAGTCGCAGCCCTTGCTGAGTCGTTCTCCGATCACCCCATCGCGCAGTCGGTGCGCGCCGCCTTCCAGGGCGAACTCGACCCCAAGCGCGTAAGCGACTCCACCAACGACGCGGGCCATGGCGTGACGGCAACCATCGACGGCAAGCACGTCGTCGTTGGCAACGCAAAAATGCTCGCCGCGACCGGAGTCGAAGCGCCCGATTGCGAGGTCGTCGGTACGATCCTTCACGTGCTGGTCGATGGCATCTATGCCGGCCACATTGTAATTGCCGACACCGTCAAGGCCGATGCCGAGCAGACGATCAGCGACCTGCACGCCGCCGGCGTCAAGCGCACCGTCATGCTCACGGGCGACCGCGAGGAGGTTGCGGCGTCTGTGGCCAAGCAACTCAGTCTCGACGAGTTCCACGCGCAGCTGCTGCCGGGCGATAAGGTCGAGCGTGTTGAGGCGTTGCTTGCGAGCGAGAACGGCAAGGGCAAGCTCGCTTTTGTCGGCGACGGTATCAACGACGCACCCGTGCTTACCCGTGCCGATGTGGGCATCGCCATGGGCGCCATGGGCTCGGACGCCGCAATTGAGGCGGCGGACGTCGTGCTCATGGATGACAAGCCGTCCAACATCTCCCGCGCGATCCGCGTGGCGCGCAAGACCATGACGATTGTTTGGCAGAACATCATCTTTGCGCTGGGCATTAAGTTGCTGATTCTGGTGCTTGCGGCACTGGGCATCGCCAACATGTGGCTTGCCGTGTTCGGCGACGTGGGCGTGGCGATCATCGCCATCCTGAACGCCATGCGCGCGATGGGTGTCAAGAACCTGTAGCGTTCGTGGGCTGTCCGGCCGGGACCGGGCTTGGTTTTGAAAACGTCCTCGCGCATGAGGCCCGCCTTTCCTGCTCCTACGGAGCAACGGAAAGGCGGGCCTCGCGCTGCGGAGTGTTTTCAAAACCAAGCCCGGTCCCGGCCTGCAGTAACGTTGCTGGCGGTTCTTGGGCATCGCTTGCTAGCGGGGTTCCTTTGCTGAAATGGACTTGGCCGAAAGGGCCGCTGGTCCCAGTCGCTGGTTCGCGCTTTGCGTGAACTCTGCGCTACCGTGGGACAGTTAGGCTTCTGTTGTTGGACCCGCTACATCTTCCCGGCCCAACATCGCCCGTAGCTTCTCGAAGCTTGCCTCGCTCAGGCAGTGCTCCATGTGGCAGCCCTCTTGCGACGCGACCTCAGCCGAAACACCCGCATCCTCCAGCAGCCCCACGAAAAAGCAGTGACGCTCCCACATTTGGCGAGCGACCTCCAGACCACGCTCCGTCAGATGAACGTCGCGCTTGCCCATTTCGACATAGCCGCTGTTCTCCAGCGTCGCCATGGCTTTAGAGACGCTCGCCTTGGTTACGCCGAGGTACTCCGCAACGTCGATCGAGCGCACGATGCCCTGACGTTCCGACAGAACGTAGATCGATTCGAGATAGTCTTCTCCGGATTCACGTAGGGCCATGGGCCGCCTTTCGCGATGATTGCTAGTTAGCCTTTGGATACTTTCCACGGCTAACTTTACCGCAAAAGTTGCCCATGTCTTACTACGTTGTTTAAAAAGTTAACCGCGTTTCACAAAACGCACGGGACGAAAACAAAATGGGGACGCCCCGCAAGGAGTGTCCCCAGGCGCCGGGTGCCGGCCCGCAGTTACACCAATCCAAAGTGCTTCGCGGCGTTGTAGATGCCGTCGTCGTCCACGGCAGTCGTCACATAGGTCGCCGCAGCTTTCACCGTGTCCTGTGCGTTGCCCATGGCCACGCTCGTGCCCACGGCGGCAAACATCGACAGGTCGTTCTCGCCGTCGCCAAAGGCAATCGCCTCGCTCGCGTCGATGCCCAGGCGCTCCAACGTCGCCGCCACGCCCAGGTCCTTGCCGCCGTTGGCGGGGATAATGTCGCAGAACAGGTCGCACCAGCGCGTGGTGAGCGAATGCGACACGGCATCGGTCACGATATGCTCGTCGTCAGGGTCCACAAAGGCGCAAAACTGGTAGACCGGCGCGTCAAAGGCGTGTTCAAACGGCTCCTCGTGGTAGACGATTCCCGCGTTGCTGCCAGCCGTCACCACGCGCTCGGACAGGCGGTTCACAAACGAGTTCTCGCCCTGCATGCACAGCGAGTCGTAGCGCCCCTGCGCCACCTGGCCCACAATCACCGCGACGTCGTCCGGATCGATCGGACAGCTGCGGTAAACCCCCTCGGCATCAAAGCAGTGCTGGCCCGAAAGCGTAATGTACGCATCCCAGCCCAGGTCGAACAGCCAGTCCGGCATCTGGTAGGTCGGACGGCCCGTGGCGATCACGCACGCAATCCCCTGCTCGCGAAAGCTGTCGAGCACCTGCTGCGCCGACGCCGGAATCCGGTGGGTCCTAAAGCTCAGCAGCGTACCGTCGATATCGAAAAACGCGGCTTTGATCATCCTCGTCTACTCCTCGCCCTCGAGCTTTTCGCTCGCCTCGAGCCACGCCATCTCCAGCTCGTCCATGGCGGCGTGAGCCTCGTCGATCTTTGCCTGCTGCTCGCCGAGCGCCGTGTAGTTGGTGGGATCGACTTGGGCCATTGCTGCCTCGGCCTCCTCAACGCGGGTGCGCTGCGTCTCCATCTTGCGCTCGAGCGAACTCACCTCGCGGCGGAGCTTCTGGCGCTCGGCGTTGGACAGGCCGTTGGGCTGACCGCTCGACTTGGGCTTTTCGGCCGCAGCTGCCGCGGCACCGGTGTCAAACATGCCGGTCTTGGCGCTCGGCGCGCCCACGGGCTCGCCCTCGGCGGTAGCGTTGCACAGGCGAAGGTACTGGTCCACGCCACCGGGCATATGCGTCAGGTGGCCGTCGAGCAGCGCCCACTGCTGGTCGGTCACGCGCTCCATCAAGAAGCGGTCGTGCGTCACCAGGATCAGCGTGCCGGGCCAGCCGTCGAGCAGATCCTCGACAATCGCCAGCATGTCGGTATCCAGGTCGTTGCCGGGCTCGTCCAGGATGAGCACATTGGGCTCGTCCAGGATTGTCAGTAGCAGCGACAGGCGACGGCGCTGGCCGCCCGAAAGATCGCCGATGCGACTCCAGAGCTGCTGCGTCGTAAAGCCCAGACGCTCGCAGAGCTTCTCGGGCGAAGTCTCCTTGCCGTCGATGACGTAGTACTTCTTATAGTTGCTGAGCACCTCGCGGATCGTGTCGTCCATGTAGGGCTCGAGCTCCTCGAGCTGCTGCGACAGCACGCCAAAGCGCACCGTCTGGCCGATCTTCACGCGGCCGCGCAGGGGCGCGATCTTGCCCTGAATCACGTCGAGCAGCGTCGACTTGCCGGCGCCGTTCTCACCCAAAAGACCATAGCGGTCGCCCGCACCAATGAGCCAGGTCACATCGGTGAGCACCTGCTTGGGTGCGCTATCGGTATCCGCATAGCCGGCGTCCACGTCGACCACATCGATAACCTGCTTGCCCAGGCGGCTCACGGCCAGGCGCTTGAGCTCCAGCTCGTCACGCACGGGCGGCACGTCGGCGATCAGCTCGCGAGCGGCATCCACGCGAAACTTGGGCTTGGTGGAACGAGCCTGGGCACCGCGGCTCAGCCACGCGAGCTCCTTGCGTGCCATGTTGCGACGGCGCTCCTCGGTAACCGCGGCCATGCGGTCGCGCTCCACGCGCTGCAGGATATATGCGGAGTAACCGCCCTCGAAGGGATCGACCTGGCCGTCGTGGACCTCCCACATACTGGTACAGACCTCGTCCAAGAACCAGCGGTCGTGCGTGACCACGAGCATCGCGCCCTGGCCGCGCTGCCAGCGGGCCTTTAAGTGACGCGCGAGCCAGTTGATGGTGCGCATGTCCAGGTGGTTGGTGGGCTCGTCGAGCATGAGCACGTCGTAGTCGCCGATCAGCAGGCGCGCGAGGTCCACGCGACGGCGCTGGCCTCCCGAAAGCTCGCCCACCGCGCCCTCCCAGGGCACATCGCTAATAAGGCCGGCCAGAATCTGGCGCGTACGCGGACTCGACGCCCACTCGTACTCGGGCGTGTCGCCCACGACGGCATGATGCACGGTGTCGGTATCGACCAGGTTGTCCTTTTGGCCGAGCAGACCGATCGTGGTGCCGCGACGGTGCGTCACGCGCCCGTCATCGGGCTCCAGCGTACCGGCGAGCACGCTCAGCAGCGTCGACTTGCCGTCGCCGTTTTTGCCGACAATACCAATGCGGTCGCCCTCGCCCACGCCGAGCGTCACGCTATCGAAAATATGCTTGGTGGGAAACTCTAGGCTGACGGAATCGCATCCCAAAAGAATCGCCATATGCCCTGCTCCTTCGTAGAAATTCAACGTTGTCCATGATAGCAGCCAGCCCCACCCCAAACCACCACGAAGGCGCCTGTCCCCTTTGTGGCGGTCGTTTCGGTCGCAGAGCAAAAAGGCGGGCCATCTCCCAAAAGAGATGACCCGCCTCTCCAATCAGTCCCGCGGCAACCGTGGCCGCCGCGGGCCTCAAGCATGTCCCGGACTAGGAGAACATGCCGGTGAGGTAATCATTCAGCCGCTTATCCTTGGGCCGTTGGAAAATCTCGTCAGTCTCGTCGTACTCGACCATATCGCCCATGTAGAAGAACGCCGTGCGGTTGGACACGCGCGACGCCTGCTCCATGTTGTGCGTCACGATGACAATGGCGCGGTCGGCCACGATCGACGACATAAGGTCCTCGATCGCCAACGTCGAGATGGGGTCGAGCGCCGAGCAGGGCTCGTCAAACAGGATCACGTCGGGGTTGAGCGCCAGCGTGCGCGCAATGCACAGACGCTGCTGCTGGCCGCCCGAAAGCGCGTAGGCGCTCTTGTCGAGCTTGTCCTTGACCTCGTCCCAAAGCGCCGCGCCGCGCAGGCTTTCCTCGACCATGCGGTCGAGCTCGTCGCGGTCGGTGATGCCGTGGCGCTTAGGCGCAAACGTGATGTTGTCGCGAATGGACTTGCGGAACGGGTTGGGCTGCTGGAACACCATGCCAATGGAACGGCGCAGCTCGTAGGTGTTTTCGGTCTTGGTGTTTACATTGCGCCCGCGATAGTTGATCTCGCCCTCCACGCGGCAGCCGCGAATCTCGCGATTCATCAGGTTGAGGCTGCGTAAGAAGGTCGACTTACCGCAGCCCGAAGGCCCGATGAGCGCCGTGATCTCGCCCTTGTGGAAGTCGAGCGACGTATTGTGCAGTGCATTGTGGTCGCCATAGTACACGTTGACGTCCTTGGTGGAGAGCACAACCTCGTCGCTCACGGCCTTGCCGCTCACGCGCACGCGCTTCTCGCTCTCCCCCACGCTCGACAGGAAGTCCCGGGTGTCGGACGATGCCGCTTCGGTTGCGGGCGTTACATTCATCTCGCTCATTCGGCCGTCATCTTCCTTGCCAGTTGCTTGCCCACAATGCGGGCGATTACGTTAAACAGCAGCACGCAAATCATCAGCAGTGCAGCGGTGCCCCAGACGATCTGCTGGGCCTCGGGGCTGCCCTCGCCATAGATCTTGTAGATGTGCACGGCGAGCGACTCG
>CATZMG010000092.1 GCA_958421655.1 uncultured Collinsella sp.
GCCCCCAAATCTTTCCGCAGGACGGCAGGACCCCCGCCGCACGAAGTGCGCAGCGGGGGTCCTGCCATGTCCGAGGACGATTTGGGGGCAAAGCCCCCTGGCCTCCCCGGCGAGTATACGGGACGGCGACTACAGGTATTCGATCTGGGCGCCTTCCGTGTCGCACGTCAGAATGTGCGTGTCACACTTGGGGAACTGCTCACGCAGCTTGACCTGCAGGAACTTTGCCACGATGGTGTCGTCGGTCACAGCCATGAGGGTCGAGCCCGAGCCGCTAATCCAGATGGTCTTAGCGCCGCCGTTAAGGCAGGTGTCGCGCACGGCGTTGTAGTCGGGGATCAGGCGGCGACGATAGGGCTCCTGGATGCGGTCGTCGTTGGCGGCGGCAATCAGGTCCAGGTCACCAGTCTCCAAGCCGCGCGTCATGCCGGCGATGCGGCCCATCTGCCACACGGCGGTGGAGAGTGGAATCTCCTGCGGCACGACCTTGCGTGCCTCGCTCGTGTGCACCTCGTAAGGTGGAATCACGGTAATAAAACGCAAACGATCGCTCACCTCGTAGCGCAGGCACTGGGGGAGCGAATCGGTCGGCGTAAAGGAGCAGACGGCGCCGCCCAGGATAGCGGGGGCGACGTTATCGGGATGGCCCTCGACCTCGGTGGCGATGCGGACGAGCTCGGCGCGGTCGACGGTATGGCCCGTCAACGCGGCGGCAGCCATGATGCCGGCGACGACGCAGGTGGAGCTGGAGCCCAGGCCGCGGGCGACGGGCACGTCGGTCTGGATGTCGATGGCAACGGGAAAAGCCGGCTCGCCCCATGCGGCCAGCGCATCGACAAAGCTCACATAGACCAGGTTGTTCTCGTTTTGGAACTCTTCGGGGCAGCCCGTGATGGTGAGCTTGTCGGCGCGCTCAAAGGTAAAGTGCGAGTAGAGGCTGACGGCCATGCCGAGGGTATCGTAGCCAATGCCTAGGTTTGCGCTGGTGGCGGGGACGGTGATCTTGATCATTGTTGTTGGTCCTCCTGGGGGTCGGTTTCACGCTTGCTCCGCTGCTCGGACAGTCCTGCTCGCACGAAGGCCACATTTAGTGGCCTTCGGCTCGTGCGGAACTCGCGACGGAGCAAGCGTGAAACCGACCTACGCCGTCTCCTCACCGCGCTGGGGAGCCAAATTAAAAGAAAGTGCGCCGGCTTTCGCCAGCGCCTTATATGGGGTTTAGTTGGTTGCCATCTTTTTTGCAGCCTGCTCTACGTAGCTGGCCATCTCATCGACGTCGCAGACGTCTTCGAAGCGGACGGGCTTGGACTCGAGCTCGGCGAGCTGTGCCGGGGCGACCGTGTTGGTTGCCTGCTCGAGCACGTGCATGGCCTCAAAGTCGTCCTCGGGAACGTCGAGCCCCAGGGCGTCGCAGCAGGCGCGCGGGAACTTGTAGGGGCTGGCGGTCGAAAGCAGCACACGGGCCTTGGCGCCCTCGGCGGGAGCGACCTTTTCAAAGACGTGATAGCCGCAAGCAGTGTGCGGGTCGATTACGTAGCCGTTCGCATCCCAGCAGCTCTTGATGGCAGCGCGGACTTCGTCTTCGCTGGCCCAACCGCAGCCAAAGACGCTCTGAATCTTTGCCAGCAGGTCGGCGGGAACCTCGTAGCGACCAGTCTGTGCCAGCTGCTCCATAAGGCCGGCAACGAGTTCGCAGTCGCCATCGGACAGGAAGTACAGCATGCGCTCCAGGTTAGAGCTGATGAGGATATCCATCGACGGCGAGATGGTGGTGAAGAACGGACGGTTGCGGTCGTAGACGCCGGTGGTCAGGAAGTCGGCGAGCACGTTGTTCTTGTCGCTGGCCACGACGAGTTTGGCGACGGGCAGACCCATGCGCTTGGCGTAGTAGCCGGCCAAGATATCGCCAAAGTTGCCGGTGGGCACACAGAACTCCACGGCGTCGCCGGCCTCGATGGCGCCGGCGCGCAGCAACTGCGCATAGGCGGCAAAGTAGTAGACGACCTGCGGTACCAGACGGCCGACATTGATGGAGTTGGCGCTCGAAAGCACCGTGCCAGCAGCCTCCAGGCGCTCGGCAAGCTCCTTATCGGCAAAGATGCGCTTGACGGCACTCTGGGCATCGTCGAAGTTGCCGCGGATGCCGCAGACGGCGACGTTATCGCCCTCCTGTGTGGACATCTGCAGGTTCTGGACGCGGCTGACCTTGCCCTCGGGATAAAAGACGGTGATGCCCGTGCCCGGAGCGTCGGCAAAACCGGCGAGTGCGGCCTTGCCGGTGTCGCCCGACGTGGCGGTGACGATCATGATGCGCTCGGCGCCGCCGTCCTTGGCGGAAGTGCGGGCCATCAGACGGGGGAGCATCTGCAGGGCGACGTCCTTGAAGGCGCTTGTGGGGCCGCCAAAGAGCTCCATCACATAGGTCTGAGGGGCGTCGGCGCTCGGCGCGGCGTCGAGTTTGACGAGCGGCGTGACCTCTTCACTCGCAAACGTGCCGCGGTATGCCTCGTCGATACACGCCGAAATTTCTTCGGCCGTGTAATCATTCAGTAACATTCCCAACACATCTTGAGCGATTTCAAAGTACGATTTATCTGCAAGCGAGCTGATATCGACCTGCTGGGTGCCGAGCTCGTCCGAGACAAACAAACCCCCGTCGGGAGCGATGCCGGTGCGGATTGCCACCTTACTTGAGCACGATAAAGTGCGTCCTCGTGTACTATGATAAGTTCCCATATAACACTGCTCCTCGGATGCCTTGGTCCCAATCGGTGAAACCATGGTATCAGAGCGCGCAAAACAGGTTTGCAGAGGCTTTTAGAAAGGTAACCTCAAGCCCATGATTAAGATTGCCAAGTTTGGCGGCTCGTCGGTCGCCGACGCCGAACACTTCAAGAAGATCAAGGCCATCGTCGATGCCGACCCGGCTCGCCGTTTTGTGGTGGTTTCCGCCTGCGGTCGCCGCTTTAAGGGCGACACCAAGGTGACCGACCTGCTCTACTTGGTTAACGCGCACGTTAAATATCACGTGTCGTGTGAGGAGCTGCTCGAGGACATTGGCCAGCGCTATTTTGATATCGCTGACGAGCTGGAGCTCACCTATCCCATCCGCGAGGAGTTCGCAGCCTTTGCCGAGCGCGCCCGCTCGGGCGGCTACTCCACCGAGGAGCTTGTGAGCCGCGGCGAGTATTTCACCGCTCGCCTGATGGCCGAGTACCTGGGCCTGCCGTTCCTGGATGCCGCGACGGTTGTGGCGTTTCATCACGACGGTACGCTCAGCATGAACCGCACCTCCGAGCTGGTGCAGGAGTACGGTCAGCAGGGCGGCTTTGTTATGCCCGGTTTCTACGGCGCGACGCGTGAGGGCCAGATCAAGCTGCTCGACCGTGGCGGCGGCGATATCTCGGGCTCGATCCTGGCCAAGTGCCTGGGCGCCGACCTGTACGAGAACTGGACCGACGTCTCGGGTTTCTATTCTGCCGATCCTCGCATTGTGCCCGAGGCTCAGCCCATTGCGCGCGTTACCTACGAGGAGCTGCGCGAGCTTTCGTACATGGGCGCAAGCGTCCTGCACGAGGAGGCCGTGTTCCCTGTGCGTGAGGCGGGTATTCCGCTGGTCATCAAGAACACAAATGCGCCGCAGGACCCCGGCACCATCATTAGCGAGACGGCTGACGAGGGCGAGGCGGAGCCCATCATTACCGGCGTGACCGGCAAGCGCGGTTTTGTCGCCATCAACGTGGCCCGCGACCGCACCAAGCCGCGCGTCGGCTTTATGCGCCGCGCGCTTTCGGTCTTCGAGCGCTATGACGTTTCCGTTGAGCACATGCCCACCGGTGTCGACCGCTTTGGCGCCGTGGTGCAGGAGAAGGATGTACACGATTCGCTGTACTCGCTTGTGGGCGACATCCAGCAGGAGGTCGAGCCGCTCGAGATCGAGGTTGTCGAGGGCTTGGCGCTCATCGCGACCGTCGGCCGTAACCTGCGAGGCCGCGCGGGTATCTCGGGCCACCTGTTTGGCATGCTTGGCCAGGCCGGCGTGAGCGTGCGCATGATTTCGCAGAGCTGCGACGAGATCAACATCATTATCGGTGTCGAGGAGAAAGACTTCGACCTGGCGATTCGGACCATTTACCGTGCCTTCTCCGACGAGAACGGCATTGTGAAGGTCTCTGACCTGGAGGCTCCCGCGCCGGCCGATCCCACCTTGGCCGCGCTCAAAAAGTAGCGACTGCTCGGTAGATTTTTGGGTCATGTCTCAAAAATCTACGGCGGGGCGTTTCGTTTCGGTTTCGTTTCGACGGGGCGGGTTTCGTGCCCGCCCCGTTCTTGTATACACTGGCAACAATAATCGGCCTGCTCGGCGTGCGGGCAAAAGCCACAACCTTTAAAGGGGGAAGCATGAAACAGTACACGGTTGCTATTTTGGGCGCGACGGGAGCCGTGGGCACCCAGATGCTCGAGTGCCTCAACGAGCAGGAGTTCCCGGTTGGCAAACTCAAGCTGCTGGCGAGCGCTCGTTCTGCGGGCAAGCCCGTCGAGTTCCGCGGCGAGCAGATCGTGATTGAAGAGGCTTGCCCCGAGGCCTTTGAGGGCTGCGACATCGTACTCGGCGCCGCCGGCGACGATATCGCCAAGGAGCTGCTGCCCGAGGCCGTCAAGCGCGGCGCCGTCGTGGTCGACAACAGCCATGCCTTCCGCATGGATCCCGAGGTGCCGCTGGTCGTGCCCGAGATCAACGCCGATGATATCAAGTGGCATCACGGCCTTATCGCCAACCCCAACTGCGCGACCATCATTGGTCTGGTTCCCACGTGGCCGCTGCACCAGCTCGCCGGCGTGAAGCGCATGATCGTCTCGACGTATCAGGCGGCTTCGGGTGCCGGCGCTCCCGGTATGGCCGAGCTCGAGGCTCAGCTGGTCGCCCTGGGCCGTGGCGAGGAGATTCCCGAGCCGCGTGCGTTTGCCGCCCAGCTGGCGAGCAACCTGATTCCGCAGATCGGCGGTGTCAAGGAGGAAGGCTTTACCTCCGAGGAGATGAAGCTGCAAAACGAGGGCCGCAAGATCATGCACCTGCCCGAGCTGCGCGTGAACTGCACCTGCGTGCGCGTGCCCGTGCTGCGTTCGCACTCCGAGAGCATTACGCTCGAGTTTGAGCGCGATATTACGGTGGAAGAGGCCCGTGCTGCGCTGGCTGCTGCTCCCGGCGTCAAGCTGGTTGACGATATGGCTGCCGAGGGTGCACACGACCGTTTCCCCATGCCGATGGACACGTCCGACCAGGACCTGATTTGGGCCGGCCGCGTGCGTCGCGACATCTCGAACCCCGAGGCCGCGCGCGGCATCACCTTCTGGTGCTGCGGCGACCAAATCCGTAAGGGCGCGGCAACCAACGCCGTCCAGATCGCTAAGCTGCTCTGCGAGTAGTGTGACCTGTCCGGCGGGGGCCGGGCTTGGTTTTCAGAACGTCCTCGACCATGTGTGGCGCCTTGTCCTGCTCCTTCGGAGCCGCGGACAAGGCGCCACACTGGTCTG
>CATZMG010000093.1 GCA_958421655.1 uncultured Collinsella sp.
GTCCCTTGCGGCGTAGTTCTTATTTAAGCCGTCCAAGTTTTGGGGTGCAGTTCACCCAGGGCGGCCTTTTCGTCAGCACCTACATTGCAGGCAAAGCCCCACTCTACTTGGTGCGGCCCTCCTCATAGCGCTCGACCAGCTTGGCCTGAACGTCATAAGGCACCTGCTCATAGCCTGCGGGCTTCATGGTAAAGTCACCCGTGCCGCGCGTGATAGAGCGCAGGCGCGTCGAGTAATCCGTCAGCTCGGCCAGCGGCGCCTGGGCAATAACCACGGTATCGCCGCGCTCATCGGTATCCATACCCGTCACGCGACCGCGCGAAGCCGAGATATCGCCCATCACGGCGCCGGCGTAGCTCTCGGGGATAGTCACCGTGATTTCCTCGATGGGCTCCAGCACCACCGGATCGGCATCGGCGCATGCCTTGCGCAGGCCGATGCGAGCCGCCGCGCGGAACGCCATCTCGTTGGAGTCGACGCTGTGATACGAGCCGTCGTACACAGCCACGCGAATACCCGTAAGCGGGTAGCCGGCAATAATACCGTCCTTCATGGTCTCCTGGACGCCCTTGTCCACGGCAGGGATGAGCGAGCGCGGGATGCGGCCACCCACGACCTCGTCAACAAACTCATAGCCGTCGCTCGTGCCGTCGGGCCCAATGAGCGGCTCAACGCGCAGCCAGCAGTCGCCATACTGACCGGCACCGCCAGTCTGCTTCTTGTGGCGGCCCTGGGCACTCGCCGTGCGGCGGATGGTCTCGCGATACGGAATGCGGATCGGCACGCTTTTGGCCACGACCTTGGTGCGATCTTCCAAACGGTTGAGCAGCACCGAAACCTGCGCCTCACCAACGGCGGAGATAATGGTCTGACCAGTCTCCTCGTCGCGGTCGATGCTCATGGTCGGATCGGCCTTGCAGGCCTTCTCGATAAACGTGTAGAGCTTCTCTTCGTCCCCGCGATTCTCGGCCTCGATGGCGATGCGGTACTGAGAGTTGGGGAACTTAAACGCCGCAGCCTCGACCTTACCGGTAATGGAGAGCGTATCGCCCGTCTCGGCAGCCAGCTTGGGCGCCACGATGATGTCACCGGCATAGGCGTGACCGACCTCGGTCATGTCGCGGCCGCACATCACATACAGGTGAGCCAGACGATCGCTCTTGCGGGTACGCGCGTTGATCAGCTCAAGGCCCGGCTCAAGCGTGCCCGTCAGCACCTTGATAAAGCTGATGCGACCCTGCTGCGGATCGGCCAGCGTCTTAAACACAAACGCCACCGGACGGTCATCGTCGCTCGAAATCTTGAGCGAATCACCGTCGATGAGCGGCATCTCGCCGTAGTCCGTCGGCGCCGGGAAGTATGTGGCGATGTCGTCCATCAGTGAGTTGACGCCCTGCTCCTTAATGCAATCGCCTGCAAAGACCGGCACAAAGATGCGCTCGGCGATCGCCTTGGACAACAAGCCCTCAAGCTCCTCCTGCGTCAGCGTCTCCTCGCCTTCCAGGTATTTCATCATCAGCTCATCGTCGGCCTCGGCCACCAGCTCGCACAGATGGTCATGGGCCTCCTCGGCCTGGGCACGATACTCCTCGGGAATCTCCGACTCAACTGCTTCGGCGCCGTTGCAATGGCGCGCCTTCATGCGCACCAGGTCGATGATGCCGTCAAAGTCCTCGCCCTCGCCCCAGGGAAGAGTCACGGCGCCCAGTCGCGTACCAAAGCGCTCCTGCAGCAGGTCCATTGTGGTCGCAAAGCTGGCCTCGGAGCGCGACAGGCGGTTTACGAATACCGCACGCGCCAGACGCAGGTCCTCGGCGGCATACCAGAGCTTAACCGTCGTAGGCTGCGGGCCGGCCTCGGCGTCGACCACAAACAGAGCCGTCTCGCAGACGCTCATCGCGGCAAAGGCGTCGCCGATAAAATCGGGGTAGCACGGGGCATCGAGCACATTGATGCGCGCGCCCTTCCAGTCGATAGGCGCAATGGTCGTCGAGATGGAAAACGCACGCTTAACCTCTTCGGGGTCATAGTCGAGCGTAGGCTTGGTGCCGTCGTGGCCGCCCAGGCGGGCGGTCTTGCCGGAAAGGTGGAGCATGGCTTCGGCGAGTGAAGTCTTGCCCACCCCGCCTTGGCCTACGAGCACCACGTTCCTTACGTTACCGGTCTTGGGAGCACCCATGATGACCTCCTTGCAGGGCCGCGCGCATTGCGCGACGCCAACGGGGAGAGTTCGCGGTCGGTGCCATCCCGGGAGCAGCATGGTCGGCAGCCGAGCCGACTCACCCTCCAAATGTCCTATGCTACCACCCTACCCTCACGGGCGACCGTCCATGCACACCTTTCGGCACACGTATGAATACAGGCGGCGAGAGGAAGAGACAAGCTTGTGAGGCGATTATTGAACCCCGTCGATGCAAACAAAAAGCCGCCACAGACCGTAAGACCTGCGGCGGCTTCGCCTCAATTAATAGTTGAGTAAATACCTGAGCCTATCCCTCGATACGGCTCAAGAACTCACGGGTGCGCTGCTCGCGCGGATGGTCGATGACCTGCTCGGCAGGACCCTCCTCGACAATGCGGCCGCCATCCATAAAGACCACGCGGTCGGCAACATCGCGCGCAAACTGCATTGCGTGGGTCACGATCACCATCGTCATATTCTGCGCGGCAAGGTCTTTAATGACACGCAGCACCTCGGCCGTCAGCTCGGGATCGAGCGCCGAGGTCGGCTCGTCAAAGAATAAGATTTCCGGATCGAGCGCTAGGGCGCGGGCAATACTCACGCGCTGCTGCTGACCGCCCGAAAGCTCACACGGCACCTTGTTCTCGTTGCCCGTCAGCCCCATTTGCGCAATCAGCTCGTGAGCACGGGCTTCCGCCTGCTCGCGCGGGCGCTTAAGCACGCGGATCGGCGCGTCGATGATGTTTTTCATCACCGTATAGTGCGGGAACAGATTGTAGTTCTGGAACACCAGACCAAACCGCGAGCGCGCCTGTTTGGGCACGTCGCCTTTCGCATAGACCGCACCCGGCCCCGCGTCCGTCGCAACGGCAAGGTCGCCAAACGAGAGAGAGCCTCCGTCGAGTGTCTCGAGCAGCGTGGCACACCGCAGCAGCGTAGACTTACCGCCGCCCGAAGGTCCGATAATCGCCACGACCTCACCGCGCTTGACTTCGAGTGAGAGATCCTTGAGCACCTCATTGCCGCCAAACGCCTTACGCGCGCTTTCGATTTTCATCACTGAGTTAGTCATGATAATAGTCCAGCTTCTTTTCGGCGGCGCCCAGCAGCATCTCGACCACAAAGTTAAAGACCCAGTAAATCAGCGCCGCGATCGCAAACGGCACCATACTCACTTGCGAGGCAACCAGCGCCTTGGCCGTCGAGAACATCTCCCCCACACCGATGGCAAACGCCAGCGATGTGTCCTTGACCAGCGTGATGATCTCGTTGCCCATCGCCGGCAAAATGCGTTTGGCAACTTGCGGCATCACGATGTACAAAAATGTCTGCAGACGCGAGTAGCCCAGCACCTCGGCGGCCTCATATTGACCACGCGGAATCGACTGCAGGCCCGAGCGATAGATCTCGGCAAAGTAGCCGGCGTAGTTGATGATGAACGCCACAACGCACGCCGTCCACTTGGAATCGGGCGTGAGCGAGATGCCGAACACGTAGTACGGGGCGAAGTAGATGGCAAACATCTGTAGCATGAGCGGCGTGCCGCGCATGACCGAAATATAGATGCGCGCGATCCAGCGAAGCGGCGCAATTTTGCTCATGCGCATAAACGCCACGGGAATTCCCAGCGGAATCGACCCGAGCAACGTCAGCACAAACAGCTGCAAGCTGACCAAGAATCCCTGGCCAAGCATCTGCATCATGACCTGAATAGACAACCCAAGCTCTCTTTCACAGTAACGGAACAGCGAACCCAATGCTAAAGCGGGTTTTCCAGGTGCCCGAGTTTGCCGTGAAAGAGGAGCGCCGCGTACTAAATGTACGCAAGCGACGGTTTGAACGGCAAAATCGGGTGCCTGGGAAAGCCGCTATTTGAGCACCCAGTTGTCGAAGGAAAGACCATAGCTTGAATACTTATCGCACAGGTCCTTGACCGTGCCGTCCTCGTAGAGCGCCTTGAGTGACTCGGTTACAGCATCGGCCGACTTGGTGTCGCCCTTCTTAAAGCCGACGGCGTAGTGCTCGCTGGACAGCGGCTTGTCGAGCTGCGTATAGGCATCTGGCTTGGCGGCCAGCTGATACTGAGCGATCGAGAGGTCACAGGCAACGGCATCGACCGCACCACTCTCGAGCTGCATAAACGCCGTGTTGTACTCACCGATGGTATCGAGCGTGGCAAACGTCGCGGCCAGATCCTTCTGGTCGCCCTCGAGCACATCCTGCGCAGCGGAATCAGTCTGGGTAATCACGGTCTTGCCGGCAAGATCGTCCCAGCTCTTGATACCCGCGTCCTTCTTGACCACGAGCACCTGCTCATTGAGCATGTACGGCTCGGAGAACGTGTAGTCGTCCTCGCGACCCTCCATGGTAAAGCCGTTCCAGATGCAGTTGATGGCGCCTGAGTTAAGCAGCGTATCCTTGGCGTCCCAGTCGATGGCCTCGTATTTGACCTCCCAGCCCTGCTTATCGGCAACAGCCTTGGCCAGATCGAGATCAAAGCCGGTGTACTCGCCATCGTCGCCCACAAAGCCGTACGGAGGATAGGACTTATCAAAGCCCACCACGAGCTTCTTGGACTCCGCGGCGCCCTTCACATCCTTGGCCGCGGCAGAGCCAGCAGCGGAGCCCTTGCCAGCACCACCGCCGCAACCGACAAGACCAAGGCCAAGCACCGCGGCGAGCGAGCCGGCTAGACCAACAAACTGACGACGAGACATATCGGTGTTCATGGTATTCCCCCTTGATGGCACTTTAGTTAAGTAAAGTGAGTCATGTAACGTTCAGAATCATACACTTTAGCGTGATAGAGCACAAGGCGAGTTTGCCCGCCGCGTGAGGGGTGTGGGGGTTAAGTTTCCTGCTCTACAGTCCTGCTCACGACGGAGGCCACATTAAGTGGCCTCCTGT
>CATZMG010000094.1 GCA_958421655.1 uncultured Collinsella sp.
CCCAAGGGTTATACCCTAAGAGCAAACCACCCCTTTTAGGGGTGGTTTTTGATTTCGACTTTGTAAACTAGAACCTCCAATCTCTTTACGTTCCCTTTACGATTGCCTCCAGCGCAGCAGGTATCCTTTTAGAGAAGTATGACAGCCGTATAAACGCGGGCTGTAGCGGCGATGCCGCGGTACTTGTGTTATTAGGAGGCTTTAGTATGGCAGCACGTGCGGACAACGTTTCGCGTGTCGACCATGATGGAGTTACGTTGGTGGAAGGCGCGACATCCGATGTTCGCTTTGCCTTCACCGAGCGCGCCGGTGGTGTTTCCGAAGATGCGTACTCCTCACTCAACTTGGGCTCGCATGTTGGCGATGACCCCTTTGCTGTTCAAGAAAATCGTCGTCGCGCGCTCGAGGCTATGGGTGCCGCCGAGTGCGAGCACAACCTGCTCGTTCCCAATCAGGTCCATGGTGACCATATCGTTGCGGTGACCTCGAACGGCGCCGATGACCTTGAGGACGTCCGCGAGCAGATTGCCGAGGGCTGCGATGCCATCGTCTGTACGGCGCATAACGTGCCCGTGCTGCTCTGCTTTGCCGACTGCGTTCCCGTGGTGCTGGTGGCCCCTGGCGGATTTGCCGTGGTGCACTCCGGTTGGAAGGGTACGATTGCACGTATTTCCGCCAAGGCGTGCCAGGCGCTTTGCGATGCTGCCGGCTGCGATGCGAGCGACGTTTCCGCCTATATCGGCCCCCATATCTTGGGTGACGAATATGAGGTATCCCAGGAGCTCATGGATCGCTTTGCCGCCGAGTTCTCTTGCATCGATGCGAGTGCCTCTCGCATGCTCGATCTTTCCGCTGCCATTCGCGAGGCGCTGGTAGATGTCGGTGTCGACGCGGATAATATCGTGGATACCCAGCTTTCGACCGTGCGTCAGAACGACCGCTTTTATTCCTACCGTAACGAGGACGGCACCTGTGGGCGCCATGCTGCGATCGGCGTGATGCTATGAGAAAGATCGTATCGGTCCTGAGCGCCGCTGTGCTTACACTTACGCTGTGCGCCTGTTCTTCGGGATCTTCTACCTCTTCCATTACTGTCGCTGGCTCCACGACCTGCCTTCCTATCGCCGAGATTGCGGCCGAGGGCTTTAAGGAGGAGACCGGCATCGACGTGCTCGTTTCCGGTTTGGGTTCTTCCGCTGGCATCGAGGCCGTCAGCGCCGGCACAGCCGATATCGCCAGCTCCTCCCGTGGACTCAATGCCGACGAACAGGATCTGGGCCTGACTCCCATCGTCATTGCCCACGACGGTATCGCGGTCATCGTGAACGACGATAACCCGGTCGATAACCTCTCGACCGAGCAGCTCCGCGATATTTACGCCGGCAAGATCACCAACTGGAAAGAAGTCGGTGGCGAGGACCTGAGGATCCAGGTCATCAATCGAGATGAGGCGTCCGGCACGCGTGAGGCCTTCCGCACCATCGTGATGGACGGCACCCCGTTCGATCGCCGCTCGGCCGTTCTTTCGGGCACGGGCCAGGTGCGCGACGTGGTATCTCGTTCGCGCGGTGCCATTGGCTACATTTCGCTGGGCTTCGTCGATAGCCTCAACGCCAAGACCTCGGTCAAGGCCGTCTCGGTCAATCATGTTGAGGCGTCCGAGAAGACGGTCGCGAGCGGCGGCTATCCCATCTCACGCGACCTTTACTTCTTTGTGAAGGGTGCGCCTTCGCAGCAGGCGCAGGATTACATCGACTATGTGACGTCCGAAAAGATGGACAAGCAGATTCGCGAGGCGGGCTTTATTCCCGTCACCAACGACGAGAAGGGGAGTGAGTAGCATGGAAGCACAGGAAAACTCCCAGACTGAGCAGAATGTTCAGACGCCCAAGAAGCGCGAGCTGGCGCTCGTATCGCACAGTACCTATATCAAGGAGAAGGCGCTGCAGTGGATCTTCTTTGCCTGCGCGTTCTTGGCGGTCGTTACCGTCATCCTGATTTTTGTCTTTACCACGTACTCGGCGCTGCCCGTCTTTACTGACATCGGTCTGGCGGACTTCTTTAGCTTTACGTGGGCGCCTTCCGAGGGCCACTACGGAATCTTGTCGCTGCTTGCCGGCTCGGGTCTGGTGACCGTCGGTGCGCTCGCCATGGGCGTGCCGCTGGGCGTGGGTACGGCCGTTTACCTGGTCGAGATTGCCAGCAAGCGCGTGCGCAAGCTCATCAGCCCCGCCGTTGACCTGCTGGCGGGCATACCCTCCATCATCTACGGCTTTTTCGGCATGATCATCATCCGCCCGTTTATCGCACAACTGACCGGCGGCCTTGGTTTTGGTGCGCTGACGGCGTGGTTTGTGCTCGCCATCATGATCGTCCCTACCATCACCACGCTCACCATCGATGCTCTCAATTCCATTCCCATGGGCATCCGCGAGGCATCGTATGCCATGGGCGCCACCAAGTGGCAGACCATCTATAAGGTCGTGCTACCTGCCGCGAAGCTGGGTATCGTTGATGCCATCGTGCTGGGTATGGGCCGTGCCATCGGCGAGACCATGGCCGTGCTCATGGTCGTGGGTAACGCCCCGGTTATTCCCGACAGCATTGCGAGCCCCATCTCGACGCTCACGAGCCAGATTGCGCTCGACATGAGCTATTCCTCGGGTCTGCACCGCTCGGCGCTGTTCGGCATGGGCGTGGTCCTGTTTATCATCTCCGCCACGCTGGTGGGCATCGTCCGTCTGATTTCCAAGAAGAAGAGGGGGTAGGCTATGTCCGATTCCGTTGACACGACGGTCGATACGACCTCGTCGCGCGAGCGCATCAAGCGTGCCCTTTCCCACGGCAAGAAGGGCCGCATCAACAAGGACCTGTCCAACAAGATCATGCTTGGCGTGTTTCGTGCCGCTGCCTACATCACCACGCTGGTGCTGGTCGCTATCATCGCCTACGTGGTCATCAACGGCCTGCCACACATCTCGCTCGACTTTATCTTCGGTTGGCCCCAGGGCGTCAACGCCGAGGGCGGAATTTGGCCCACGATCGTCTCGACCGTCTACGTGACGGCGCTCGCCATGCTTATCTGCACGCCGATCGCTGTGCTGGCAGCCGTCTATCTGGCCGAGTACGCCAAGCAGGGCAAGGTCGTCGAGCTCATTCGCTACGCTGCTGACGCTTTGGCCTCGGTGCCCTCCATCGTTATGGGCCTGTTTGGCTACGCCTTGTTTGTCGAGGCCATGGGCCTGGGCCTTTCGATGGTCTCGGCCGCCCTGGCACTCGCGCTCTTGATGCTTCCCATCGTCATGCGTACCACCGAAGAGGCCATTCGCGCCGTTCCGCGCTATATCCGCTGGGGCGCATATGGCCTGGGCGCCACCAAGTGGCAGGTTGTCTCCAAGATCGTGCTTCCTTCTGCCTTTGGCCGTATTGCCACGGGCATCGTTCTCGCCATCGGCCGTGCCATTGGCGAGACCGCGGTGGTGCTCTATACCATGGGGCAGGCCATCAATCTACCTATTTCGCCGCTCGATTCCGGCCGCCCCATGACGGTTCACCTGTATCTGCTTGCCAACGACGGCATCAACATGAACGCAGCCTACGGCACCGCGCTCTTGCTGATGGTGATCATTCTGGCCTTCAACCTGTTTGCGCGCTTCCTGTCGCGCAAGCGTCGCTAGTTAAGGAGTCCCATGTCCGTTTATCAGTCCGCTCCCACGTTGGAGCAAGCGGCCATTACGGCCAAGGATTTCAACTTTTGGTACGGTGACTTTCATGCGCTGACGGGGCTTGACCTCAACATCGCCAAAAACGCCATCACCTCCTTCATTGGCCCTTCGGGCTGCGGCAAGTCGACGTTTTTGCGCTGCATCAACCGCATGAATGACCTGATCGAGGGCACGCGCGTCGAGGGCACCATGACGCTCGACGGCAACGATATCTATGCCGAGGGTGTCGACCCGGTCGATCTCCGTCGTCGCGTGGGCATGATCTTTCAGCAGCCCAACCCGTTTCCTAAATCCATCTACGAGAATGTCGCCTTTGGCCCTCGTCTGCAGGGCGTGACTAGCAAAAGTGACCTCGATGACATCGTGGAAGAATCGCTCAAGCGCGCCAACCTCTGGAAAGAGGTATCCAATCAGCTCAACAAGGATGGTTTGGCGCTCTCGGGCGGTCAGCAGCAGCGTCTGTGCATCGCGCGCGTGCTTGCGGTGCAACCCGATGTCCTTCTGATGGACGAGCCCTGCTCCGCCATCGACCCCACGTCCGTCTCTAAGGTCGAGGATCTGATGGCCGAGCTGGCGCCCGAGATGACGATCATCATCGTCACGCATTCAATGCAGCAGGCAGCTCGTATTAGCGACTACACCGCATTCTTCTTGCAGGAAGTTGCCGGCGAGCCCGCCACGCTCATCGAGTATGGTCAAACCGACGCGATCTTCACCAGTCCGGTGGACTCGCGGACGGAAGACTATATCACCGGCCGCTTTGGCTGATCGGTGCGACTAGTCCCAAGCTGATCGGACCTGGTCCGGTGTATATTCACTGTGCGGGCGGCATGACCGCACCCAACTGATTGGAGTGAACCATGCGCAAACTGTTTTCCCGTCAGCTCGTCGAGGCCCGTCACGAGATGCTGAGCATCTATGAGGCCGTCGATCTGGCCCTCCACGATGCCGTTAAGGCCTATGTGACCGACGACCGCAAGCTCGCCACCAAGACCAAGAAGCGCACGCTTTCGATTGACGCACGCTGCGCCAACCTGGAGGCCGTCTGCTACAACCTGATTGCCACGCAGTCACCGGTCGCCTCCGACTTCCGCTTGCTGCAGACGATCATCTACGTCGACTTTAACCTGCAGCGCATGACCGATAAGGTTCGCCAGATTTGCCGCGCCACGCGTCATATGATCAAGGCCGACATCTCGCTGCCCAAGGAGCTTGTCGGCACGGTCGAGGCCGAGGCTGAGGCCGTCTACCAGGTGCTGGGCTCTTCGCTTTCTGCGCTCGTCACCAACGACATGTCCATCATCTGCAACTTGGCCGTCGAGGACGAGCCAGTG
>CATZMG010000095.1 GCA_958421655.1 uncultured Collinsella sp.
TACCGATGTAACCGCACGTGCGACGGGCGACATTCATCTTCTCCTGGTCACGATTGCCGCAATTGGGGCACTCCCACACCAGCTTGCCGTCATCCTCGACAATCTTGATCTCACCGTCGTAGCCGCACACCTGGCAGTAGTCGCTCTTGGTGTTGAGCTCGGCGTACATGATGTTGTCGTAGATGTACTGCATCACGCGAATGACAGCCTTGAGGTTGTCCTGCATGTTGGGAACCTCGACGTAGGAGATGGCACCGCCCGGCGAAAGCTGCTGGAACATACCCTCGAACTTGAGCTTGTCGAATGCGTCGATCTCCTCGGACACGTGGACGTGGTAGCTGTTGGTGATGTAGCCCTTGTCCGTCACGCCCGGGATGATGCCAAAACGACGCTGCAGGCACTTGGCGAACTTGTAGGTCGTCGACTCAAGCGGGGTACCGTACAGCGAGAAGTCAATATCGCTTTCGGCCTTCCACTCCGCGCACTTGTCGTTCATGCGCTGCATGACGGCCATGGCAAAGGGCGTGCCCTCCTTCTCGGTGTGGCTGTGGCCCGTCATGTACTTAACGCACTCATACAGGCCGGCATAACCCAGACTAATGGTGGAGTAACCGCCCACGAGCAACTTGTCGATCGTCTCGCCCTTCTTCAGGCGGGCGAGGGCACCGTACTGCCAAAGAATCGGTGCGGCATCCGAAAGCGTACCCATCAGACGCTCATGACGGCACAGCAGGGCGCGGTGGCACAGCTCAAGGCGCTCGTCGAAGATCTTCCAGAACTTATCCATGTCCTGATGCGAGCTCAGCGCGACATCGGGCAGGTTGATGGTCACAACGCCCTGGTTAAAGCGACCGTAGTACTTGGGCTTGTTCGGGTCATAGTTCAGCGCGTTGGCCACGTTGTTAAATCCGTTACCGGAGCGGTCGGGCGTCAGGAAGCTGCGGCAACCCATGCAGGTATAGCAGTCGCCGTTGCCCGCGGTCTCGCCCTTCGACAGCTTGAGCTCGCGCATCTTCTTCTCGGAGATATAGTCGGGCACCATGCGCTTGGCGGTGCACTTCGCAGCCAGCTGAGTCAGGTAGAAGTACGGGGAATCCTCGTGAACGTTATCGTCCTCGAGCACGTAGATGAGCTTGGGGAACGCCGGGGTGATCCACACGCCGGCTTCGTTCTTAACGCCCTCATAGCGCTGACGAAGCGTCTCCTCCACAATCATGGCAAGGTCATGCTTCTCCTGGGGCGTACGGGCCTCATTGAGATACATAAAGACCGTCACGAACGGCGCCTGGCCATTCGTGGTCATAAGGGTCACGACCTGATACTGAATCGTCTGAACGCCGCGACGGATCTCGTCACGCAGGCGGTCCTCAACAACCTCGCGGACCTTTTCGGGAGATGCGGAAACGCCGAGCTCCTCGAGCTCGCGGGCGACCTCGCCGCGAATCTTTTGACGGCTCACCTCGACGAACGGGGCAAGATGGGTCAGCGAAATCGACTGGCCACCGTACTGGGAGGAAGCAACCTGAGCGATGATCTGCGTCGCGATGTTGCAGGCAGTCGAGAAGCTGTGCGGCTTCTCGATCAGCGTGCCCGAAATAACAGTACCGTTCTGGAGCATATCCTCCAGGTTCACCAGGTCGCAGTTATGCATGTGCTGGGCAAAGTAGTCCGAATCATGGAAGTGAATCAGACCCTCATTGTGAGCATCCACAATCTCCTGGGGCAGCAGCACACGCTGGGTCAGGTCCTTGGAGATCTCGCCGGCCATGTAGTCACGCTGAACGGAATTGACGGTCGGGTTCTTGTTGGAGTTCTCCTGCTTGACCTCTTCGTTGTTGCACTCAATCAGCGACAGAATCTTGTCGTCGGTCGTGTTCTTCTGGCGCTTCAGGCTCTGAACATAGCGATAGATGATGTAATGGCGAGCGACCTCGTAGCAGTCGAGACGCATAATCTCGTCCTCGACCAGATCCTGAATCTCCTCGACCGACACGGTGTGGCCCGCGTTCTCGCATGCCTCGGCGACGTTTTGTGCCGCGTAAACCACCTGGCGGTCGGTAAGACGAGAGCTCTCCTCGACCTCCAAGTTTGCGGCGCGGATGGCATTGACAATCTTATCGATGTCAAAGACAACCTCGGTGCCGCTGCGCTTGATGATCTTCATCCTCTTGCCTCTTTCGCGTCGAAATCGTATTGCGCTTCAGAGCCAAACGATGCCCGGCAGGGCTTGCCCCTGTCTTGCGGCGCCGTCGCGCAATCTGTGTTTTCGAAAACCATAGGCCCTCATGCGGACAATCCTCGCAGCCAATCAAGGGGCTCGAAGATCCATCCAAATGGGGCGAATAAGGTCCTCGTTCTCTGTCCGCCATCTATCATACGACAAAGAGGCATCTATATCCTGTATTCTTTTTTTAGGTCAAACACAACATATAGTGTTTCAGCAGGTCAAAGCAATTAGTTATTTTGCAGACGCATTAATTATGAGGGGTTCTTGGCAAGTCGGTAAAACGTTACCAACACGGCTACCTGCATGGCAGTTATAAAACCCCCTTAGTCAAGCCGCTGACAAATCCTACCAAAACCAAGCCGCTCACGCCAAAAGAATCCAAAAGATTATGCTTGACCAACATGTTGCGGTCACGGTCGGCCAGGACGTATGCAACCTGCCGGCACCTCTACGGGGACCTTGGATCAATATTTGCTGGCATATTTGACGGCGTGCTTGGTAGCAAAACAAAACAGCTCAGAGGACATAGCCTCTGAGCTGCGAACATTTGGTGGGCGTTAGAAGATTTGAACTTCTGACCTCTTCCGTGTCAGGGAAGCGCTCTCCCCCTGAGCTAAACGCCCAAATGGAGCGGACAACGGGGCTCGAACCCGCGACCCCAACCTTGGCAAGGTTGTGCTCTACCAACTGAGCCATGTCCGCTTACGAGGATTAATCTTACGTGATGCCCGCATCCTATGCAAGAACTTTTTTTGAAAAGTTTTGCGACGCTCTCGCGAGGGCATCAGTCGTCACGAAAGGCGCGAACAAACGCAGGCTCACAGCGAGATGCCCCTACATCTCACCGAGCATGATCCAGGCAGAGCTGTCCTGCGTGAGCCTGCCGTCTGCAAGCGGTGATGAGGTGAGCAGGACCCTGCCCGCCGGCAGCTCCACGGGTGCTGCACCGAAGTTCGTCACACACGCCCAGCCGTTATCGCGGCGATAGGCGATGACGCCGCCCTCAGCGCCCTCGGCACCATCCGCAAGACCGGTGCGCCCGTCAAGATCGAGCCACGCAAGATCGTTGGCGCACCCGCGCAGCTTGCGCCGCAGCCAGAGGGCGTCACGATAGAGCGCAAGCATCGATGTCGGGTCCACTTCTTCCCTATCGGCAGCATAATCGGAAAACCATGCAGGCTGCGGCAGATGGGGCGCCGCATCGGCGTCTGCCGGCGAAAAACCCAAACGATCCGCCATGCGCGGGATCGTCCGCCGCCACCCACGGCAGGGGCACACGACAGCCGTCGCGCCCCTTCTCACGCTTCGGTCCGTGCGTATTGGTCGCAGTAGGGTCTTCGAGTGCAGCCCACGGGATATCAGCCACCTCAAAAAGGCCGAGCTCCTCACCCTGATACACGTATGCCGAGCCCGGAAGCGCCAGCTCAAGCAAAAGGGCCGCCCGCGCGCGGCGCTCGCCGAGTTCACGGTCCTCGTCATAAGACGACCCGTCGCGCAAGAGCCAGTCGAGCGCAATCTGGTGGTAGCGCGTCGCCTTGATTTGCGGCAGGGCATAGCGTGTCGCCACGCGCGGCACGTCGTGGTTGGAGAGTACCCAGGTCGAGGCGGAATCGGATTCGACGGCTGCCTTCAAGCCCTTCTCGATTGCAGTGTGCATGTCATCATAGGTCCAAGTGGCCTTGGCAAACTCAAAGTTGAATGTCTGGCCAAGCTCGCTGGGACGCGCGTAGAGATACTGGCGCTCGGGCAGCACCCACGCCTCGGCAACGGCACTGCGCGGCGGATTATAGCGGTCGAACACGCGGCGCCACTCGCGATAGATCTCGTGGACCTCATTGCGGTCCCACAGCGGATGGGTGCCGTCGTCAACCATGTCATCGCCCTCGGCGAGATGCCACCGGTCGAGGTCATCGCGGTCGAGATCCTTGGCGAGACCCTGCGCCACATCAATGCGAAAGCCGTCGACGCCTCGATCGCTCCAAAACGCCAGGACGTCGCAAAAGAGCGCGTGAACCTCAGGGCATGACCAGTCAAAGTCCGGCTGCTCGGGCGTAAACATGTGCAGATACCACTGACCGTCCGCAACACGCGTCCATGCGGGGCCGCCAAAGTTGGCATTCCAATTGGTGGGAGGCAGCTCGCCATGCTCGCCGCGACCATCGCGGAAGATATAACGGGCGCGTTCGGGCGATCCGGGGCCGGCGGCAAGAGCGGCTTTGAACCAGGGGTGCTGGTTGGATGAATGGTTGGGCACGATGTCGACGATGACCTTGATGCCGCGCGCGTGAGCCGCAGCGATCATGTCATCGAAGTCGTCAAGCGAGCCGAGACGTGGGTCGACATCGCAGTAGTCCGCCACATCATAGCCACCATCGACAAGAGGCGAAGGGTAAAACGGGCTCAGCCAGATGGCCTCGATACCCAGTCGCTCAAGATAGTCCATCTGCTGGGTAATGCCCGCGATATCGCCCAGACCCGAACCAGTCGAATCCTTAAACGAGCGCGGGTAGATCTGATAGATCGCGGCATCGGACATCCATGAGCGCGAAGAAGACTTTTCTGTAGCCATGGGGCGTATCTCCCTTGCAACGAGGTTATGCGAGATGCCCACGATGATACGCCCAAAGCGGACATTCGCGACAAACAACGCCACAGCCACGCCCCAAAACGATCGCTCCCTCGCGGGTTCGAGCCCAGGCGACGGGTACGAAAAAGCCCGGCTACCGTAGTAGTCGGGCTGTTGCGTTTGGAGCGGACAACGGGGCTCGAACCCGCGACCCCAACCTTGGCAAGGTTGTGCTC
>CATZMG010000096.1 GCA_958421655.1 uncultured Collinsella sp.
CTTTTTCGTGCCTCACAAACTTGTTAACTACCTGAAATAGGACCGCCTTCGGCATCGGCTTCTCGTCAAAAACTAAGTGAGTAGACTTTTTGGAACTTGCCGAGCAGACCATCCATATCACTTTATAAAGCCGCAGGTAAATGCCTTGTTGCAAAACGACCTAGTCGCCAAAGTGCCAAAAGTCTACTCACTTAGATTCGCAGCCGTCCACGATCGAGCCATTTTGTGTCTAACGGGCATCTTTCCGTCGATTACTCCCAATTTTGTCCAGTCAACGAATAGTTCAGACCTGAGTAATGTCTCAGCCCTTTGCTCATCTGAGCTTTTATCACGATATTCAGCATCGAGCATCCTGCATACGGCCTTAACGATCGCGCGGAATCTATCCTCATCCGATATCTGTCTGTGTGTCAGGAGAAGCACATCGTAGCCCATGGCCTGAAGGGCCGTCATGCGGTCAGCGTCACGCAAGCCATCCCCTGCGCGTCCGTGCGAGGCCTTTCCCTGACATTCAATGGCCACCTGTCGCCTACCGTCCGGTGAAGAAAGAAGTAGGTCGATATATATACGGGACTTTCCCACAATCGCTCGAGCACTTGTGCCTAGCATCACTTCAACATTAAGCTCTATGTCGCAAAAACCTTCGCCTCCCAGGGATCGCGGCAGTGCAAGTAGCAAATACGCCTCGACCTCAAAAGGCGACGCGGCACCCAATGGAACGAGTTGCGATACCGCCATAAATCTATTGCCGTAACGCATCCCGCAAACATCTGAACAAAAACGGTCAAGGTCTCCGCCCAAAACCAAAGCGTCTCGACGCCATAAATTTGAGGCGGTGCCGTCCTCGGACGGGCAGCGCACCCAACCGAACGTTGTCGAAATCGCGCCCGAATCAATTGCACGCGAAAGCTCCGCCTCAAGTGCCGCCGGCAGAGCGCACACCGCAAACAAGCCACACATCTCCGCCAATACCAAAAGAAGCTGGAGATCCGTCAGGTGCCGCGACATGATGAATGCCGTCAGTAGAGGAGACGTAATCAAAAACCCATGCTCCGTTTCCAGCACGGATTCCCTGGGAAGCTCACCAAGAAACAGCCGCTGCCTAATGCTGGCTGGACAAGTCCGTTTGTTTCTCGTCCGAACCAATGTATACAACGGAAAACCGAGCGCGACCGCAGCCGTCGGGTTGCGGGCGAGATCATATCGCTGCCGGTCTTCTTCCGGTCGTGGAAGCGGCGGACACAAAGCGCGGACTTGAGGAGGCAAACGCCAGTACCTAAAAGCCGATATGTCACAAAGTAAATCCTTCATAGGCACAGGAAAACACGAATTTCAACCCAGTCAGTCACGCATTGGCGCGAACGCACCAAAAATGGCGCCGAACGGACTGCCAAGTTTTCAACAGCACTCCCCAACTGGCCAAAAGCTTGCCGAGAGCTGGACGAAGCCCTGTTGAAAACCCCATTTTTTCTCATGCAGGAGCTTTGCGCGGCAAGTGAGTAGACTTTTTTGAACATCCCGAGCAGGCCGGTCATCCTGCTTTTCAAAACCGCAGGTAAATAGCTTGCTACAAAACTGCCTGGTCGCCAAAGTGCTAAAAGTCTACTCACTTAGGTTGCAGAGTGCCCCCCATTAGCTGCAATTCCAAGGTTGTTAGTACTTTTGGACTCAGATCGTCATACTGAACAAGAATTTGAGTTGTGTTTTCAGGGACAGATGCGCCATCGGCACACCAAAAACAGTCACCGATATCGATAAAAGGGATGCTCGAGCGCGTGAGGGCCCATGCAAAAGTGCTTCCGCCCGTTCCACGCTCCGCAACCACGATACAGTAAAGGCCCGCGTCTGCATGCTCGATCGAGACCTCTCCTGCCGGAAATACCTTCCGCACAAGCGCCATCAGGCCATCACGCGCCTCGCGAGCACGAACGCGCACGCGGTTCACATGTCGCTCGTAATCACCCGATTCCAGCAAACGCGCCAAAGCGACCTGGTCAACAGAGCTCACCGACGAGGCGTAGAAACCAAGGTTGCGCCTAAACCGCTCCATTAACTCATCGGGCAACACCATGTACGCCAAACGCAACGCCGATGAAAGGCTCTTCGAAAACGTGTTGGTGTAGATAACCGACTGGGCGGCATCGATCGACGCGAGCGCGGGAATCGGCTTGCCAGCAAGGCGAAACTCACAATCAAAGTCATCTTCGATGAGATACCGACCTGGTCGCTCGGCGGCCCAGCTCAGAAGCGCATAGCGACGCGCAATGCTCGTCACAAGGCCGGTCGGATACTGATGGGACGGCATCAGGTGAAGGACATCGGTCCCGCTTTTCTGCAGAGTGCTCAAGTCCACGCCCTCATCATCCAACGGGATATGTCGAACTTGGCAGCCCATAGCCTGATAGATACGCGTCAGACGCAAATAGCCCGGATCCTCAACCGCATACACCTTGTCCGCGCCAAGCAACTGAACCAACATGGTATCGAGCAGCTGGGCGCCCGCACCGATAACGATGTTGTTGGGGTCGACATTCATACCCCTTGTCCCGTGCAGATGGTGAGCAATTGCGCGTCGCAGCCGAGCAGTGCCCTGCGCCGGTGCGGGCGAAAAGATTTCGCGCTCGTCTTCGGATGCCAGCGTCGCCCGTAGCGCGCTTTGCCAAAGCCGCGCCGCCTCCAAAGCAGAAGGAGAAAGCGCATCGAATCGCTCGACCTGTCCGTTGACATCATGCACGCTGGGGCCCACAGAGACGACATCTCGGTCGATGCCCTCCGCAGCCGAAGCCAAAACCGGTGCATCCGGAAGCTCGCAAGCGTAGTAGCCACGACGCGGCATTGAGCAAATATAGCCCTCAGCGAGTAACTGGCTATATGCATTCTCGATGGTAATGACACTGATTCCCAGATGACGGGCAAAGGCGCGCTTAGACGGAAGATGCTCCCCCGCCACAATACGTCCAGCAACAATATCATCTCGGATTTGCTGGTAAACATACTCATAAAGCGATGCCTCGCCACGTTTTTCCAAATTGTAGTCAAGCATGAGTTTGCCACCTGACCTTATCGAGCTGTTCAATCTGGTATTAAGCTGACCTTATTATTATCTCGAAAACTGAGTATTTCGCCATACCCAGCTCCCCGATAGGATGTTCCGTCAAGCAATGCACATGCCAACCAAGGGAGCAACCATGGCAGAACAGACCAGCAAGGCCGATCGCGTCAAACTCAATCGCGAACTCGCGCAGATGCTCAAGGGCGGCGTCATCATGGACGTCACCACACCCGAGCAGGCGCGCATCGCCGAGGAGGCGGGCGCCTGCGCCGTCATGGCACTCGAGCGCATTCCGGCCGACATCCGCGCCGCAGGCGGCGTCTCGCGCATGAGCGACCCCAAGATGATCGAGGGCATCCAAGAGGCCGTCTCCATCCCTGTTATGGCCAAGTGCCGCATCGGTCACATCGTCGAGGCGCAGGTCCTTCAGGCCATCGAGATCGACTACATCGATGAGTCCGAGGTTCTCTCCCCTGCCGATGACGTCTATCACATCGACAAGACCCAGTTTGACGTGCCGTTTGTCTGCGGCGCCCGCGATCTGGGCGAGGCGCTGCGCCGTGTTGCCGAGGGCGCCACGATGATTCGCACCAAGGGTGAGCCGGGTACGGGCGACGTCGTTCAGGCCGTGCGTCACATGCGCAAAATCCAAAAGCAGATCCGCGACGTTGTTGCCCTGCGCGACGACGAGCTCTTTGAGGCAGCCAAGCAACTGCAGGTTCCGGTCGAGCTGGTGCGCGAGGTCCATGCCACGGGTAAGCTTCCCGTCGTGAACTTTGCCGCCGGCGGCGTAGCGACCCCCGCCGACGCCGCGCTGATGATGCAGCTGGGCGCCGAAGGCGTCTTTGTCGGCTCGGGCATCTTTAAGAGCGGCGACCCCGCCAAGCGCGCAGCCGCCATCGTCAAGGCCGTGGCAAACTTCACCGATGCCAAACTCATTGCCGAGCTTTCGGAGGACCTGGGCGAGGCCATGGTGGGCATCAACGCCGACGAGATCGAGATTATCATGGAAGAGCGCGGGCGCTAGTCCAGCAGAAAGGATCGCACATGAGCGATTATGCAGACCAAACGGTCGCCGTGCTGGCGGTCCAAGGCGCTTTTGCCGAGCACGAGACAAGACTAGCCGAGCTTGGCGCACACTGTATTGAGCTGAGGCAGGCGCCTGATTTAAAGCAGGACTTTGACCGTCTGGTACTTCCCGGCGGCGAGTCTACCGTTCAAGGGAAGCTGCTTGATGAGTTGGGCATGCTCGAGGAGCTTCGTGCCCGCATCTCTGAAGGCATACCCGTCCTGGGCACCTGTGCCGGCCTAATTCTGCTGGCTCACGACCTTGCCGCCCATGACGATAAGGGCACGCCGCGTTTGGCAACCATGGATGTACTTGTCGAGCGCAATGCCTACGGCAGGCAGCTCGGCAGCTTTCGAACCAAGGGGCAGCTAGCCGGCATCGACGGTGAAGTGCCACTGACGTTTATCCGCGCGCCCCGCATCGTCGAGGTCCACGGCGACGCCAAGGCCTTAGCGAAAGTCGACGGCCGTATCGTCGCCGCCCGTCAGGGCAGCCAGCTCGGCGTAACCTTCCACCCCGAGCTCGACGACGACACGCGCCTCCACGAGCTCTTCCTCCAAATGTAGGCATCGAAATCATCAAACGAAACGAGAGTGGACAATCTCCCACCTTGAGCATGAATATGGGCTCAAACCGGGAGATTATCCACTCTCATGCTATGTAGTCGTTGGGGACGTTCTTAAACGACTAGTCAAACAAGAACGTCCCCAACGACTACATTGCGATAGACGACCACGTTTGCCCAGATAAAACCGACCAAAATAAACCCGTCCCTTTTTGGCAGGCGTTGATCAAGGCAACGCCGATGTTTTGGTACCGACAGACACTATGACCCAATCCGAGGGCACTAAAAAGATAGGAGCCCCCGCTCG
>CATZMG010000097.1 GCA_958421655.1 uncultured Collinsella sp.
TCCCTTGCGGCGTAGTTCTTATTTAAGCCGTCCAAGTTTTGGGGTGCAGTTCACACCCGCGACAGGGCTTTTTCTGTCCTCCTCCAAGTTGCGGTGAAATAGGGACTGAATAGGGGCCGGCGGGCGCAAAACAATCCCTATTCCACCGCAACTCATCCCGAGATAGTCATTGGGGACGTTCTTAAACGACTGGTCATTGGGGACAGTCTTGGTGCGCTCCGTTCGTCCTCCCGTTCGATTTTTGCTCGGTGGGTATACTTCCTTTCGCATTAAACGCCGGACTGAGGAGGTATCCAAATGCCGGATAACGGGTCAATACAAAAAAGAGACGCGCACGAGATGGCTCATGGGCGTCCTGTCCAGATAACCGAGCACACGACGGTAACCGAGCTGCAGCCCAGCCTGTCCGATGTCGTGTGCGCAAACAAAAAGCTGCAGATTGGCTTTATCGTTGCGCTTGTGGTCCTGGCGCTGCTGTCGGGCTTTGTGGCTCGTCCGCATTTCGCCGATACCAAAACTTGGGACTCCACCATCGAGGTCATCGACCAAAAGAAGGGTAACGTACTGGCGCTCACGACCTCGTGCGTGGCGCTGTCTGCGGGCATTACCGCGCTGCCGGGCGATACGGGAACGCCGGTTGCCGAGCAGCTCGCGCAGCTTTCAGGCAACCTTGGTATCGTGCTTGCCGTGCTCTACCTAGAGAAATACCTGCTAACCATTTTGTGGTCGGTCGGCCTGGGCATCTTAATCCCGTTTGCGTTGGTGCTCTTTGCGGTGTCGCTCGGCATTCACGGGCGCTGGAGCACGAGCACTGTCCTGCGCCGTGTGGCGACACGCGTGCTGGTGGTTGCCGTGATCGGCATGGCGCTCGTGCCCGCGAGCGTATGGGTGTCGCAAAAGGTCGATGAAACGTATCGCGTAAGTATTGAGCAAGCTGAGCAAAAGGCTGCGGACGCGGCCGACACCACGGACAAGTCAGCCGAGACCAGCTCAAAATCGAACAAGAAAAAATCCGAGGCCACGGAGTCCAAAAACGTGTTCGAGCAGTTGACTGATGGGGCATCGAGCCTTGTTACGTCGGTGACCAGCGGCGCCAAGCAGATGACCGATGAGATCGTGCGGCAGGTGACCGATCTGATTGAAGGCGTCATTGTGATGATCGTGACCTCGTGCGTTATCCCGCTGCTGGTGCTCGTGGCGTTCCTATGGCTAGGACACGTGCTGCTGGGGATCGATATTTCCGGCCCGGCGAACTATTTGACGGGCCGTTTCTTGAGTGCTCCTTCCAAGCACGCCAAAAAGGGCGGGCAGTCCGAGTAGCTAAAACAGCTGTATATACCGGGGAATACCGCCGAAGGGCGGCCGAGACGCGTTCTCGGTCGCCCTTTTGTTTGTTGAACACATGGTCGCTGCGTCCGCGCCCGGCTCAAACGGTCAGCAATCATCCGTGAACGGTATTTGTTCAAAAAAGAACAAAGATAAACAAATAGTTGTTGCAGTTACTGTTCGAATGTGTTCAAATAAACATGAACAGTGAAGAACCGCACATTCAGATGCCCGGACCTGAACGCGATTCAACACTTCCAAACAGAAACTACGCACCTGCGTATCTCTCAAGGAGGATGTCATGAGGGTTGTAATCGCTTCCGATGCCGACGGTATGTCGATGAAGGAGTCCATCAAGGAGATGCTCATCGCCGACGGTCACGAGGTCGTCGACTATTCCGAGACCCCTGCCGCGGACTTTGTCGATTCCGCGACCGCCGTTGCCAAGGACCTGCTGGAGCACAAGGATTCCCAGGGCTTCGCATTCGATAAGTACGGCGTCGGCTCCTATATGGCCGCCGTCAAGATTAAGGGCATGGTCGTCGCCAACATTTCCGACGAGCGTTCCGCCTACATGACCCGCGAGCACAACGGCTCGCGCATGGTCACCATGGGCCCGGGCGTTGTGGGCACCGAGGTCGCCAAGAAGATCGCCCGCGAGTTCCTGCGCGCGCAGTACGCCGGCGGCCGTCACCAGATCCGTGTCGACATGCTCAACAAGATGGCCTAACGAGAGCCACCGAGAACTCGAACTTCTACCTCAACTTGTGAATTCAGACGAAAGGACGTTCTGATGAAGAAGACCATCGCAATCGGTTGCGACCATATCGTTACGGACGAGAAGATCTATCTGGCCGACCGCCTGGAGCAGGCTGGCTACAAGGTGCTCGACTGCGGCACCTACAGCCACACCCGTACGCACTATCCCATCTACGGTAAGGCTGTGGGCGAGGCTGTTGCCAGCGGCAAGGCCGACTTTGGCGTGGCCCTGTGCGGCACCGGCATCGGCATCACCAACGCCGTCAACAAGGTTCCCGGCGCCCGCTGCGCCCTGGTCCGCGACATGACCTCTGCCCTGTATGCCCGTCGCGAGCTCAACGCCAACATCGTGGGCTTTGGCGGCAAGATCACCGGCGAGTTCCTGATGGCCGATATCATGCTTGCCTTCCTGGAGGAGCCCTACGAGAAGACTCCCGAGCACGATGCCCTGATCGCCAAGATCGATGCCTGCAACAAGGCCGACGCCGAGGCTCAGGCCGACCCGCACTTCTTTGACGAGTTCCTCGAGAAGTGGGACCGCGGCGAATATCACGACTAATTAGGTTCCGGCGTTCTGCCGAACGCCGGACCGGTCGACGCTGCGCGGCGCTCAGGCACCCCATCTCGCCGCTCAAACCGGCGCTCGCGTACATGAAGTACGCGTCGCTCCTCTTTCGCGGCGACCTGGGGCACCTGAGCGCCGCTCGCTGACGTTTGAGTGACCTGCGAGATCGCCCCTGTTGTTGCGAAGTGTTCTGGTACGGCGAGCTGCTCCGATAACACGTTTGCTTGCTTGGCTTGAGTGCTTCGCTCTTGGCTGTACTTGGCGATTTGCAGCTTTTCAATTGACGGCTCGCGTTTCTGTGAGGGGGCGCGGGCCGGTTTTCTATCAGCCCTATTGACTTGGCGGGCTGTCGTAAGAAAGGGAAGGCTCCTATGGAGTTTGTTCTTGATAACGGTTCTATTCGTGTGGCACTGAGCACGGCTGGCGGATCGTTCACTTCGATTAAAGCCAACGGTCGCGAGTACCTGTGGCAGGGCGACCCGGCGGTCTGGTCGGGCCAGGCACCCATTTGCTTCCCGATCTGCGGCGGCCTTCGTGACGGTCACGCAATGACCATGGGCGGCCGCGAGGTAAAGCTCGCCCGCCACGGTTTTGCGCGCAAGCAGGAGTGGAAGCTCGAGGAACAGAGCGACAACATGGTTGCGCTGAGCCTAAGCTCTGCCGACCATGCCGAGTTGCTCGAGCAGTACCCGTATCCGTTTAAGATCGTTGCTCGTTACACGATCGATTCGGAAAAGGTGAACGTGTCCTACGAGGTGACCAATGGGGGCACCGAGGACATGCCATTCTTTGTGGGCGGTCACCCCGGCTTTAAGTGCCCGCTCGACGAGGGTGAGTCCTATGACGACTATGAGCTCCGTTTTGAGCAGCGCGAGGCCGACGAGCTGTGTACTGCCGTTCCCTCGACGGGCCTGATTGATGTTGAGCATCGCAGCAAGAACCCGATGGTCGGCCACGACTTGCCGCTTACCCACGAACTCTTCGACTTCGCGGAGACCATCTTTGACGTGCTTGAGAGCCGCGTGGTTACGCTGACCAAGAAAACTGAGGACAAGGGCGTGCGCCTGACGTTCCCCGATATGCCATACCTGATTGTGTGGAGCAAGCCCGAGGGCGACTTTGTGGCTGTTGAACCGTGGGGCGGCCTGTCCACCTGCTCCGACGAGGACGATATTCTGGAGCACAAGCGTGGCTGCCTGGTGGCCAAGCCGGGAGAGACCGTCACTCGCGGCTTTGAGATTGAGATCCTTTAACGAGTTATCGTATGTTTGGGGCGGGTTATGCCGCCCCGGAACAGGAGTTCAACATGATTCTGACCGTTACCATGAACCCGTCGATTGATACGCGCTATCAGCTCGACAAGCTGATCATCGACGATGTTAACCGTGTTACGCCCGAAAAGACCGCTGGCGGCAAGGGCCTCAACGTGAGCCGCGTGCTGCTGCAGTTGGGCGACGACGTGCTCGCGACCGGTCTGCTCGGCGGCCACATGGGTGCCTATATGGCCGAGCTTATGGATGCCGACGGCGTCAAGAACGACTTTGTGCCCATCGCCGGTGAGACGCGCATTTGCCTGAATATTCTGCACGAGGGTAATCAGACCGAGCTGCTGGAGAGCGGCCCGCAGATCGCCCCGGCCGAGCTCGAGGCCTTTACGGCCAAGTTCGCCGAGCTTGCAGCGAAGGCGGACGTTGTGACGCTTTCGGGCTCGCTGCCGCGCGGCGTCGATGCCGGCTATTATGCCGAGCTCGTTAAGATCGCCGAAGAGGCGGGCGCCAAGGTGCTGCTCGACACTTCGGGTGCATCGCTGGAGGCCGCGCTGGAGTCCGACGCTAAGCCTGAGCTCGTAAAGCCCAACCTGACCGAGATTAACGGTCTGCTGGGTACGTCCTTTACGACCGATGATGTCGATGCCCTGCGCGAGGCGCTTGCCGCCGATGACCGCTTTGCCGGTATCCCCTGGGTCGTCGTTTCGATGGGCGCTGCCGGTTCGGTGGGCTTCCATGAGGGCCGCGCGTTCCGCGCCAAGACGCCCGCGATTGCGGCTGTGAACGCGACGGGTTCCGGCGACTCGACCATCGCCGGCTTTGCGCATGCCATTGCTGCCGGCGCCGACGACGTCACGGTGCTCAAGACCGCCAATACCTGCGGCAAGCTCAACGCCATGGATCCCAAGACCGGTCACCTGGTCATGGACCGCTGGGATGAGATCTTCAACAACGTTGAAGTAACGGAGCTGTAGAGTTACGCGGTTTTACCAAACCGCGTAACCGGCCGACGCTGCAAGCCCGCCAGAGCGGCAATCTGCCTTTCAACTTCGGCGG
>CATZMG010000098.1 GCA_958421655.1 uncultured Collinsella sp.
TGTGCCACAGGATATGCAGGAGCGTATCTTCGATGCCCGCGTCACCTCCAAGCTCGAGAGCATGAAAATGGACCGTTGGGGTGTTCACGGTCGTGGTATGGCGCTGTTCTCTATCAAGCAGAACACGGATGAGGCACGCGTTGTTACATCTGGCGTCGATTTGGGCTCCGCGTTTAAGGTGTGCGTTGCCACCGATCGCTTGGGTGAGCGCGCCGATCAGTCGAGCTGGCCTCAGGCAGTTAAAGACGAAGACGGCCGCTATGTATGTGCTCGCGGCCCCCACAACATCATTCGCGCAGCCTGTGAGTTTGCCCTTGAGGAGCTGCGTGGCTGCGATGTGTATCTGGGCTCTCCGTCCGAGATTGCTGCGACCCTGTATGCTCAGGCCTCGAGTCGTCTCGATACGTCGCGCCTGCTCTTTATCGATGACGAGTACGAGCTTCCGGTTATCGATCGTTTGGGCCTTGCCTCTGATGCCGAGGACTTTATCCGGATCTGCTCCGGGCTGGGTCTCGAGATGTCCGAGCGCACTGCCCACCGTATTCTGTCGGGACAGATTAAGCCCGTTCGCGGCGTGACCGCGCGTCTGCTGCGCGAGCGCGATTCCACCTCGCATGCGCCGGCTCCCGTCGATCTTGCCAAGGACCGTCGAGGCCTTCGTATCGCCAAGGATGATATGGCGCAATTTTCGCGTGCGGTCGAGCGTGACTTTAACGACCTCGCTGCCCGGTATTACCTCAATCTGTGCGGCGACCCTAAGATTCGCGTTTCGCGTGATCGCATCACGGTGACGTTCGATCTTGCCAAAGAGGAATAAAATCTTTACCGAGTCCGCTCGGTACGATACAGTTATTGCAGTTAAAACGTACTTTTAAACGCAGGAGTTTCTTCATGGATTGCCTGAAGGTATCAAGCAAATCATCGCCCGCGTCCGTTGCCGGTGCCATTGCCGGCATGGTCAAAGATGGCGTCCCCGTCAACATTCAATGCGTCGGTGCCGGTGCCGTCAACCAGGCCATCAAGGCCGTTGCCATTGCGCGTGGCTTTCTGATTCCGACCGGCTTTGATGTCTCCTGCGCGCCGGTCTTCTCTGACATTCTCATTAACGGGGAGTCGCGGACGGCAATTCGTCTCTCTATCTACGTTCACCAGATTAATCGGGCTGCTATGGATAACGTCGTCATGGACGATGTCAAGCCTGTTGCGTAAGCGAGCCATCTGCACGCTTGTAGCACCTATGCGCCCCGTCGATACCATCGTTAGGATGTAAGCTCATGGACCAGCGTTCCGTACGCGATATTCTTGCCGGTAAAACCTACTTTATCCGCACATTCGGCTGCCAGATGAACCAGCACGACTCCGAGCGCGTGAGTGGCTTGCTCGATTCGTATGGCTGTCTTATGGCGCTCGATCCCGAGCATGCCGATATTGTCGTGTTCATGACGTGCTGTGTGCGCGAGGCTGCCGATACGCGCCTGTATGGACAGTGCAATTCCTGCAAGAGCCTTCCTCCTTCACCTTCGGGTAAGCGCGTGGTCGCCGTGGGCGGCTGCATCGCCCAGCGCGATGGTGAGGGCTTGCTCACCAACGTCGATAACGTCAACGTCATTTTCGGCACCCATTCCATTGCGCACGTGGCCGAGCTTATCGCCGAGGCGTTTTTGGATGGCAAGCGCCATATCCGCACGAATGAGCATGAGGATACCGACGCCATGAGCATGCCGTGGCATCGCGAGACGCAGTATCACGCCTGGGTGCCTATCATGACGGGCTGCAACAACTTCTGCACATACTGCATCGTGCCGTACGTCCGTGGTCGTGAGAAGAGCCGTCCCTTCGAGGAGATTGTCGACGAGGTGACAGGTCTGGTGCGTCAGGGCGTGCGCGAGATTACGCTGCTGGGCCAAAACGTTAACTCCTACGGTCGCGATCTCTTTGGCAAGCCGCGTTTTGCCGATCTGCTGCGCGCTGTGGGCGATACGGGTGTCGAGCGCATCTTCTTTACCTCTTCGCATCCCAAAGATTTGCTGCCCGAGACCATCGATGCTATGGCCGAGACGCCTGCCGTTATGCCGCAGCTCCACCTGGCCGTTCAGTCTGGTTCCACGCGCATCCTTAAAGAGATGAATCGTCGGTACACGCGCGAGGATTATCTGGGCCTGGTCGATCGCATTCGCAACCGTATGCCCGATATTGCGCTTTCGACCGACATCATCGTGGGCTTCCCGGGTGAGACTGAGGAAGACTTTGAGCAGACGCTCTCGCTTGCCGAGACGGTGCGCTATGCCCAGGCCTACACGTTTATTTACTCCAAGCGTGCCGGTACCCCGGCAGCTGAAATTTATGACCCCACCCCGCATGAGGTTATCCTTGAGCGCTTTAACCGTCTGGTCAAGGTTATCGAGACGACGGCCCACGAGTATAACCAGGGCGAGCTTCACACCGTGGTGCCTGCGCTCATTGAGGGCACGAGCAAGAAGAACGACGCTGTCCTTCTGGGCAAGAGCCCCAAGAACCAGACGGTGCATGCGCCGATTCCTGCTGGCTATAGCATCGATCAGCTCATCGGTAAAATCGTCGATGTTGATATTGATGTCGCCAAGACGTGGTATCTGTCTGGCTCCGTTGTGGGCGAGCCTCGCTAATGATTTCTCCCGCTGCAAGCCTTTCTGCCATAGCGATTGTCGGTCCGACGGCGGTCGGTAAAAGCGATGTTGCCGATCGCCTGGCTGCTCGCCTTTCGTCCGAAGTGTTGTCGTGTGACGCGATGCAAATCTATCGCGGTATGGACATTGGTACGGCCAAGATGATGCCCGAGGAGTGCTCGGCACCCCTGCGCCTTGTCGATATCGTGGATCCGGGCGTCGCGTATTCTGCCGCGCTCTACCAGTCGGACGCCCGAGCACATGTCGAGCGTTTGCTTGGCGAGCAGCGTCTTCCTGTCTTTTGCGGCGGTACGGGCTTGTATCTCAAGGCTGCTCTCGATGAAATGGATTTTCCTTCGGGAGAACTCGAGGACGAACGCCGCGCGGGCTATCAGGAGCTTGCCGAGCGTATTGGCGAGGAAGCATTGCATGCCCTGCTTGCCGAGCGCGATCCCGAATCTGCTGCCGTGATTCATCCCCATAACGTGCGTCGTGTGATTCGTGCTCTCGAGATGCACGATGACGGTGTGTCGTATGCCCAGCAGAAGTCGAAATTCAGTGTTCCGCGCGAGCGTTATCATGCCTTGTGGTTTGGTCTGACGCGTAGCCGTGAAGCGCTCTATGAGCGCATTAACCTGCGTGTCGACCTTATGTTTGAGCAGGGGCTGGTTGATGAGGTCCGCGGCCTTATGGACCAGGGCCTGGGTGATGCACTCACGTCGATGCAGGCAATCGGTTACAAAGAGATTATTGATGCCTTGCGTGGCGCTATTACCATGGAAGAGGCCCGCGAGCTTATCAAGATGCGCTCACGTCGCTATGCCAAGCGCCAGCTTTCCTGGTTTAAGCGTGACGATCGCATCGTGTGGTTCGATATGGATGAGCTTACGATCGATGAGGTCGTTGATGATATTTATCGTCGTATCGAGGCTGCCTAATGGCTCGTTTTCCTTTGGTTCCCACGGCGCCTGAACCCGAGCGCGCCATATTGGTTGGTGTTGAGTGGCGCGATAACGCCTGGCCGCTCGACCGTTCGCTCGATGAGCTCGAGCGTCTGGCCCACACTGCTGGAGCTCAATGCGTGGCACGCTTGTCGCAGCGCCTGGTCAAGCCCTATCCCAAATCGTTTATCGGCTCCGGCAAGGTCGAGGAGCTGTGCGGTTTGGTGCATCGCATGGATGCGGATGTTGTTATCTTCGATGACGACCTGACGCCTTCGCAGCAGTCCTATCTTGAGAAAGCCGTGGGCGAACCGGTCAAGATTATTGACCGTACGGCGTTGATTTTGGATATCTTTGGTCTGCATGCCCAGACGCGTGAGGGCCGCTTGCAGGTGCAGCTGGCTCAGCTGCAGTACCTGCTGCCTCGTCTGCGAGGTATGTGGAGCCATCTTGCCAAGGAACAGACGCGTGGCGGTATTGGCTCGCGCTTTGGCCAGGGCGAAAGCCAGCTCGAGGTCGACCGTCGCCTGATTCGCAATAAGATCGCTGCGCTTCGACGCGAACTGAAACAGGTTGAACAACGTCGCGATGTGCAATCGAAAAGCCGTATTGAATCGCCGGCGTTTCGCGTGGCGTTGGCTGGTTACACCAATGCCGGCAAGTCGACGTTGCTTAATCGATTGACGGGATCCAAGGTACTTTCGCAGGACAAGCTGTTTGCCACGCTCGATCCCACGACGCGCTCGTACCGTTTGCCCGGCGGCCGCGGCATGACGATCACCGATACCGTCGGCTTTATTCAAAAGCTGCCCCATGGCCTGGTCGACGCGTTTAAATCTACGCTTTCCGAGGTGCTCGGCGCCGATTTGATTCTTAAAGTTGTAGATGCTTCCGATGAGGATTACGAGCGTCAGCTCGAGGCGGTTGATCGTGTCCTTGACGAGATTGGTGCCGGTGAACGCCTGACGCTTACCGTGTTCAATAAAATTGACCTGCTCGATAGCGTTGATCGCTTGAGCTTTCGCCGGCGTTATCCCGAGGCGGTGCTGTTCTCGGCTCAGGCGGGTGAGGGCCTTGATGACTTAGTCGACCGCATCGCTCGTGAAGCTGCCGCTACAGATGTGTTGCTCTCGGCCGATATCCCGTATCGAGAGGGCGCGTTAATCACGCTCGTGCACGAACAGGGAACCCTTCTGCACGAGGAATACCTCGAGGACGGCGTTCGTATTGTGGCAAAGCTTCCGGCCCGTATCGCACCACGTCTTGAACGTTACCGAACGGAATAAATCAGCTCCAGTACACCCAAGATAATCGGTTGATGAAGCAGGTAGAACGGCAGTGCATGGCGTCCGAGGCTTGCGAGCGCCGGGATGGGATTCGCATAGGC
>CATZMG010000099.1 GCA_958421655.1 uncultured Collinsella sp.
CGCCGGCGTTCCCGAGAAGGTCGTCGTCGGCATCAACGTTCTTCGCAATGCGCTGATCACCCCGGTCACCACCCTCGGTCTTAAGATCGGTTACCTCATGGGCGGCGCCGTCGTCATCGAGGTTATCTTCAACCTCCCCGGCATGGGCACCGCGATTCTGCAGGGCGTTCAGGGCAACGAGGCGAACCTGGTTCAGGGCGTCGTTATCGTCGTTGCTCTTGCCTTCATCATCATCAACATCGTGGTTGACATGCTCTACCTGCTCATCAACCCGCGCATCAGGACGGTGTAGATTATGGTAAAGATTCGAGAGAAGCAAACCGAGCAGCTCGAGAAGGCTGCCTCCAAGGGGCTCAAGCTCGGTGGCTGGAAGAAGATGACGCTGTCTTCTAAGATTGCAGCCGTCGTGCTGGTGCTGGTCGCCCTGACTGCGATTCTGGCGCCCCTTCTTGCCCCCTATAGCCCGGTCGAGATCTTTACGGCTCGCCAGGCTCCCGGCAACGGATTTATCTTCGGTACCGACGATAAGGGTCGCGACATTCTGTCGCGTATGCTCTACGGTGGTCGTTACTCGCTGATTATCGGCTTTGGCGCCACTGCCATGGCTCTGGTCTGCGGCTCGGTCGTGGGCGCCCTTGCAGCGGTTTCGCGCAAGGCCGTCTCCGAGACGATCATGCGTATCCTGGACATCATCATGTCCATCCCGGGCATCGCCCTCGCGGCCGTCTTCGTCTCCATCCTGGGCAACTCCGTGCCGTCGATCATCTTCGCCATCGGCTTTATGTACACTCCGCAGATTGCCCGTATCGTGCGCGCCAACATCGTGTCCGAGTACGGCGAGGACTATGTCCGCGCGGTCATCGTTTCCGGCGCCAAGGCTCCGTGGATTTTGATCAAGCATGTTCTGCGTAACTGCATCGCCCCGATCATGGTCTTCACCGTTACCCTGGTCGCCGACGCCATCATCTTCGAGGCCTCGCTGACCTTCATCGGCGCTGGTATTCAGGAGCCCACCGCTACCTGGGGCAACATCCTCGCCGACGCCCGCGGCGGCGTGCTCGCCGGCCGTTGGTGGCAGGCGCTGTTCCCGGGCCTGGCCATCATGATCACCTGCCTGGCGCTCAACATCCTCTCCGAGGGCATTACCGACGCCATGGCCGCTGCTCCCTCCGCCGCCCTGGATCCGACCGATTCCTCCAAGCGTCGCGAGGCCGACCTGCTGGTCTCCGACCCCGTTCGCGCCTACAAGGAGCAGGCCCAGTCCCTCTCCGCTCGCCTTGGCGCCCTGCGCGATGTCGAGCTCAAGCGTGACGATCGCCATGTGCCCGACGAGTCTGTCGAACCGATTCTCTCGGTCCGTGACTTCTGCATTCAGTTTGAGCATCACGGTGATATCAACGTTGTCGACCATGTCAACTTTGACGTCCGTCCTGGTCAGACCATGGGCCTGGTAGGCGAGTCCGGCTGCGGTAAGTCCATCACCACGCTGGCCATCATGGGCCTGACCGACGATGACGAGCATCTTTCCGGCGAGGTTCTCTGGGAGGGCCGCGACCTGCTCAAGATGAGCAAGAAGGAGTGGTTCGGCCTGCGCGGTACCGATATCGCCATGGTCTACCAGGACGCCCTGTCCTCGCTCAACCCCTCTATGCTCATTTCCGCCCAGATGAAGCAGCTCACCAAGCGCGGCGGCACCCGCAGCGCCGAGGAGCTCCTGGAGCTCGTCGGTCTCGATCCCAAGCGCACGCTCGAGAGCTATCCGCACGAGCTTTCCGGTGGACAGCGTCAGCGTGTCCTGATTGCTATGGCTCTTACCCGCGACCCCAAGCTGGTCATCTGCGACGAGCCCACGACCGCTCTGGACGTTACCGTCCAGAAGCAGGTCATCAAGCTGCTCAACGATCTTCAGGCCAAGCTCGGCTTTGCCATGATCTTCGTTTCGCACGACCTGGCGCTGGTCGCCGAGGTCGCCCACAACATCACGGTTATGTACGCTGGTCAGGTTATCGAGCAGGCGCCCACCAAGGAGCTGCTCACCAATCCGATTCACGAGTACACCCGCGGTCTTCTGGGCTCCGTTCTGTCCATCGAGAGCGGTTCGGGCCGCCTGCACCAGGTGCCCGGCGCCGTTCCGAGTCCGCGCGATTTCCCCAAGGGCGATCGCTTCGCGCCCCGCTCGAGCCATCCGCGTATTGGCCTGGACACCCGTCCGGTCTTCAAGCGCGTGCCCGGCACCGAGCACTTCTATTCCGAGCTCCCCGACGAGGTGCTCAAGGCAAATGGTTTGACCCCTCACGCGGAGGTGATGTAGATGAGCGAGACCGCAGTCAACGGCGTCGAGCCGATCATCTTCCTTGATGACGTCCACGTCACCTTTAGGACCCGTACCGGCTCGATTCTGCACCCCAACCTGGTTCACGCCGTCCAGGGTGTAACGATTAAGCTCATGCCCGGTCAGACGATCGGCATCGTCGGCGAGTCCGGTTGCGGTAAGTCCACCACCGCTAACGTCATGTGCGGCCTGCAGGCCCCCACGAGCGGCAAGGTCTACTTTAAGGGCAAGGACGTTACCAAACGTACCGCCGAGGACCGTCGCCACATGGGTCGCGTCATCTCGGTCGTGTTCCAGAACCCGGCCACGGCGCTCAACCCCCGCATGGTCGTTCGCGAGCAGCTGCTCGACCCCATGCGCGTCCACAACCTGGGTACCGAGGCCGAGCAGGAGAAGCGCGTCAAGGAACTCTTGGAGCTCACCGGTCTGCCCAGCTCCGCCGCCGAGGTTCTTCCCGGCCAGCTTTCGGGCGGCCAGCGCCAGCGCGTCGCAATTGCCCGTGCCCTGTCGCTGAACCCCGATGCCATCATCGCCGACGAGCCCACCTCGGCTCTGGATGTTTCGGTCCGCGCGCAGATTCTCAACCTGCTGACCGACCTTAAGAAGGAGCTCGGCCTGGCCATGGTGTTCATCAGCCATGACATCCAGACGGTCCGCTATATCTCTGACGACATCATCGTTATGAATGGTGGCAAGATCGTCGAGCAGGGCGAGGCCAAGCAGGTCTTCCAACACCCCCAGGACCCCTACACCAAGATGCTGCTCGGCGCTGCGCCGTCGCTGCTGCATCCCAAGCTCGGCGAGTAGCCTCGCTTTCCCTCCCGTGCGCCCGGTTCCCTTGCCGGGCGCACCTCCGTTGCGATTTCGAAAGGTTGGGTTCACGAGCCATGCCAAGCGCTCAGGAGCTACAACAGCAATTTGGTGGGTATCGGGGCGCCATGCCCCGTCCATCAGATTTCGATCTCTTTTGGAAGGATCGCATGGCCGAGGCCGACGCCGTCGGGCTTGACTATGCGATCGAGACGGCATCGGTCGCCGATGCCGTGACCTGCCAGCTTTTCGACCTCTGGTATACCGGCATGTGTGGCGCTCGCCTGCATGCCAAGTACCTTAAACCCGTCTCGGACGAGCCCGTGCCATTGGTACTTCAGTTCCATGGGTATCCGGGTGCAAGCCGCAGCTGGTTTGAGCAGGCGTCGTTTGCGGGCATGGGCATGGCACTCATCGCCCTCGACTGCCCCGGCCAAGGAGGTCCCTCCGAGGACATTGGTGGATTTGAGGGCACAACGGTTGCCGGTCATATCGTCGCCGGTATCGACGGCGACCCGGCCAACCTCTACTATGTCCGCTTGCACCAAGATATTCGCATCCTGTGCCGCATCGTTCGCGAGCTCGAGGGCATCGATCTTGCGCGTGTGTTTGTGAACGGCGCGTCGCAGGGCGGCGGTTTGGGCATTGCGACCTGTGCGCTTAACAGCGAGCTTATCAATCGTGCCGCCATCCTCTATCCCTTCCTGTCAGATTTCCGCCTAGTTTGGGATTTGGATGCCGACGACATTGCCTACGAGGGCCTGCGCTATTGGTCTCGCTGGTTTGACGAGGACTCGACTCGTATTGACGAAGCCTATGCCAAGCTGGCGTACTTCGATTCCAAGAACTTTGCCCCTATGGTCAAATGCCCCGTGCTGTTTGGCACCGGCACAGCCGATATCGTCTGTCCGCCAGCGACGCAGTTTGCGGTCTATAACAACCTGACCTGCGAAAAGCGTCATGAGTTCTTTGAAGGCTTTGGCCACGAGGAGATTCAGGATTTTGACGATCTGATCATTCCGTTTTTCTGCAAGGGAGGGGAGGCTCATGTCTAAGTGCGAGAGCAATGTTGACGAGCTGATTGTCCCCGGACTCGTGGGAATTCCTGGAACGGTTTCGTCAAGGCTCGCAGAATATCGGGACTGGCGCGGTGATGTCCAAGCAGATGTTTCTGATTTAGAGACATGCGCTTCGAATCTTGAGATTCAAGGCCTGGCCATAACGGCGATTGACTTTGTTAACCCCTGCGCCCGTTACTCGGAGGTCTCCTTTGAGCTCGGTGACGATGCGATTCACGCTCGTTTGATCGAGCCTGTCGGTCGTGCCCGAGTATCTGAGCGCGTGCCGTTGTGCCTGATGTTCCACGACATCGATCGGCCTGTGCGCGGCTGGCATCACATGACCAGATTTGCTGCCATGGGGTATGCCGTCCTCGCGCT
>CATZMG010000100.1 GCA_958421655.1 uncultured Collinsella sp.
CCACGACATCGTCAAGCTCATCGAGCAGCACCAGATCGGCTTCGCCCTCGGTGCAACGATAACCCTGCTCCAGCAAGGTGTAGCCGCGCTCGTTAAAGTAGTCGATGGTGATCAGCTCGCCCAGCATGCCCAGCTCACGGGGACTGAGTCCCTTGATAAACTCGGGCGTCATCGCCCCGCAGTCGAGCTCGCCGTTTTCCCAACGCTCCTTGAGCTGCTGCGTCTTGCTCTTTTTGCTTGCGGCACTCATGGGGTCTCCTTTCTCGCACACTGCATTGCCCCGATGATGAGGGCACCTTTCATGCGGGTAAGTACAGGAAGCAAACCAAAAGCTGACCAAATGCCGTCAAAAAACGGGCCGTACGCAGCAATGGTGTTGCATACGGCCCGCTACCAGCAGGTTTATAAAACCCCAGAGGTCCCTGTCTCCACAATTGGCCTAGAAAAGGCGCTCAGTCTGCAGAAAGTTTCCGCAAAAGCTCACGCGGTGCAGCGGACAAAGTCCATGTTTGCGAATGGCCTCGATATGCTCGGGGCTTGCATAGCCCTTCGACTCGGCCAGATGGTACTCGGGGTACTCGGCGTCGTACTCGACCATCATCTCGTCACGCGTGACCTTGGCCATGATGGACGCCGCGGCGATGCAGGCGATCTTGGCATCGCCCTTCACCACATCGCGCTCGTTAGGAACGGCGCCCAAGGGGTTGCCATCCATAAGCACGCAATCGGGCTCGAGCCCTGTATCGGCCACGGCGCCTGCAACGGCGGTACGGATAGCACGGGCCATGCCCATCTCATCGATATCCTTAGGCGCGATATGGCAAAAACCGATCGCCGTCGCCACCTCGGCAATCTTCACTGAGAGCAACTCGCGGCGCGCCGGCGTGAGCTTTTTGGAATCGTTGATGCCCCAGACGCGCGGCTCCATAGGAAGGCAGACAGCGCATACCGTCAAAGGACCGGCCACCGATCCGCGACCCACCTCGTCGACACCAACGACCACCCCATCGCCGCCAAGCTCATGCATAAGCTCGTACATGTCATTGACGCGCTCGCGCTCGGCAAGCTCTTTGGCATGGCGTTTGAGGGCGCGTTCGCAAGCCTTGATCACCTGCTGGCGCGGATCCTCGCGATAATGCTCCACGAGGGCGGGAATCTCCTCAAACGTACCGCTCGCCAGCTCGCCAGCAACTTGCGATGCCGAAACCGAGCTCGTCATATTGGCCATACCAGGCCCTCCTTGAATGCAAATCGGATAAAAAGAAGGGCCACCCGAAGGTGACCCTTACGTCCAAACGAGTGGACAGACGCTGCGATCTTCTTAGCGCTTCTCGGGGATGCGAGCAGCCTTGCCCACCTTGTCGCGGAGGTAGTACAGCTTGGCGCGACGGACGCGACCATGACGAACGACCTCGAGCTTGGCGATCTTGGGACTGTGAAGCGGGAAGGTACGCTCAACACCGACACCGAAGGACATCTTGCGGACGGTGAAGGTCTCGCGGGCACCGGCGCCGGCCATGCGGATGACGTCGCCCTGGAAGACCTGGATGCGCTCGCGGTCGCCTTCCTTAATGCGGTAGTGAACCTTGACGTTGTCGGCGACGCGAACCTGAGGAATGTCCTCGCGGATCTGCTGACGCTCGATTGCGCGGATGTAATCCATGTGCAATTCCTTACTCTTCTAGAGGTGCCGTACCACCTTGGCCGGCACGTAGTTGAACAAACGTATTCGAGTATACACGCGCGGGTTTCTGCTGCAAGAACAATTTTTTACGCAGACAAAAAGACAAAACCCGCACATGATAACCGCCCGTCTCACGAATGAGACGGGCGGCATGAAGGGGACTACGCTAGGCGTCTAAACCCAAAACGTTAGGCGGAACGCTTGGCCTCGAGCTTGGCCTGAGCGGCAGCCAGGCGTGCGAGGGGCACGCGGTAGGGCGAGCAGGACACGTAGTCCACGTCGGCCACGTTAAACAGGCCCTTGATGGACTTGGGGTCGCCACCGTGCTCACCGCACACGCCAAAGTGCATGTCGGGGTTGGTGGCGCGGCCCTTCTCGACGGCCAAGCGCACCAGTTCGAGTACCGCCGTGTCGATGGTCTCGAAAGGATTGTCCTCCAAGATCTTCTTATGCATATACAGCGGGATGAACTTAGCCTCGGCGTCGTCACGCGAGAAACCGAAGGTCGTCTGGGTGAGGTCGTTGGTGCCAAAGCAGAAGAAGTCTGCGTAATGGGCGATCTCGTCGGCGACCATGCAGGCACGCGGCAGCTCGAGCATCGTGCCCACGGGAATATTGAGCTCGACGCCCTCTTCGTCGGAAACCTCTGCGATCACGCGCTCGATAACCTCGCGGGTCTGGACATGCTCCGCCGTGATGGAAACGAGCGGAACCATGATCTCGGGGCGCGGGTCGACGCCTTCCTTGATGAGGCGGGCAGCAGCCGTGGCGACGGCGCGAACCTGCATGAGCGGCAGATCGCTAAAGACGACAGACAGGCGCACACCGCGCAGGCCGAGCATCGGGTTGGACTCGACCATGCCGTCGATACGACGCAGGCGGGCGCGCAGGACGGCAAGCTCTTCCTCGCTGGCGCCAGCGGCTTCCTTCTTGGTGATGGCGACCTCAAGCTCGCGAGGATTATCCAGGAACTCATGAAGCGGCGGATCGAGCAGGCGAACGACCACATCGCGACCGGACATGGTCTTAAACATCGCCAGGAAGTCCTCGGTCTGAACCTTGAGCAGGTCGGCCAGGGCCTGCTGCTTCACGGCCTCATCGTCAGAAAGGATAAAGCTCTGGATGATGTTCTTGCGATCGCCCAGGAACATGTGCTCGGTGCGGCACAGGCCAATAGCCTCGGCGCCAAACTCGAGTGCGAGTGCAGCATCCTCGGGGTTGTCGGCGTTGACGCGCACATGGTTGGCATGGCCGCTGGTCTCGTCCAAACGGATTTCGTCGGCCCAGGACAGGATGGTGTCCAGGTCGCCGGTGAGCTCGGCCGAGACCAGATCAACGGCGCCGTCGACGACGATACCCTGGGTACCGTCGATGGAGATAACGTCGCCCTCGTACAGCACGCGGTCACTGCCCTCGATGCGCACGACCTTCTCGGCGGCGTCGATATGGAAGCGCTCAACGCCGCAGACGCAGGGCGTACCCATGCCGCGGGCGATAACGGCGGCATGGCTCGTCTTGCCACCGTGGCTGGTCAGAATGCCCTCGGCGGCGACCATGCCCTTCAGGTCGTCGGGGTTGGTCTCCCAACGAACCAGAATGACCTTGTGGCCCTCGTTGGCGCGCGCGACGGCGTCGTCGCTCGAGAACACGACCTCGCCCACGGCGGCACCGGGGCTGGCATTAAGACCGCTGGCGAGAGCCTCGTACTTTTTGGAAGCGTCGAACTGTGGGTGCAGGAGCTGGTCGAGCTGCGCGGGATCGATGCGGCTCACAGCCTCATCGCGGGTGATCAGACCCTCCTCGACCATCTCGATGGCGATGCGCAGGGCGGCGGTGGCAGTTCGCTTGCCCACGCGGGTCTGGAGCATCCAGAGCTTGCCCTGCTCGATGGTGAACTCAATGTCGCACATGTCGCGATAGTGATCCTCGAGCGTCAGGAAGACGCGCTCGAGCTCCTCGCCCGCGGACTCAAGGCCCGGGGTAGTCTTGAGGTCGGCGATGGGCTCGGTGTTGCGGATACCGGCGACGACGTCCTCGCCTTGGGCATTAACCAAAAAGTCACCGTAGAACTCCTTGGTGCCGTCGGCCGGATTGCGCGTGAAGGCAACGCCGGTCGCAGATGTCTCGCCCTTGTTGCCAAAGGCCATGGCCTGCACGTTGACGGCGGTGCCGAGTTCGTCGGAAATGCCATGCTGCTTGCGGTAGATGCAGGCGCGCTCGTTCATCCAGCTGCCAAAGACGGCCTGGATGGCAAGGCGTAGCTGAAGCTCCGGGTCGTGCGGGAAGACGGGCTTGCCGTCAGCGACCTCGAGCTCGGGATACAGGGCGGCATCGACGTTCTCGGAGAAGATGCCCTTAAAGGTCTCGACGAGTTCCTGCAGGTCCTCGGCCGAAAGCTCGGAATCGACGCGAACACCGGCGACCAGACGGGCCTGGGTCAGGGCGTTCTCGAACAGGTCGGCGTCAACGCCCATGACGACGTTGGAAAACATCTGGATAAAGCGGCGGTAGCTATCCCAAGCAAAGCGCGGGTTTTGCGTCTGGGCAATGAGACCCTGAACGGAGTCGTCGTTGAGACCCAAGTTGAGGACCGTGTCCATCATGCCGGGCATGGAAAACGGAGCGCCCGAGCGAACCGACACGAGCAGCGGATCGGAGGCGTCACCGAGCTTTTTGCCGCAGCGGGACTCGAGGTCTTCCTCGGCGGCAACGATCTCATCGAGCGCGCCTTCAGGCCAGACGTTGCCGGCACCGGAGTACTCGACACAGGTCTGGCAGGTAATGGTAAAACCACCGGGAACCGGCAGGCCGATGCGGCTCATCTCGGCAAGGTTTGCGCCCTTGCCGCCAAGCACGAAGTTCATGGACTTGTCGCCCTCGGTGACACAGGT
>CATZMG010000101.1 GCA_958421655.1 uncultured Collinsella sp.
GACTCGCATAAAAAGCCTCCCATTTCTCATGTCCAAGAAATGGGAGGCGGTTCACTTTGCCGAAGGTGGGCTCAACCAGAAGCTTTTCGATGAGGTGCGCGAGTCCGTTCTGAGTGGTAACCCTTCGTGGGAGTCCTACATAGCCAAGTACTATGTAGGCTTCAGGTCGGGCAAGCGAAAACTGCATGCCGTGTTAGAAGGTAGGACCAGCAACGGTGGCTGGATTGCCGTCGGCCTGGCAAAGAGCGTGGATGACCTAATTGATCCAGAGGACATGTGCCAGGACAAACGTACGCAGGGTGGATTTGGCCCAGGCCTACCGACCTATGTTGCTCTTCGTAATGCCGATGACATTCCCGCGGTGCTCGATCTTATAAAGCAGTGCTAGGTTAAAGGCCGGGAATCTAATTCCCGGCCCTTGCCATCTCGGAATTGCCGATGGCTTATCTGCCCACCTACACCCCCGCAATCCCGCGCGCCGCGCTCAGCAGCTCGTACTCCCTCTGGCTCCACTGGTGCAGCTCGGCCGCGTGCACGGCGTCGCGACACAGGTCCAGGAACACCTCGGCGCCCTCGCAGAAGCACTCGCGGGCAAAGGCGCCGGATCCGTCCGCAACGCACGCACCGTCGGCAAAAAGCTTCCAGCTGGACGGCTCGCGCGAGCCGTCTCCGAGCAGCTTGATCTGCAGAACATGTGGGCCGCCAGCGGCACATGGCCCTTCTTCCAACGCCTGCACCGTAAAGCGCATCTGGAGGGACAGAGTATAAAATCCGGAAAAGTGTCGAAATAGGCACCTTAAAACTTCGGAAAAGTGTAGCTGGATGACAAAACAGCACTAAGAAGCTGGTGCTGGATGCGGGATCCTGTGGCCGCCTTCAGCCCTCGCTACTCGTCGTCCCCGTCGTTGGGGTCGCCCTTGAGGGTGTTGATGTCCAGGTACTGGTTATCGTCCTCTTTTTGCTGGGTCTCCGACTCCGCTTGGGTGGGGCCGCGGAACAGCTGGAATCCCTCAAATGCAATGACACCGAGCAGGGCAATGATAATGGCGATAAAGGCAACCTTGACTGCCTGCGGAAATTCCGAGAAACGCAGTGCCTTTTCCTCGGCGTAATAATCGGCGAAGCGCTCTTCGCCCGTGCTTTTGGTATACGCCGGCGCGGACGCGGCCTCCGGGTCATATTCCGGTGCGGGCGTGGCAGCGTACGGATCGTTGGGATAATCGCTCGACGCGGTGCCATAGTCCTCGGTCTCGATGCGACTGTTGCCAGCATAGCCATCGGAATAATCGGAATATGCCGTACCGCCCTCATAGTCTGCGGCGCTCGTGTTGGCGGCAAAAAGCGGGTTAACTGGAACGTCGAGCGCCGGCATGCCGGTAGAGGTCTCATCCAGATCGGTTGCAGCCCAGGAATCGTAGGCAACCTGATGGGCAACGGGCTCATCGAGCCTTGCGACCGGAGGCTTGCGTGCCGCAGGAACAGGCAACTGCTGGGCGCTGTACATAACAGTGCTGTCGGCCGATTTGCCCTGCGTCGCTGCTGCGAGAAATGCCGCCGTCTCGGATGGGTCACTTGCGGGGCGGGGAGCGGGCGTGGGCGCCGAAGTGGGTGCGGGTGTAGGCGCGGGCGTCGAAACAGCCGACTGCGCAGGAGTCGGCGCAGATGCGGTCTTAGGCGCAAGTGCGGGATTGGGGCTTGACGGGCGAGCCGCGCCGCCGCCCATGAGTTCGTCGGCGGTCCACGGGCGATCATCCATCACATCGTCAAGGCTCAGCGAAAACAGGTCGTCTTCACCCTCATCGAACATGCGGTGCACATGTCCACCAATTGCCGGAATCAATCCGCGACCGGTGCATGATGCCTTGCTCAACGCCATTCTGTTCCATCCTTTCGAAATACTAATGACATCGATTATATGGAACTTCCCAAGTGGCTCGGTCTTGGATTCGTGCTTTCCAGAACTCGCGCCCAAAAGGGGAGGGGCAATCCAGGCGAGCGCCTACTTGTCGCCGGCCGCCGCCTTGGCCTCATTGAGGTAGCTATAAAAACTGTACTTGGAGATGCCAAAGAACTCGCAGGCGCGCTCGCTCGACTTGGAAATGAGGAAGGCGCCGCGACGGTCGAGGTAGCCAATGGCACGAATGCGCTCGTCTTTGGTCATGAGTGCCGCGGGCTTGCCCACAAACTGCTCGCACTCGTGCAGCAGGTCCTCGAGCAGGTCGCCGATGTTCTTGGTAATGGGCTCGGGCTCGGTATAGCCCGTGCCGCCGGTGCCGGTAAAGGCGTCGAGCGAACGCTCAAAAGCCTTCATGAGCGTAATGTCAAAGTTAATGCCCAAAATGCCGACGGGCTTGCCTTCGTCGTTGCGGATAAAGATCGTCGACGATTTGAGCAGCTTGCCATCGGTGGTTTTGGTGAGGTATGGCTCGCGGTCGTGCACGTCGGTGGTGCCCTCGTGCATGGACTCAAACACGATATGGCTGGGGCCGTCACCCAGTTTGCGCCCGCTGACGTGGCCGTTTTCGATCACTACGATGGAGTGGTCCACGTCCTCGGTTTCCAGATCGTGGACGACGACTTCGCAGTTGGGGCCAAATTGGAGCGCCAGGCCGTGTGCTAGGCGCTTGTAAAACTCAATCTGTGCGGGGGTCATGGGTGCCTTCCTAAAAATTAGTTTGGGCACACTTTGCCATAAACCACACTTGACCGCAAACAAATCCATCAACAAGGCAATTCATGACCGTTCGGCGGCGAAAAAGTACCGATTACGGCAACAAACAATTCGTTAGGTATGCCAATCAAAAAGTGTGATAGAACAGTGCTAACAAACTTTTTGTTTGGCATCCACATAAAAGTTCAGTCGCATGAATGGGAATGGGCTGAAACGCGTATGCGGGGGCCGGCAAGAGAGGACTTAAGGAGTTCACCGTATGGCCGATAAGATCCAGTGGGCGGGCAACACGATGCCCAAGAGCGATGACAAGCACTTGGGAATCATGAGCCTCGACCACGTGAAGAAGGCCCGCGCCTTCCACCAGTCGTTCCCCCAGTACACCGTCACTCCGCTTGCCCGCCTGGACGGCCAGGCCGCGCGCCTGGGCCTGTCCAACCTGTGCGTTAAGGACGAGAGCTATCGCTTTGGCCTCAACGCCTTTAAGGTTCTGGGCGGCTCGTTTGCCATGGCCAACTATATTGCCGACGAGACCGGCAAGGACGTTGCCGACTGCACCTTCGATTACCTGACCTCCGATCAGCTGGCCGAGGACTTTGGCCAGGCCACCTTCTTTACCGCTACCGACGGCAACCATGGCCGCGGCGTGGCATGGGCTGCCAACAAGCTGGGCCAGAAGGCCGTCGTGCACATGCCCAAGGGTTCCACCAAGCCCCGCTTCGATAACATCGCGGCCGAGGGCGCCACGGTGACCATCGAAGAGGTCAACTACGACGAGTGCGTGCGCATGGCCGCCGCCGAGGCCGATGCCTGCGAGCGCGGCGTCATCGTTCAGGACACCGCCTGGGAGGGCTACGAGAAGATTCCGTCCTGGATCATGGAGGGTTACGGCACCATGGCTTCCGAGGCTGCCGAGCAGCTGCGCGAGATGGCCATCAACCGCCCGACGCACGTGTTTGTCCAGGCTGGCGTGGGTTCGCTCGCCGGCGCCGTGGTGGGCTACTTCACCAACCTGTATCCCGATAACCCGCCCACCTTCGTCGTGGCTGAGTGCGCGCCTGCCGCCTGTCTGTACAAGGGCGCTGCCGCCGGCGACGGCGATCCGCGCATCGTGGACGGCGACATGCCCTCCATCATGGCCGGTCTGTGCTGCGGCGAGCCCAACATTCTGGGCTGGGATATCCTGCGCAACCACGTCACCGCCTTCGTGTCCTGCCCCGACTGGGTCACCGCTCGCGGCATGCGCACCCTGGGCGCTCCCGAGAAGGGCGACCCGCGCGTCATCTCCGGCGAGTCCGGCGCTGTGACCACCGGCCTGGTCGAGACCCTCATGCTCGATCCCGAGTACGCCGAGCTCAAGGAACTCATCGGCCTGGACAAGACGAGCTCCGTGCTCTGCTTCTCCACCGAGGGCGACACCGATCCCGACCAGTATCGCCGCATTGTTTGGGAAGGCGAATATCCCACTTGCTAATCGTTGGGGCGGAGTAAATAGGTATCGCTCCGCCACCTCACAGGTAGATTCCTTCGTTTGAAAGGTTATGAACAATGGCTAAAGAACTCGATTTCGACGCTATCAAGGCTGCTGCTGAGTCCCATCGTGCTGATATGACTCGCTTCCTGCGCGCTATGATCTCCCATCCCTCTGAGTCTTGCGAGGAGGGTGAGGTTGTCGCCTGCATCAAGGCCGAGATGGAGAGCCTTGGCTATGACGAGGTCAAGGTCGACGGCCTGGGCAACGTCATGGGCTTTATGGGCGAGGGCGACAAGATCATCGCCATCGACTCCCACATCGACACCGTCGGCA
>CATZMG010000102.1 GCA_958421655.1 uncultured Collinsella sp.
CCCGCGACCCCAACCTTGGCAAGGTTGTGCTCTACCAACTGAGCCATGTCCGCTTGCGGATTATTAATTTACGCGAGTTGTCCAAAAGACGCAAGTACTTTTTTCAAAAAACTTGTCTGCCGCATGTTCTTAGTAGCTAAACGCGCTAAAGCGATTGGCTAGGCACACGATTCCAGTGCTCCGCTAAACAGCTTCACCATCTGCACGCGCGTGCCGGCGCCGTCCGTACGACGAGCAACCTCCACGTTATCGACGAGCATACGCATAAGCTTGATGCCACGGCCGCGTTCCTCGGATGCGACCGGTTCGCTCGTTTCATCGATAGAATAGCCGGCACCTCGATCAAGCACCTCAACCACAACGCGATCGCCATAGGCCTGAACCGTCAGGACGCACCCGATACCGCCCGCATGGTCATAGGCATTACCCAGCGCCTCCCCCGACGCCAATGCGACATCGTAGCGCTCGTCACGGCGCAACGGGAGCGATTCAAGGAGTTCGGCGATGCGATGTCGGTAGTATGGAAGATTCTCGATACCCTGACGGACCTCGACGCTCTTACTCCAGCGAGGCAGCTCCCCCACCGGAATGGCGGGAATAGACTCCCGTGCCGGCCCCGCGACATGAAGGATATCGACAAGACGAGCAATCTCCAAAAAGCGAACAACTTCACCTGATGCATTGACGAGCGAAAGCAGGCCTTCTCGCCTCATGAGCTCACGAGCGCGCGTAAGCAGGAATGCCAAGCCCGTCGAATCGATAAAGCTAACAGCCTGACAGTTGATGACGACACGACGCACGCCGCGGCCAATCAAAGCATCCAACCGCCGACGCAGCGCAGGCACCGTGGCGATGTCGATATCGCCTGGTGGCGTCAAAACCGCTATGTCATTCCACTCATTCATACGACCATGGTTCCCCAAAAGAGCTTGTTCGATGCATGCGTTTCCGCAACCGTGCGGATTCGACGCGCCCAGCGTCGCTGTTTAGGACCGGCCCCGTAAAAACTCAAGGGACACCAATGCAATGTCATCGTCCAGCGCCGATTCGGTAAATCGGTCAAGCTCGCCCAAGACCTTGCCGCAGATTCCCGATACGCCCTCACCCGAGACAGAGAGCAGAAGGTCACGAAGGCGCTGCTCGCCAAAGAACGCTCCGGTGCGGTCGCGGGCCTCAATCGTTCCGTCCGTATACATGAAGAGCATGTCGCCAGGAGCGAACGTAAACACGCCTGTCTCGTACACCATGCTCTCAAAGGCACCGATTACGCCCGATTGGCATCCAAGCAGCTCGACCTCTCCTCCACGGGCCTCGCCGCCACCCAGCGGCATCGACTCTGGCCTAATGACCATGGTCGGAGGATGGCCCGCCGAACAATACGTTGCGCGTCCGGCTTTAAGGTCAATCTTGGCGATAAAGGCCGTCACGAACGTCTCGACCCTCGAGAAGCCCATGAGCATGCTGTTAAGGGAGCGTGCCATGCGGGCCGGTCCAGCGCCCTCCCAGGCATATGCCGTCAGGGCCGTCTTGACGAGCGCAGACATCGATGCAGCCTCAATGCCTTTGCCAGACACATCGCCCAGAATCATGACGGCGCAGTCGTCGGGAAGACGGATGAGCGTATAGAAATCGCCGCCGACCAACGCCGAGTTCGTGGCCGACAGGTACACCGAATCGGTTGCGATACCCGGAACATCCCCCAGGGAATTTCTCATGCCAATCTGAAGGGTCTGAGCAATATGGCGCTCCTCGCGCTTTTGAGATTCGCCTTCGTAGATCAGTTCAAAGTCATGCGCCAAGTGCACCAGGTAGTCATATTCAAGATCATCAATCGGCTCTTGGCTGCCATCACGAAGCAGCAGTGCGCGCGTCGTCGGGCTCTTCGCAACAGAAGCAGGAACAATCGCGTCGTTACTGTGCTTGCCATCACCCTCAGAGCGCGGGCGCCCCGCCTCGATGCCGGAGTCGACGTAGAGACCTTGACAAGGCAGACCATGCGCCCTAAGCCAACCTCCCATAGGCATCGATTCGTCAACGCGAGTTATACGGACGTGTTTAAGGTCCTCGGCACTCGTACCTCCCAAAACAGATGCCTCAAAGCCATCAGGTCCAGCCCCCAGACGTGCCGCTGGCGCCGTCGTGGAAAAGAAAAGCTTCTCGGGATCGTCCGGCAAAGCAACGCGACTGCCGCCTTCAAAATCTATGACGTAGGAATCCAGACTGGCGTCATACTCAACAGGGCAAAAATGGCAGTTAAGCATATTGCAGATCTCGGACGATACCGCCTGGGTAGCCGCGGCGGAATCGTCTAGAAAGGTAAACAACTCATCACGCAAGACATTGAGCGAGCGGCCAAGCTCGGCCGTGCGACGGGAGCGAAGGCTCGATGCCATGCCGACCAGCTGGATAGACAGGTAATCGCAAATGACCTCGAGTACATTAACGTCATAGGCGAGCGGTGCTTGAGGGCGTTTCCAACCAACTTCCAGCACGCCAAGAATCTGCGTACCGTAAAAAACGGGAAGACAGATCTCGCTGCGGTACGGAGGCATATCCTGCATGCGCAACAGGTGCTTAGAACGATTGTCCAAGTCCATAAACATACCGGAGGCGGCCTTATCACCCTCAAGGTCCTGTTGAATCGACAAGCGACAGGCACGCGACTCACGAAGAACATACGTCGGAATGCCAGCGCCATACGGCAAAAACTCAGGCAGGTAGCTGTCGTACAGCTCCTTGGAAACACCGCGAAGTTTAAAACCGCCGCTCTCAGAAAAATAGATAGCGGCACCCGAAGCATCGAGCGTTCCTACAAGCTGGTTCAAAACGGTATCAAGTAGGCTGGGCAGCTCATCGGAGCCCACGGTACTCATAATGACCGAGAGCGTGCCAGAGAGGCGCTTGTTCGCCACTCTAAGCTCCGAAAGAGCACGCTTGAGCTGACGGTCGTGCGAATACTGTTCTTCGATGCTATGGAGCGCCACCAGGACACGTGGCGCGCGGCGCCCAAAGATGCGTGGAGGCGTTACGGAGCCCGCACGAACCAAGACGGGGATAAAGGAGCCGTCACTCAACTTGAGCATCAGTTCGTTCTCGGAGCCATCAGTTTCAAATGGCAGACGATGTTCCGTCGCACGTTCAAAAGCGGACGAGTACAGGACGTCTTTAACATCTCCACCGATGACGTCGGCGCGTTCCTCGCACATCAAACCAAGTAAGCGATTATTCACATGCAGAATGGTTCCGTCGAGCTCGCAGATGATGACAGCATCGCTCGTGATCTCGACTAGTTGGGCAACGTCTGCCCACTCGTTGCGTTCAAGCGTTTCCATCGTGGACCCCACCGTCTATCGGTAACAAAAAAGCCTCCGAAGAGGCTTCTCAAATGCGATGGTGTCGGAGGCGGGACTTGAACCCGCATGACCAAAAAGCGGTCACTAGCACCTCAAGCTAGCGCGTCTGCCAATTCCGCCACTCCGACATGCTATGATGTTGATTCACGGTTCGTTTTGTCGGACCCGCGCGTTCAACGAGGAAGATAATAACCTATGATTCGAGAACTGTGCAAGCACTTTTTTCAAAAAAGTTTACGAATTTGTAAATTCGCTGGTAGATCTATATGTTCGGCCCCGAATCGGTGTTGCCTCCCGGCGCGTCCTCGGGCATGAGCGATATTTTGTTGCGCACTTCGTGCTGCAAAATATCGCTCCCCCTGCGGAATGCGCCGGGAGGCAACACCGATTCGGGGCCTGCAAATACATACTTCAGGCACAGTTCTCAAACATGTTCTGGGGGCTGATGTAAATTTGGTGGCTCGGCTTTGCCGAGCCCTTATATAAGGAGGCCGGAGCCAAAGCTCCGGCCTCACTCAATTTCTCATCAGATTAAGTAAGCGATCAAGGAATCGCACTCCCCATGCCGAGTTACCGCAGGGCCCGCCCTGAAGTTACTTTTTCAGAACACTCCGCACTGATATCTTCTGTATTGAAGACGTCGATGATGCACCCGTATACCATTGACGTCGACACCATCAGATGCGGACCGCGCGGTGACCCCACATTCCGCTGGCGCCCACAGGGCTGCCCTCGTTTCCTGACATGTCCCGCGCGGGCCGCGGCGAGCCGAGACCGCCGCATGACCTAATAGGAGCATGGAGCGATACCGCGGACCCGAACAACCGCATTCTATCGCGCCCCGTCAGTGTGCCGTCTGCCCGGTCCAGGCGAGCACGGAAAGAACGGAGCGAGACATGAGAACCGAATCGACACCCGGCGCCCGCGGGCCGGTCTTCTGCGGGGTCGACACCCACGCCGACTCGCACTGGCTGTGCGTCCTGGACTGGAGGGGCCAGGGTGTTGATGTTCACTAAGAAGTGGTCCGAGTGATCACTGGGAAATGAGCACCG
>CATZMG010000103.1 GCA_958421655.1 uncultured Collinsella sp.
CAATCGAACTGGGCGCGACCCACGTCCACCGAGACAACGGTCGCAGCTCCGCGCTTGAGCAGGCAATCGGTAAAGCCGCCGGTAGAGCAGCCCACATCCAGACAGGCAAGGCCCGTCGGATTGATGCCAAACGCATCAAGTGCGCCTTCGAGCTTAAGACCGCCGCGGCCAACATAGGGAATGCGCCCCTTCACGTGCAGCGGCAGGCCCGGGGTCACCTTAAGGCCCGGCGAAGTCAAGCGCTCACCGCCACTCGAGACCAAGCCGGCCATAAGAGTGCGAAGGGCATCCGCGCGATCGGCGCAGATGCCCTGTGAAATCAGTTCGTCATCAAGACGCACGCGTTTCATGAATGCCATCAACCATTCGTATCCGGAGATGCGGCCTAGCTATCCTGGGATTCGTTTGCCGCATCCTCATCGTATTCCTGCTCGAGCTTGTCGGCCTCACGCGGCGTCAACTCAAACTTGTCGACCATATCGACCGCGCGGGAGCCCAGCTCAATCGCTTCGTCAAACAAATCGAGCGAACGCTCCAACGAGGTATCCTTGGAGCGAACGGTAGCGATGATCTGATCCAAACGGTCCGAGATCTCGTCAAAGTTGCGGACAGAACCCTCTGGCATGACTACTCCTCGACGGAGTCGGCCTCGACGGCCTCAGCAGCGTCCACGCCCTCGGCCAGCACGCCAGCCTCGGCCTGAGCAGCTGCAACCTTTGCGGCAGCCTCGGCAGCCTGTGCCTCCTCGCGAGCGCGATCTTCGGCCAGCAGCTCCTGGTACAGGTCCTCGCCCGGCAGCTCTTCGCTGCGAGCGATCTTGCCCAGCACGCCGTTGACGAACGACGCGGACTGGTCGGTGCCATAGGCCTTGGCAAGTTCGACGGCCTCGTTGATCACGATGGCGTCCGAGACCTCCTCGTCGGTGAGGAAACGCATCTCGTAAACGGCGATACGCAGCAGATTGCGGTCGGCGCCGGGCATGCGCATAAGATCCCAGTTCTTGGCAACGGAACGCAGAGCGCAGTCGATGCGGTCGATATGCTCGTAGGCACCGCGGCACAGCTCCAGCGCATAGGGGTCGAGGGGACCCTTCGAAATCAGGAAATCACCCTCGAGGACGCGCTCGAGCGGGCTGTCCGTGGCCTCGGCCTGGAACAGCAGCTGCAGCGCCTGACTGCGGGCAAGCGTACGCCCGCGATAAACCTTAAGGCTCAAAGGTTACTCCTTGGGGAAAACGAGGCCGTCGATGCAAACGTCAACGCGCTCGACCTCAACGCCCACCTGGGCATCGATGGCGGCGACCACGGCGGCGCGAACGGCCTCGGCGAGTTTCTTGAACGGATAGCCAAAGAACACCACGACACGCACGGTAAGTGCGAGCTTGTCGCCGACGACCTCGGCCTCGACCGCCGGCTCGGAAGCCGGGGCCTTGGACGAGAGCATCATGGAGACAAGGTTGGTGGCAAGGTCCTTGACGCCAACGGAGGCGATGCCCTCGACATCGGACACGGCGCGCGAGACGATGGCGGTCAGAACATCGGGCGAAATGCCGATGCCGTCAATCTTGATTTCCTGGGGCATGAGTCCTCCTAGAAGAGTTGGTTGCTAGACGCGGGAGACGAACTTGCCGTCGCGGGTGTCAACCTTGATGACCTCGCCCTCGTTGAGGTACATGGGGACCTGGATGACAGCGCCGGTATCGATCGTGGCCGGCTTGGTGGAACCCTGGACGGTGTCGCCCTTAAAGCCCGGGTCGGTCTGGACGATGGTGGTCTCGATGAACATCGGCGGGGTCACGCCCATGAGCTCATCGTCGGCGAAGAGCAGCTGGCAGACGTCGTTCTCGCGCAGCCACTTGGAGTTCTCGCCCACCATGTCCTCGGGAACGGGAACCTGCTCATAGGACTCGTTGTCCATGAAGATGTAGTCGGTGCCATCGTTGTAGAGGTACTGGAACTCACGGGTGGTGAGCATAACGCTCTCGAACTTGGTGCCGGCGTTGCAGGTGTTCTCGACGACGCGGCCGCTCTTGATGTCGCGGGTCTTGTAGCGCACAAACGCGCCGCCCTTGCCCGGCTTGACATGCTGGAACTCGACGATGGTGTAGACCTTGTCCTTGATGCGGAGACCGAGGCCGTTCTTGAAGTCGGCGGTAGAAATGGTAGGCATAGCGACCTTTCTTGTTATGGGCAGAACGCACAAGCGTCCAAATTACATACGATAGAAATTATACACTTGCAGACGGCGCCTGCGGCGAGCGCATAAAAAGAGAACGCGGGGCGTCCGAATCGATCCGGACGCCCCGCCCCAAACTATCTACCGAAGTAGACTAGCAGTCGATAACGTGCAGGTCGTGCGGGGTCTTGGTGAAGGGCTCGTAGCCGTTCTCGGTGACCACGCCATAGTCCTCCAGGCGCACGCCGCCCACGCCGGGCAGGTAGACGCCGGGCTCCATGGTGATAACCGAGCCGACCTTGATGGTGTTCTTGCTGCGGTTGAAGTTGGGCAGCTCGTGGATATCGATACCGACACCGTGGCCCAGGCCATGGTTATAGTAATCGCCATAGCCGGCATCGCCGATGATCTTCTTGGAGAGCTTGAAGATGTCGTTGCCCTCGACGCCCGGATGGATGGCGGCGACGCACTCCTCGTGCGTACGGCGCACGAGCGCGTACAGGTCGAGCTGCTCCTGGGTGGGCTCGCCCATCACGACGGTACGAGTCATGTCGGAGCGGTAGTCGCAGTATCCCGCGCCGTAGTCCATCAGGACAAAGTCGCCCTTCTCGATCACGCGGTCGCTCGGGACGGCATGCGGGTTGGCGGTGTTGGGGCCGCTCGCGACGATGGAACCGAAGGCCAGGCTGTCGGCACCGTTGGCGAACATAAAGTTCTCGAGCTCGTTGCGTACCTGCTTCTCGGTCATACCGGGCTTAATAAAGCCGAGCATGTGCTGGAAGGCGGCATCGGTGATCGACTGCGCATGGCGCATGAGCTCGATCTCCTCGGCGTCCTTGATGGCGCGCATCTTGCGGATGTCGTCGTGCATCAGCGGCAGCATACAGGCGACGGAATGGTCCTCCAGGCCGCGCTGAATACCCTGGTAGAAATTAATCTGCATATCGTCCTCGACAGCGCAGACGCGGCATTTGTTGGCCGCGATCTTGCCGGCGACCCAACCGGGGATGGTGCCCTCATCCATGTCGTAGACCCAGGGGCTGCCGGCTGGCGTGTTCTCCTCAAAGCTGTTGAGGTAGCGCGAGTCGGTGTGGAACAGGCACTGGTCGGCCGTAATAAACGCAGCGTGCGGGAACTCGAAGGTGTAGTCGAAGACGCCCTTCACGCCCGTAAGCCAACGAAGGTTGGCCTCGTCGCGCACCACGATGGCGTCGTAGCCACGCTCGACCATCAGGGCACGGACACGTTCGATACGACCGGCAGGACCGGCAGCAAACTCAGACATGCAGATTCCTTTCTTGTTGTCTCAATATAGACGGGACGGGTCTCAACCGAACGACGGAATCGCATGCGATCCGCAACCGATTGAAAACCCGCCCCTCAACATGATACGAAAGACGATGGAAGTCAATAAATCTTAGAGAAGTTCTTTACGAGAAGCCAAGTAGGCGTGAGCATGGCGCTCAAGAACCTCGTCCTCGACGCTCGTTAGGCGAATGGCGCCGAGTGCCGCGGGCAGCGGCAGCATGCTGCGGTTTGAGCGCGCGAACTGCTGCTTGCGGAACTCCTCGATATATGCGGCAGGCTCCAGATCGAAGGCAAGTTCCTCGATACCAAAGTCCTCCAGGCAGTCATCGACCTCAAAAACGTAATCGGTATCGAAATCGCAGGCGTCGTGGGCAAGGCGCGCCTCAAAGCGCATACCCTCGGACAACAGCTGGTAGGCAGGGACCCGTGAAGCGGCATCGCCCAAGCAGGCGCGCAGGGTAAGCTCCCCCGTCTTGCCAAAATCGAGCGCATGGCGGGCGCTCGGGTTCGTGGCCATCAGTACGTCCTTACGGGCAGTCTGAGACCATTGAACGGCATTAACGAGCGCGACCTCCTCGCCCGCGAGAATCTCGGGGACGGTCTCAGTAAACTGATTCCAGCGGGACTTGCTGCTCGAAAGCATGGTG
>CATZMG010000104.1 GCA_958421655.1 uncultured Collinsella sp.
CCGTCGACGAGGTGCGCAACGTGCGCATTGTTGGCGATGTCTCGTCGGTCGAGGTGTTTGTGAACGATGGCGCGCTCGTATTTTCGACGCGCATCTATCCCGAGGCCTATGGCGTGACCGTTGAGGCTCCGGGTGCGAGCGTGAACTATCACACGCTCATCATCTAGGCGATTCGTCGCATATCGGCGCTATACTGCAGCCGTTGCCCACGATGCGGGGAACACCCGCATCGTGGGTTTTTGCTTATGAAGGGATGGTGCCGTGTGGGCGTACAGCAGCTAGAAGAGGCTTGGGCTTTGAGGACCGGCGCGCGTGAGGCGCAGTTGCTTGCGGCCCCGCATGTGCCGGCAGGGCTGTCGCAGCTGGGGATTGTGCGTCCCTGCGACCGCCTGGTGGCCTTTGCGGACGACTTTGTCGATGCGTTTGCGAGCGGCTTTGATTGCTGCGATGTCGCGCTGGTGGGCTCGCCGTCCGCCGAGGCGTTTGCCGCTGCGTCCGAGGGCTTTGATGCTTCGTTTGATGCCGAGGGGCCGCACCTGTGGTGGTTCGTTAACTCCATCGGCGGGTTTGGTCTGCGTGTGCCCGATCTGCGTGCGCTGGGTTGGGCGGCGCGTGAGGCCCATGCGCTGCTGGTTGTTGACAACACCGTGGCGTCGGCTTTTGGCTGCGATCCGCTGCGGCTGGGTGCCGTGCTGTCGCTCGAGGCGCTCGATCGTGTATGCGCCGGTGATGCTCCGCGCAAGTTGGTTGCCGTATCGGTCGCGCGCTCACAGCTCAAGCGCCATCGCGTGGATGCCGCGGCTGAGTGCGCGCATGCCTTGCTTGAGGGCTGTGGCTTGGCCAAGCTTGAATTGACTGCTGACGAGGCCGGTGTGCTGGAGCGCGGGCTGGACACGCTCGATGTCCGCATGCAGGCACACTTCGACCGCGCCCGTGCGCTGGCCGAGTATCTGGCCGCGAACGAGATGGTGCGCAACGTGCGCTATCCCGGACTGACCTCGCATCCCGATCATGCGGTTGCGATCGGCATCCTGGAGCATGGCTTTGGCCCGGCAGTTGAATTTGACCTTATCGAGCGTAGTGCGTGCGAGCTGTTCGATGCTTTGCCCGGGGAGTTTCGCACATCGCTCGCCGGCGGCGCAACGACGCGCCTTTCAGCCCCACGCGGCAAGCAGGGGAGCACCGTCCGCCTCTTCGCCGGCACCGACGACCCCTTGATCGTGGCCGCCACCCTAGACAACGCCCTCCGCAAATTAGCTACTCTTTGATGCTGGCGATGAGGGCGTCGGCTTTGGTGGCAATGACGTTGTTGATGTCGGCCTGCAACTCCTCGTAGACTGCTATGGCTCGCTCGCCGGCGGGGGTGAGGCTGGACCCGCGGGCGCCGTCGCGCTCGATGAGCTTGCAGCCCAGCTGTCCTTCCGCCTCGTTCACAATGCGCCAGGCCTTGGAATACGCCATGCCCATGCTCTTGGCGGCGCGGTTGAGCGAGTGCTCGCGGGCAATACCCTGCAGCAGCAAGACGCAGCCGTGGCCGAACACGCCCGGCAGATCCTTGTCGCACGCTTGAATGACCAACTTTGCCGTCGTCTTGTACTCCATGTGCTTCACGTCTCCCCGCTAAAGTGTTTGCTGGGCAAACGCAAAGCCTGCGTCAAACCCTCGTGTGCTCTTCTTAAATCATGCATTGTAGCAGTCAAAGTGCGTTAAGATACTTCCCCAGTATTGGGCGCCCAAGGTTGGGCTGGGTCCTATGAGGCCTGCAGCCGACCGGTCGCATGGAAAAAGGAGAAACATGGCTACGTTCTTTCCCGGTGAGTCCCACACGTTTTCGGAGTATCTGCTGGTCCCTGGTTACTCGTCCTCGCAGTGCATCCCCAACAACGTCTCTCTTAAGACGCCGCTAACCCGCTTTAAGCGCGGTGAGAAGCCGGCAATCACCCTGAACATCCCCATGGTTTCCGCCATCATGCAGTCCGTCTCGGGCGTCGACATGGGTGTCGCGCTCGCTACCGAGGGTGGCCTGTCCTTCATTTACGGTTCCCAGAGCGCCGAGTCCGAGGCCGCTATGGTCAAGGCCGTCAAGGATCACAAGGCCGGCTTCGTTCAGTCCGATTCCACGCTGACCCCCGACATGTCCATGGAGCAGGTCATTGAGCTCAAGGAGAAGACCGGCCACTCCACCATGCCGGTTACCGACGACGGCACTCCCAAGGGCAAGCTCCTGGGCATCGTCACCAGCCGTGACTATCGCCCCAGTCGCGATGACCACCAGACGAAGGTCTCCGAGTTCATGACCCCGCGTGAGCAGCTCATCGTGGGCGACAAGAACATCAGCCTCAAGGTCGCCAACGACGTCATCTGGGACAACAAGCTCAATGCTCTGCCCATCGTCGACGACAACGATCACCTCATGGGCATCGTCTTCCGCAAGGACTACGACAGCCACAAGACCAACCCCAACGAGCTGCTCGATGGCGACAAGCGCTACATGGTCGGCGCCGGTATCAACACCCGCGACTATGCCGAGCGCGTGCCGCTGCTCATCGAGGCCGGTGCCGATGTCCTGTGCATCGACTCCTCCGAGGGCTTCAGCGAGTGGCAGAAGCGCACCATCGAGTGGATCCGCGCCAACTACGGCGAGGACGTCAAGGTCGGCGCCGGTAACGTTGTCGACGCCGAGGGCTTCCGCTTCCTGGCCGACTGCGGTGCCGACTTTATCAAGGTCGGTATCGGCGGCGGTTCCATCTGCATCACCCGCGAGACCAAGGGCATCGGCCGTGGCCAGGCTACCGCGCTGATCGACGTCTGCCGCGCTCGCGACGAGTACTACGAGGAGACCGGCGTCTACGTGCCCGTGTGCTCCGACGGCGGCATCGTCTACGACTACCACATGACGCTCGCCCTTGCCATGGGTGCCGACTTCATGATGCTGGGCCGCTACTTCGCCCGCTTCGACGAGAGCCCGACCGAGCGCGTCAACGTGAACGGCCAGTACATGAAGGAGTACTGGGGCGAGGGCTCTGCGCGTGCCCGCAACTGGCAGCGCTACGACCTGGGTGGCGCCGCGAAGCTCAGCTTCGTCGAGGGCGTCGACTCCTACGTTCCCTATGCCGGTTCCCTCAAGGACGGCGTGGGCGGTACGCTCTACAAGGTCAAGTCCACGATGTGCAACTGCGGTGCCCTCTCGATTCCCGAGCTCCAGGAAAAGGCGCGCCTGACGCTGGTCAGCTCCACCTCCATCGTCGAAGGCGGCGCCCACGACGTAGTCGTGAAGGATTCTCAGCAGAGCGTTTCCTATCGATAGGTAAGAGCTGCATATCAAAGGTTGATTCTCAGCCACGTTATTTAGATAAAGCGAGATGCCCGCAAGTCGCAGGCATCTCGCTTGTTGTATTTGCTAGAATCATCCAAGTTAACCCTAGGGTCGGGCGGCTAGGCTTTGCTCGCTGCAAGTTCCGCACGAGCCGAAGGCCACTTAATGTGGCCTTCGTGCGAGCAGGACTG
>CATZMG010000105.1 GCA_958421655.1 uncultured Collinsella sp.
CGGAACTTGGGTTGCGGTTTTTGATGCATTGTTATCAAATAAATAGAGTTAACTATTATTGAGAGCCCAGTCCGTTATGTAAGCAGGAGATACCTATGCCTACCGATTCCATTCGCGATGCCGCTTTTTGCGATGTCTTGAACCGCGAGCTTGTCTGTGCGCTCGGCTGCACCGAGCCCATTGCCGTTGCCTATGCAGCTGCGCTGGCGAGCCAGACGCTCGGTTGCGAACCCGACCATATGGACGTTGCCTGCTCGGGCAACATCATCAAGAACGTCAAGAGCGTGACCGTGCCCAACTCGGGCGGCATGCATGGTATTGAGGCGGCGGCCGTGCTGGGTGCCGTGGGCGGCGATGCCAAGAGCGCACTCGAGGTGCTCGAGAGCGTTGACGATAAAGACCGTGCGCGCGTGGCCGAGCTCCTCGCTGACGCCGGCTACTGCGATGTGTCGCTTGTCGAGGGTGTGCCCAACCTCTACATTAAGGTGACTGCCACGGCCGGGGGCCATACCGCGGTCGTCGAGATTACCGACCACCACACTAATGTTACGTGCCATACGCTCGACGGTATTCCGGTATGCGGCAAGTCGGCGGGGGAGTGTGCCGCTTGCGCCGAGCGCGTTGTGGCCGAGCGTGCGGCAGATAGCGCCGACACGCCCATGTCGATCGAGTCCATCATTGACTTTATCGAGGACGGCGACATCGATGGTGCCCGCGCTGCCGTTGAGCGTCAGATTGAGCTGAATGGCGCAATTAGTGCCGAGGGCCTGGCGCACGCTTGGGGCGCCGAGGTGGGCCGTACGCTGCTGGGCGCACGTGCCGATGACGTCGCCTGCCGTGCCCGTGCCCGTGCAGCCGCCGGGTCCGACGCCCGCATGAACGGCTGCGCGCTGCCGGTCGCCATTGTGTGCGGCTCGGGCAATCAGGGCATTACTTGCGCGCTGCCTGTTATGGAGTATGCCGAGTACCTGCGCTGCGACCATGAGCGCCTGGTGCGTGCCGTGATGCTGTCCGATCTTATCGCCGTGCATATCAAGAGCTATATTGGTGCGCTCTCGGCGTTTTGTGGCGCTATTTGCGCCGCATGCGGTGCCGGTGCCGCGATTACCTGGCTGTGTGGTGGCACGCGCGAGCAGATTGGCGCGACGGTTTCGAACACGCTCGGTAACGTTGGCGGCATCGTGTGCGATGGCGCCAAGGCGAGTTGCGCCGCCAAGATTTCCGCTGCCGTTGATGCTGCGATTCTGGGCCACGATATGGCCATGCAGGGCCGCGGCTTCCGTGCCGGTGAGGGCCTCATTCAGGATACCGTTGAGCAGACGATCGCCAGCATGGGCTACGTGGGCCGTGTGGGTATGAAAGATACCGACGTCGAGATCCTCAACATCATGATCGGCAAAACGCAGGTGTGCTAGTTACGCGGTTTTACCAAACCGCGTAACCAGTCGACGCTGCAAACGCCCCTAAGCGGCAATCTGCCTTTCAATCGTCGGGCATGGCCAAAAGGCCTATGCCCTCCTCTTTCAAGGCACATTGCTCGCTTAGGGGCATTTTCGCTGACTTGTGCTCAACCTGCGGCGCCATTTTGTTTGGAGCGAGGGGTCCTATGACAGTTCGTCGGCTACTTGGTGTTCGTAGAAGGCTTCTACTACGGCGTTAAAGTCGCGGGCGAAGTCTTCCATGGTTCCGCGCCAAGTGGCTCGGCTGGGCTTGCCCTGGCCCACAAAGGCGGTTTGGATGCCGCAATCGGGGGACGGGAAGTCGCGCTTGGGATCGTTGCCCACCATAAGGACCTCGTGCGGCTCGAGCCCCATCACCTGAAGCTGCTCTAGATAGTAGGTGGCATCGGGCTTGCAGCGGGTGGTGTTTCCCATGTGCGTGACGAGCTCAAAGGGGGCGTCGGCCAGATCGCCCCAACCCATGCGGCACTCGATGGCCCCCTGCGGAAAGCTGGGGTTGGTGAAGAGCGCGCAGCGCAGTCCTGCGTCCTGTACGGCCTGAAGCGCGGCGTGTGCGCCCGGCATGGCGTGGGCGTTGATGACATCGTCGTTCTTGTACGGAAGAACTTCGCGGTCGTAGTAGGTAAACGCCTCGTAGATAAGTGGGTCCGAGAGGCAAATGCCGCACCGGCGCTCAACCTCTTCTTGGTAGAACTCCAGATTGGTGCGATTATCCGTGCCGCTTCGGCGATTGGCGTTGAGGTCGACCAAGATGGTGCCGAGGCGTGCCATCGTGCCACCGTGGCTGCGGCGACCGATATCCGCGAGCATCGACGAGACATCCTTAAAATAGCGAAGGATGAACGCGTTGAGGTTGATGCTAAGAAGCGTTTCGTCCATATCGAAAACGACTGCTTTGAGCACGCGGGCACCTTTCTCGATAAATCGTTCCAGAATCGTTGGCTCCGGATACTTTACCTCAAAGGCGTATGGGCAAACTGCTTATCGTCAAGTTGTGGAGACGGTTGTCCATAAGATTACGAAAAAGTCTCCACACGAGTAAAAAAACGCAGTTCACGCTTGAAATCGAACCCATTTCCCCGTAACCTATACGAACGTGATTGCATAAGCGTCACATTAGTATCTGTCGGCTCCCGAGTGTTCCTAAACGTTGTGTGCTTGTCGCACCCTTCTGTAGGTCCTAGCAATCGGGGCCCCGTAGTTCGAAAGGGGTCCACCTTTGAGTGAGATTCAGAACTCGTCCATTTTCTCTCTTGACGATGTCAACGAGGAGGAGATGAACAACCTCATCGACGGTACGATTACCGACTTTGATGAGGGCGATCTCGTTAACGGCACTGTCGTTAAGATCGAGCATGACGAGGTGCTCGTTGACATCGGATTTAAGTCCGAGGGCGTTATCCCGGTCCGCGAGCTGTCCATCCGCAAGGACGCTAACCCTGCAGACATCGTTGCACTCGGTGATCCCATCGAGGCTCTGGTTCTCCAGAAGGAGGACAAGGACGGTCGTCTGGTCCTGTCCAAGAAGCGTGCCGAGTACGAGCGTGCTTGGAACCGCATCGAGGAGAAGTTCAACTCCGGCGAGAACGTCGAGGGCGAGGTTATCGAGGTTGTCAAGGGCGGCCTGATTCTCGACATCGGCCTGCGTGGCTTCCTGCCCGCTTCCCTCGTCGACCTCCGTCGTGTCAAGGACCTCACCTCCTACATGGGCACTCGCATCGAGGCCCGCGTCATCGAGATGGACCGCAACCGCAACAACGTCGTGCTGTCCCGTCGCGTCGTGCTCGAGGAGTCCCGTAAGGCCG
>CATZMG010000106.1 GCA_958421655.1 uncultured Collinsella sp.
CGCTCCGCTCGATGAGGAGGCGCTCTAATATGCTGAAGCTTTGGAAGGTTAACGCCAAGGCCGGCGACGCGACGGTCAAGTACCCGTTTGCGCCGTTCCCCACCAACAAGGACATGCGCGGCAAGCCCGAGCACAATGCCGAGCTCTGCATCGCCTGCGGTGCCTGTGGCGTTGCATGCCCGGCCGATGCCATTCGCATGGACACCGACCTTGCGGCCGATACCATTACCTGGTCGATCGACTACGGTCGCTGCATCTTTTGCGGCCGTTGCGAGGAGGCCTGCCCCATGGAGGCCATCAAGCTCACCGAGGAATTTGAGCTGGCCGTCATGAGCAAGGACGACCTCACCAGCAAGAGCGTCTACACGCTCGAGCACTGCTCGCGCTGCGGCAAGCCGTTTGCCCCGCACAAGGAGATCGATTACGCCAAGCGCCTGCTGCAAAAGGCCGGCGGTATGGAGGCCGAGCAGGCCGCCCGTACCGTCGGTATGTGCCAGGAGTGCAAGCGCGAGCTCGACGCTCTGCGCGCCGCTTCGGCCGTAAAGACCGGCAACGCGCGCGGCATGGCTGCCAACGAGACACTTGCGTCCGGCGAGCCCCAGGGCCCCGGCATGGAGTATCTGGGCGGCCACGGCGTGAACCCGGAGTATGTCGACCGCGAGCTCAACCCCGATGCGCCCGAGATCCCCGCCGGTCCGGCGCCGGTTGAGGGCGTCATCATGGATTTTGAAACGAAGGAGGAGTAACCATGGCCGAACCCACGTTTTTGCCCGAGCGGCTTCAGTACCGCCCGACCAAGATCGAGCTCGACGAGAGCATCGAGAAGGCCAAGGCGACCCTTCTTAAGAAGATCAAGCGCTCGGTGTACGTCTACCGTGTTGACTGCGGCGGCTGCAACGGCTGCGAGATCGAGATCTTCGGTTCCATCACGCCCGTCTTCGACGTCGAGCGTTTTGGCATCAAGGTCGTGCCCTCGCCCCGTCACGCCGATGTACTGCTGTACACCGGCGCCGTGACGCGTGCCATGCGCATGCCGGCCCTGCGCGCCTTTGAGGCCGCACCCGATCCCAAGATCGTGGTGTCCTATGGCGCGTGCGGCTGCACCGGCGGCATCTTCTACGACAACTACTGCGTCTGGGGCGGCACGGACAAGATTCTGCCGGTCGATGTCTACATCCCCGGCTGCCCGCCCAGCCCCGCGCAGACCATCTACGGCTTTGCCATGGCGCTCGGTCTGCTTGACCAAAAGCTCCATGCCGAGACCACGGTGGAGGCCGCCGGCGAGCAGGCCGATATCCTGCACCCCGGCGTTCCGTACAAGCTGCGCGTTGCCATCGAGCGCGAGGCTCGCGCCATGAGCGGCTACCGTTACGGCCGCGACCTTGCCAATGAGTTTATGGATACGCTCGAGGGTGCGCCCAAGGGCGATATCCGCGGTGCCATGGCGCTGCTCATCGACAAGCAGGACGATCCGCGCCGCGTTGAGGTCTACTCGGCGCTGCAGGATCTTGTGCTGGCCGGAGGTCGCTAGATGGAGCTCACGGACCGCTCTGGTTACTTTGCGGGCCCCGGTATGCTCGGCGGCTCCTTTGGCGATGCCTCGCGCGCAAGCGACGAGGCTGCCGAGGGCGTCGCCGACCCCTGCCTGGACCATGCGCCCGACCAGGTGGTCTTTTACGAGCTCACGCGTAAGTTTGTGGAGACCGAGGAAGACGTTCCCCAGGAGGCCTGCGACGTGCTGTACTACACGCTCGCCGTGGGCCACCATACCGGCGTGCTCGACTGCTTTGAGCCGCGCCTGTCGGTGCCGGTGAACGTGTTCTATTCGCTCGTCGACGCGCTGCCGGAGGGGGAGGCTAAGACAAAGTTCGAGGCCATCCGCTCCTTTGGCGAGTGCCAGCTCGACAAGGCGGCGGTGCCGTCGCTGCTCGAGGCCTGCGACACGCTGCTCGACGAGCGCGGTTTTCGTGGTTCGGCCAAGGCTGGCATTTCGGTGTTCGATGACGACTTTGGCCTGCATGCCCAGCAGGTCGCGTTCTTAATGAAGTTTCGCGATTTGGTTGAGCGCGTGCGCGATGTGTCTGGCGTGTATCTGGCGGGAAGGTTGCAGTAATGGGCCGCGTTGTGGATGGACGTGTGAACGGCGCCCCGTTTGCGGGTATCGTGCTCACGGCGGGAAGCGTGCTGCGTGCCGACGATGCCGCCGGCCCCGTGCTCTCCAAAAAGATGGAGGACGTGCCCATCGCCGGTTGGTACACCATCGACGGCGGCCAAACGCCCGAGGACGACATCATCGAGGTCAAGCGCGAGCGTCCGCCTCGCCTGGTCTTGGTCGATGCCGCCGACATGGCGCTGCCCGTCGGGTCCATCCGCTTGCTCGACAAGCGCGATGTGGCCCGCAAGTCGATGTTCACCACGCATTCGCTTCCGTTGTCGATTCTGATCGAGGAAATCGAACAATCGTGTGATGATATCGTCTTCGTTGGGATTCAGCCGGGCGACACGGAGTTTTACAACCCTATGTCCCCGGAGGTTTTTGACGCCGTCGACGCCGTGTACGACGCCGTGGCCGCCAACGACTTTTCCCACTTTGTCCGCTTGGGACAAGAGCAATAGGAGCGCTTGTCCCTGCTGATTAGGAAAGAAGTGATTGACATGGCAGATTCCAAGGCGGAGTACCCCGCTCCTGATTGCCTGGCGCCCGCCGCGATCGAGGCCAAGACCGAGGCCGCCGGCGTGACCAAGGCCAACCTGCCGGTCGCAAAAGCCTTTCTGTTGGCAATGTTCGCCGGTGCGTTTATTGCCTTCGGTGGCCTGTTCTTTACCGTGTTCTTGAGCGATGGCACGCTGGGCTGGGGCGCCCAGCGCGTCGTGGGCGGCCTGTGCTTTTGCCTGGGCCTGGTGCTCGTGCTGGTATGCGGCGCCGAGCTGTTCACCGG
>CATZMG010000107.1 GCA_958421655.1 uncultured Collinsella sp.
AAGCACTTAATGTGCTTTCCGTCTTGCGCAGGACTGTAGAGCAGCAAACTTAACCCCCGCCCTCAGCCCCGGAAGCCCTCCCGGATGGCCCCAAAAAATTTTTCAAAAAAGTTGTTGCGCGCCGGACAGACTTCTGTGTATACTAATCCCCGCAGCGCACGCGAGCGGAAACAAACGCGAACGTCTGCCTGGGGAGTTAGCTCAGTTTGGTTAGAGCGCCGGCCTGTCACGTCGGAGGTCGCGGGTTCGAGCCCCGTACTTCCCGCCAACGCAATTAAAGCCACGTCTTCGGACGTGGCTTTTTGCGTTTGATGCACTTTGTTTCGATAGAACGATCGCCCTAGTGCATCTTCGCCCAGAATCCCCGCGCCTTCGGGAACGCGAGTAAAATCTAATAAGTATATCTGTCTGAACAACAGCTTTGTTGTGCAACACCTGTTCTACGAGACAGGGGGGTTAGGTTATACTAAATTGCACTGTGCGCCGCATCTGATGCATTTCGCTCCAAGCGCGGCACTCAGTGGATATCCGATTTACCATTTGGATGTCCTGGCGGTCATTTAGCGTCTCGACACAAGCTCGGCCCCGGAGCTCGTTCGAGCTGTTCGTATTCCTTGAAAGGGGAAAAATGGACATATCGAGGAAGACTGATTACGCCCTTCGTATGCTGGCGATGCTTGCCGAGGATCCGGAGTGTTTGCTTTCTGTTCGCACCGCTGCCGAAGAGGTCAATGTCCCGTATTCGTTTGCCCGCTCGATTCAGCACGGTTTGGTCCAGGCCGGTATTGTGGAGAGCCTGCGTGGCGTCCACGGTGGCATGCGTCTCAAGGTTAGTCCGGACGACGTCACTATCCGCCAGGTCGTCGAGGCCGTTCAGGGTCCTATGGTTATGAACGATTGCACCGCGCCCGATGGTGACTGTGCGCGCATGGGCGCGTGCTGCTATCATCCCCTGTGGGCCGGAGCTCAGGCGTTGATGCGCGACTACCTCGATTCCGTTTCGCTCGGCGACATCGTCGCTCATCGCCAGTTCCCGGCCGTCGATCCCAAGTTCGCCGACCGCGAAGCGTTTCCCGAGTACGCCACCTGCGCGTGTGCTTACCGGGAGGAATAGCGCCGCATAAGGAGCATAGCCATGATTCAGGACCCCTTTCGTTCGATGATTCGTTCGGAAGGGGTCCTGCGTTATCGCGACCTTCCGTGGCGCCGCACACGCGATCCGTACATCATTTGGCTTTCTGAGGTCATGCTGCAGCAAACGCAGGTGCCGCGTGTGGAGGCGCGCATGCCGGTGTGGCTCGATCGTTTTCCGACTGTGCAGGCGCTTGCCCAGGCCGCGCCTTCCGATGTTTTGGACGCTTGGCAGGGCATGGGCTACAACCGACGCGCTCTGGCGCTTCATGGGGCCGCTCAACGGGTCGTAGAGGATTGGGGCGGGGAGTTTCCGCGCGAGACGCGTGACCTGGTCGCCCTGCCTGGTATTGGCCCGGCAACGGCGCAGGGTATCCGGTCGTTTGCGTTTGATCTTCCAGGTGTGTATCTGGAGACCAACGTGCGCACGGTCTTTTTGCATCATTTCTTTCCCGATGTACCGGCTGTTCCCGATCGCGAGCTGGTGCCGCTGATCCAGGCTGCTTGTCCGGCGGCTCCCGGTGCGTCGGCGGACGAGATTGCGCCCTTTGCCGCGCCTCAAGACGATGCCGACACGCCACGCGCGTGGTATTACGCGTTGCTAGATTACGGTGCATATCTAAAAAAGACGTTGCCCAATCCGTCCAGGCGCTCGGCGGGCTATAGTCGTCAGTCCAAGTTTGAGGGCTCGCGTCGCCAAAAGCGCGCGCATATCGTGCGTATGTTGCTGGCAGCGCGCGATGGCCAGCCGGCGGGGATTACGCTTGCTGATGCCGTGGTGGGCGTTAACGAGATGGAAGCGGCAGCCGGTCGCGGGCCGGTCGAGTGCGACTTGATCGCGGGCATTCTAGCTGACCTGGAGCGCGAGGGCTTTTGCCGAGCCGAGGACGATCGTTGGTTGAGTGTGTAGCCCGCTCAAATCTGAAGAACGGGATTGTAAGGTTTAAATTCGCGGCTTGAGGGCATCCTAAAGACAAGGTCGCTCAAAGCCTATGGGCGGCACGTGTTGAAGGGAAGTACACCTATGGATTTTGAGAATTCCCAAACCAAGAAGAACCTCGAGACCGCTTTTGCCGGTGAGTCCCAGGCACACACCAAGTATCGCTACTACGCATCTAAGGCCAAGAAGGATGGCTACGTTCAGATTTCGAATATCTTTGCCGAGACGGCGGGCAACGAGTCCGAGCACGCCAAGCTGTGGTTTAAGTATCTGCACGACGGCGCCGTTCCGGGCACTCTGGACAACCTGCGCGACGCCGCCGCGGGCGAGAACTACGAGTGGACCACGATGTACGACGAGTTCGCCAAGACCGCCGAGGAGGAGGGCTTTGCCGAGATCGCCGAGAAGTTCCGTGGTGTCGCCGCCGTCGAGAAGGCCCACGAGGAGCGCTACAACAAACTCGTCGAGCGCATCGAGTCGGGCGAGGTGTTTGAGCGTGAGGGCGTGAAGGTGTGGAAGTGCCTGAACTGCGGGCACCTGCACGTTGGTGCCGAGGCGCCTGAGGTGTGCCCGGTGTGTAACCACCCGAAGGCGTACTTTGAGGAGCAGGTGGTGGACTACTAGCGCGTGGCGCTGGCTGCTGCGGAGCGCAGGGCGGGAGGCCGGATTGCCTTCCCTCCCCGCTCACGGCTCCGCAGG
>CATZMG010000108.1 GCA_958421655.1 uncultured Collinsella sp.
AGCTACAACACGCATGCTCGTCGCGGTGCTCAAAAGAAAAGCTCCCCGGTGCCTATGATTATCGGTGGCGTCGTCGCCGTGCTCGCGCTTGTTGCGATCGCTTTCTTTGTCGTGCCGGCCGTCAAGGGCTTCTTTGCCGGTGAGGATACGAAGGTCACGGCTGGTCAGCAGGTTACGGTGGCCATTCCCGACGGTGCTTCGGGCGATACGATCGCCTCGATTCTCTCCGAGAACCATATCGTCGAGAATCCCAAGGATTACTATGCGGCGGTGAAAAAGCTCAACGCCGATATGTCGCTCAAGCCTGGTACCTATTCGTTCACCACACTCATGGATGCGACCAAGGTTGTTCAGCAGCTCATGGAAGGTCCCAACGCGGGCTCCAATGCGCTGACTATCCCTGAGGGCCTAACGGTCGATCAAGTCGCCGACCGTGTGGCCCAGGCCTACGACAGCATCTCTAAGGAAGACTTCCTCAACCAGGCCAAGGCCTCCTACTACGTGGACGACTATAGCTTCCTTAAGGGCGCCGCCAACGACTCGCTCGAGGGCTTCTTGTTCCCCAAGACCTATTCGTTGGGTGATTCGCCGACGGCCGATGACGTGATTCGCGCTATGCTCGATCAGTTTAAGACCGAGTACAAGTCGCTTGACTTTGTGAGCTGCGAAGCCAAGATCAAGGAGCGCTATGGTGTGGAGATGTCCGACTACGACATCGTCAACTTGGCCTCTATCGTTGAGCGCGAGGGCCTCAACGCCGATCAACGTGCGCACGTGGCCTCGGTCTTCTACAACCGTCTTGCCGGCAAGCTCAACGGTCTGCGCTATCTCAACAGCGATGCGACCATGATGTATGTCACCGGTGGCGAGGTTACCGCCGACGACCTGCAGAGCGATAGTCCGTATAACACCTATAAGCACGAGGGCCTGCCGCCCACGCCCATCTGCTCTCCGTCGCTCGAGGCACTCAAGGCTACGCTTGAGCCGACCGACTCCGATGACCTGTATTTCTACATTACGCAGGACGAGGAGTACTTCTCGCAAACCTACGAAGAGCATCAACAGTCTTGGAATTAGCATGAGGATTTTCAGCCCCAAACGATACGTTGCCTCGGTCGATCGCATCGACCTCGATACCCTGTGGGCCGACGGCAAACGCGCCATTCTGCTCGATCGCGATAACACCCTGGTGCCGCGCGACACCGAGCAGGTTCCCGCCGCGGTTTCCGCTTGGCTCGACGCCGCCCGCGCCAAAGGCTTTAAGCTGTGCATGGTGTCCAACAACTGGCATCGCGACCAGGTCATGGCATCGGCACGCGAGCTGGGGCTCGAGGCCATCAGCCACGCCATGAAGCCGGCGCCGTTTGCCCTCAAGGCGGGTCTTAAGCGCCTCGGCGCCACGGCCGACGAGGCGGTGCTGATCGGTGATCAGCTCTACACTGACGTGTGGAGCGGCAATTTTGCCGGCGTCGATACTATCCTGGTTAAGCCGCAGGCAACCCAGGACCTGTGGTACACGCAGATCTTCCGTATCTTTGAGCGCCGGGCCCTGCGCGACCTTCCCTGCGAGGAATAGGTTTCGCCATGTCTCAGCACATCAAACACGGCTGCGACCATATCTTCTTTATCGGCTTTTTGGGTGCGGGCAAATCGACGCTCGCGCGCAACGTCGGCACTATGTTCAAGCGGCGTTTTATCGATACCGACCGCCTGGTCGTGCGCCGTTGCGGCAAGTCGGTAACCGAGATTTTTGAGACCGAGGGCGAGGATCGTTTTCGCGAGCTCGAGACCTCGGCGCTCCGTTCGCTCCAAAGCGAGCGCAGCCTGTTGGTTTCGTGCGGGGGCGGTATCGTCGAAACGCCGGTGAATATTGAGCTGATGCACGAAATGGGTACGTGCGTGTACCTCGAGGGTGACTTCGAGGATTCGATTCGCCAGATTCGTCGGTCCGACACGCGCCCCGATTTCCGCTCTCCCGAGCATGCCGCGCGCCTGTTTGAGCATCGCCGTCCGCTGTATCGCCAAGCCGCCGACCTTACCCTTGATATTCGCAACAAGTCCTTCGAGGACGTTTCCTACCTTTGTGCCGAGATGCTTTTGGAGCGTGGACTGCTATGATTCGCCGTCAACTGATCAATTTCCAAAACCGCAGCGTCGATGTCCGCGTCGGATTGGGCGCGTTCGATGAGTTGCCGCGCATGTTTGTCTCGGCTGTGGGTAAGCCTAAGCGCGCGATGGTCGTTTGGAACACCGCCTCGTCAGAGCGTTTTGGCGAGGTCGTCGAGCATGCGCTGGTTGACGCCGGTTTTGCCGTGTCGCTGCTCGTCCTCGAGGTTTCGCCTGCCGGTGCTACGCTGGCCGATGCCGATACCGTCTTTGGCGCCCTGTCGGCTAACGGTATTACCTGCGACGATCTGGTTGTCGCCGTTGGCGATGTCGCAACCTGCTCGGTTGTTAGCTGGTGCGCCAACCAGTGGTGCGGTCGCACCGAGTGCGCGCTGCTGCCGACGACGTTCGACGCCATGCTCACGGTCGCGACGACCATGAAGCCGCTCGTCGCCTCGTCGGCGAATGCGCTTCCCGCTATCGCGTTTCGTCCCGAACCGGGCCTGGTCGTGTGTGACCTCGACCTTGTTCGCGAGGCGGACGCCGAGGACCTCAAGCCCGTGGACGTGCG